>NZ_CAKC01000018.1 GCF_000296855.1 Lactobacillus gigeriorum DSM 23908 = CRBIP 24.85 | reverse complement strand
ATCGTCGTGCCATGGTGAGCAGGATCAGGCATGCCGTTGAAGGTATGGGTGAACATGCTGGCTCCGGCTTCGATCCCAGCCACCGCTTCGTCAAAGCTAGCGCTGGAGTGCCCTAAGGCAACGACTACGCCTTCCTCAACTGCTTGACGAATGAATTCCTTAGAGCCCTTGCGCTCAGGTGCCATCGAGATCTTCTTAAGCATGCCATCTGAAGCTTCAAGCCACTTGTTAAAGACTTCGATGTCAGGATCGAGCATGTACTTAGGGTTCTCAGCTCCTGCATGCTCTTCGGTAAAGAACGGTCCTTCAAAATGGATTCCTTGAATCTTGGCTCCCGTCTCTTCGCCTCGATGAGCGGCAAACATACGGCAAATCTCGGTCAGGGTCTCGTCAGCTGCCGTGATGGTGGTTGGCAGCCATGAGGTTACGCCGGCACTGAGCAAAGCCTCAGAAAGCTTGTTGATGCCGTCCCAGTCGCTGTGCATGACGTCCTCTTTGACTGAGCCATGGATGTGGGTATCGACTAACCCAGGAGCAATCCACTTGCCAGTATAGTCGCGAATTTCACCTTCTGGCTTGTCAGCTTCTGGATAATAGAAGCCAAACTTGCCATCATCAGTAACTTCAAGATAGCCGCCATTTTCAGTTCGATTTTCTAGGAAAAATTTATCTGCATGAATGTAATAAGTCATAATCTTACCTACTACTTTTTGTATTCATGAATGGTTACACCTTTTACGACACGGTTAACTGTTCCTGTTGGTGAAGGCGTATCTGGAGTGTTACCAACCTTAATTGAAGTCAAAAGTGCAATTGTTTGTGCAAACATAATGTCTGGGAAAGCAACATATGCATCTGGTAATAATTCTGATTCGCTGAAAGCAAAGAATTTACCATCAAAGTCTTGATCAGTTTTCTTTTGACCAACACCCATTACTAAAGGTACAATTTCATCCCCCTTGATTTCATCAAGAATGTCTAAATCGTATTGACGAGTGTAAGTATTATTTGAAACAAAGTCGAATACAATCGTTTTATCATCTAAGAATGATTTAGGACCATGGCGAAGACCCATAGAAGTGTCAAATAATGCGGCTACTTTACCTGCAGTCAATTCCAAAATCTTCAATCTAGCTTCTTCTGCTAACCCGCCTAGAGCACCACTACCAATATAGGTAATACGGTTAAAATCAGTATCTACTAAAGCTTGAACATCTGCTTCACGAGCAACGACTTCCTCACCCATTTTAGCAATCTTTTCAACATATTCGTGCTTCAATTCTTCTGAAGTGGTATCGAAGACCAACAAAGTGGCAAGCGACATACATGAGAATGAACCAGTCATTGCAAAACCTAAGTCAAGTGACTTTTCTGGCATTAATAATACTAAGCCATTAGGATCATCCTGCAAATCTTTTGCTAAAAAGCCTTCTGGTGCACAAGTAATTGCAATTTGATATAAATTCTTTACAATTTGCTTAGCAATTTCTACAGTTGCAACTGATTCAGGTGAATTACCACTACGAGCAAATGATACTAAAATCGTTGGTGTTTCTTCTTCCAAGTAATCTTCTGGAGTAGAAACAATCTTAGTGGTATCAATTGCTTCAAAGTCATATTTACTACGATCGCTATGTTTTCTCAAGTAAGGCATTACTGTGTTACCAACATATGCACTAGTCCCTGCACCAGTGAAGATTACTTTCACTTTGCCAAACTTTTCATGAATATTTGCTAAAAAGTTTTCAATTTCAGCCTTTTTATTTTGGTAAATATCCCAAGTTTGGCGCCATAAATCAGGTTGCTGAGCAATTTCTCTAGTTGTAATATCTGCACCTAAAGCTTTTAATTCTTCATCGGTCTTTTCAAACATTTTTACACCTCATAAACTAATAAATATTATTATACTGCTTTGATTGATAAATAAACTTATCTCCACGGGCAAAGGCTTTAGTATATTCGACGGATACATTCTTATCGTTAATCGTACGCCGATAAATTTTCATTGCCGCATCCCCTTCATTGACTTCAAGAATTTTTGCTACTCTTGCGTCAAGGTTAACCGCCTTAATATCTTCGAATGCCAGTACACTAATTTGCTGATATTTCTTCTGCATTACATCATAAAGTGAATCATGTTCAACATCATCTAACACAAAATCAGGGAATATCTTCTCAGGCAGATAGGTCTTGCTATACAAGAATGGTTCACCGTTTGATAAGCGCAAACGTGTTAATTCATAGGCCCTTTCGCCTGGTGCCAAATTCAACTGTTTAGCAATCTCTTCATCTGGAGCAATTAATCCCAAAGAAATGTTCTGCGTACTTGGTTTAAAGCCATTTCCACTAAGTTTACTAAATGAATAAGTAGCTGATAAACTAGTCTGATCGGAAAAGTAAGAAGATACAAACGTCCCTTTCCCATGTAAACGATAAATAATGCCACGTTGTTCTAAATCGCCCAATGCAAGACGAATCGTACTCCGACTGACATTATATTTTTTTACCATATCTCGTTCACTAGGAAGCTGCTCGTTAGGAGCATATTTTTCTCTAATTTCTTTTTCGAGTCGTTCCATCAACTCACGATAAAGCGGGTTTGCCATATCAGTTCCTCTTTCCTTAACTGGTTAGTACCACTTACAAATTCAGTATAACATTATCTCATGTAAAATAGAATATGATTTAGTATTTTGTCTAAAAAAATAGCACCTATCAAAATACCGACAAATGCTATTATAATGCTATTGTAGCTGTGACGCCAGTTTCTCGGCTAAGCGCTCACATTCTTTAGCCCTTTCATGATTATTTTCCAACTGATAAATGTGTTCTAGTAAATAGTAATCTGCTAGTTTTTGTTCATCAGGTTCATGGTTCAACCGCTGTTCAATAATTGATTTTTTAGTAGTTTGATTTTCAACCATTACTTCATAAATGGTCATCAGGTACTCTTTTTGAGTCGCATTGCGTTTAACTGATTTAATTTTTTCGTAACAGATTTTTGCTTTTTCCTTATTCTTAAGACCAATATAGTAGTTTAAGGCATTGCCAAAAAATCCAATTTTTTGCTCACTTGTTAAATTCAAGTTTGCTACTTCATCAAAAGCCTCATCTGCTTTAGCTAACATATTCTGGGCAATAGCAGCATTAAAAGTTAAAGATAAACGATTATAGGCAGAAACTGTTTTCTTTACTTGTGGATCGTCAATTAAACTATTAAAAGTTTTAAAATCACCATTTTTCAAACTATCTATCAATCTAATTGTGTTTTTCTGAGTTCGTTGCTTGAAATAAATTTCAAAGCCAAGGTAAATCAAGAAAAGTACAAAAATAATAATGTAATAATATGGCTTCATTTTTAGTTCCTACTCTCTAATGTTAAGCTATTTTTATTATGCTACAAAATTATCAAATGTAAAAGCTTTCATTGACAGCTAATACATGTCTAGTTATAGTTTTAAGTGATAACAGAAAGGATTTTTTAACCCAATGAAATTAATCTTAGTAAGACATAGCATTAGCAATCACAACTTAAATGATATAATCTCAGGAGCACAAAGCAACCCAGAACTAAGTGAGGCAGGGATTGAAAAAGCAGCAGCGATTTACCCTAAATTAAAGCTCGATCAAATTGATCAAGTGTACGCTAGCCCACTAAAAAGAGCGTTTCAAACTGCTGAGATTCTTACCAATCATGAAAAAGATATTATTACTGACAAGCGTTTACTTGAAATGAACTTCGGATCGTGGGAAGGTAAACATGCAACGCCACTATACCAAAAATATCCAGATGCTTTTGATTTTGTTGGTTTAATTGGCAATAATTACCTAAAATATGCAGAAAACGCTGAAAGCTATCAAGATGTAATCGATCGTGTTCGTTCATTTTATGATGAAATTAAGGTCAAACATTCAGATCAAACCGTTATGGTAGTTTGCCATGGTTTTACCATTAGAGCTTTTATGGCGGCTCTTTTGAACGTTAAGATTGAAAAAATAGGTGCTGTAAATAACGTTTCATTTACAGAATTTAATATCGATGCGGAACATGATTATGTCCAATTGATGTCCTTCAATCAAGATCTTCCAATTTATTATGGCATTTAAAAAGACCCTTTCGGGTCTTTTTTATGGTCAGAGTTAATTAACTTGTCCTTCAGGAACGTTTTTTCTTCTAGCATAATACACTGCTAAACCAATTGCTAAGCCAACCAAGGCTGGAACTAACCATGATAAGCCCATATCAGCAAGTGGCAAGTGACTTCTTACGCCAGCCACGGCAAGTCCAAATTGACTCTTGCTTACCACACTTGGGAAAGCAACAATCATGTCCCCTAAAGCTGGAACTACTGTAAACACGATTACAAAGAAGTATACTACCCCTGCTTTATTAAATAGTGGCGAACAAACGGATAAAAGAATTAAAACCATTGACAATGGGTATAAGAACATCAACATTGGGGTTGACCAAGCGATGATTTGGTCCAAACCAAAGTTAGCAGCTAAGAATGATGAAAAACAGCTCAAGAACAACCAAGTATGGTAGCTAATTTTTGGGAAATGTTTGTGGAAGTCTTGGGCGAAGGCTGCTACTAAACCTACAGCAGTAGTCAAGCACGTTACTGTCAACAGTAATGCTAATAGCGCTTGACCAAATACACCACCATAAACGTTAACGATTTGATTAAAAGCTACCCCACCGTTTTCGGAAAGCTTAAAATGCCCTAAAGACATAGCTCCCATTAAGATCAATAATAAGTAGATGAACCCGATGGCAGCTACACCTACAATTCCCGATTGAGCAACAATTTTTGAAAGGCTCTTAGAATCTTTGAATCCCATGCCTCGAACTGCGGTAACCACAGTAACACCAAAGGCAAGACCAGCCAAAGCATCCATCGTGTTATACCCTTCAAGGAAGCCATTCACTAAAGCTGAATGTTGATAAGCTGAAGTTACGGGAGCTGTTTGAGGATCTCCTAAAGGATTAAGAAATGCTACCACGAAAACCAGGAATAATAATGATAAGAATAATGGATTTAATACCTTACCAATGTTAGACAAAATGTTGTTTTGGTGGTAAGAAAAAGCAAATGCAGCTACAAAGAATAGAGCTGAAAAGATAAGCAATGACATCGAATCAGTATTTTTAGGTACAAAAGGCGCAATCCCGACAGTAAACGAAACCGTAGCCGTTCTTGGAGTACCAAATAATGGTCCAATAGTCGCGTGAATCAAAACCATAAATACTACGGCAAAACCAGTACCCAACGGTTTACCAATATCAAAAACCCCTTCAGAACGAGTGATCGATACTGCTAGAACTGACAGAAGTGGCAATAGAACCCCAGTAACTAAAAATCCGACAGCAGCTACTGCCCAATTTTTCCCTGCTAATTGCCCTAAATGGAGTGGGAAAATTAAGTTACCAGCACCAAAGAACAATCCAAATAGTAAAGAAGCAACTACTAAATAGCCTTTCCATGTTAACTTTTGTGATGTTGAATCTTTCATGATACATCCCCCTATAATCTATCCGAAAACAAAAAATCCCTCAACCAGAATATCTCTGATTGAGGGACGCTTCAGCGTGGTACCACCCTATTTTCATATTACTATCACTAGCAATATCTTTTCACGTGCAGCCAGTAGAACTGACGATACGTAGGCACTGTAATGGGTGCTCCCACTCCTTCTTACTAATAAATTAAGAAGTTGAACTCAAAAGTGATCTTCGCTTAATCGCTATTTATCTCCTTGCACCTAACGAGACTCGCTGAAAACTTAGATTAAACTACTCTTCTTTTTCTTTGTTTTCGATTAATTAAATTGTTAATAACTATTTTAATTAAATTATTATGCTTGTCAACAATTTTTTACTATTTATTTTTTCGAACGCTCCGTAAAAGAAAAAAGCCAGAGATTAATTTCTCTAGCTCATTTTAAAGCAACTACTCTGCGGTTAACTTATCTTTCCAAGATTTTGCACCCTTTAGAGCAGCGTTTAAGTTTTCAATATTTTCTTTACCTTGTTCAGCTAACCACTTGCTACCTACTTCTTCACCTTCAGCTGCAAAAGGTTTGATTGCTGGTTTCCAAGTTGCACGACCACATAAGACACCATTAAATTGTGCGCCTGCTTCTTCTGCCATTTTAATTTCAACAATAAATTCTTCCGAAGTTACGCCAGCTGATAAGAAGATATAAGGTAAATCAGTCGCATCTGATTGTTCCTTCAATAAATTCAATGCTTCAGCTCTAGTGTAAATTACGTCACCTTCAGCAAAACCTTCGACGTATTTAAGATTAAATGGTAATTCAACCTTTAAAACACTAACATTATAACGTGGTTCTGAAAATTCCTTCATTGCTTCAATAACTTTATGAGCCTTAACTTTCGCATATTCGGCACTCTTAACGTCTTCCATGTTGCCATCATAAGTCAATAGCTCCAAGAATAGTGGCAAGTCATTTGCCTTAGCTTCAGCACCTACTCGTTCAACAAAGGCACGTTTTTTATCATTAATTGCGTCTGGTTCATCAGCATCATAGTATACCAAGAACTTGATTGCATCCGCACCTTCTTCTTTAATACGTAGACCTGATTGATCTTCGATTAAATCACACATTCTACCTGGTTCAGTCGTGTCGTAACCAGTTTTTTCATACGCTAATAATAAACCGCAATTTTCATCTCTAAGTTTGGTTGCTGGCAATCCATATTCTGGATCGGTCAAAATTGATGAAGCATATGGGGTTAGTTCCTTAGAAATAGCTTTCTTGAAATCAACGATAGTAGTTTCATCTGCTGGCTTGTTAGCAGCTTCAGCTAACATTCGTTTAAGTGAGCCACGTTGATCTATTGCTAGGGCACTAATTACTCCTGCATCATTTGATAATTTTTCCATGTGTTTTGCAACTTCAGCTGTAATCTTTCGCATAATTCTCTCCTTGAATCCGTTTTCTTTACATTTATTATGCTAGCATTTAGCGCTTATATTGTAAAGTGGTACTAACCAGTTTGATAATTTTTTTTTTGTTTTATTTCTCATATTAAATGTATATAAAAACATATATCAATTTGTTCATTGTCGAAAAATATTTATAGCAAAAAGAAGCAAGTAGTCCACAGCCTCGTGTCTACTTGCTTCTTTTTCGTGATTTTTTAATAATTATGCGCCTAGCTTCGTTTCCGCAATGAAGCGCTTGATTTCCTCATCGCTGAAGTACTTGCCATAGCGGGCCTTCGCTTTCTCAAAGACTTGACTTTCTTCAAAGCCGCTTTCGTTTAATACTATGATCAGGTTCGCTAGACCTTCTTTTCTTCCCTTAGTTTCTCCCTTGGTTTCTCCTTCTGCCTTAGCTCTATCTATAAAGTTCATCATCTTGTCCTTCACCTCGTCGCTTCCGTTTGCTTCTATCCATTCCTGGAATTCGTCTACTCCTTTATGATCAAGTTCGCTGATCAGATCCATAAATTCATCAAAATGCTGGAATGTCGGTTCTTCTGGCTCGTAAGCTTCATTCTTTGAACACTTGGTCAGATACTGCGCTACATGCTTGAAGTCGCTCTTCAGCTTCTCAAGCTCTGCTTCGTCCATATGCGCTACGTCTACTACCTTGATTTTAAGCTTAGGCATGTACTCCCTCAGCTCTGGATAGTTCTTGAGATCAAACAGATCCTCCAGCTGCCGGCTCGCATTCCACTTCTTTTGACCAAAGTATAACACGATTGTCATCACTGGATAAAGCTTCTTAGCTCCTAAGCTAGCTTGCTTGGCATAAGAAGCAATATTGTAGTTCAACACTCTAACCGGCATCATCTTATCGATCTTGGATTGATTCTCAATGCCAAACAAGGCTAGCGTCTGCTTGCCCTCCTTATATTTCATGAGCAGATCGCGATACTGCGTGTGGTGCCTGCCCTGATGATCGCTAAACTGACTTTCCGTTTCTCTAGCGGTCAATTTGCTGGGATCGATCGCCTCTCTTCCTCCAAAAACGTTACCATTGAAGACATCGGCAAAACATCAGGGTGCTGGAAAAACACTTTTTCGATTCTGTCTTTTTCTGCCATAAATTCTACCTTTCTGTAACAAATTAGTAGAGGCAAAATATCCCCCTACATATATTAGATACGCAGAAAATGGCCAAATCTATTTTTCAAAACGACATCTTTACCTTTTCTTAAAAACTAAAGCGCTTTTCTCTGTATAAATGAAAACGCGTATTTATTACTCGGCTCCTCTTTTACTAACCTTTTATAAGAAACAAAATTCCTTTATATAGGCATTTATATCTTTTATATTGAAATATTATTTCTTTGGCTTATAATATCATGTGTAAGCGTTCTATTTATTATGAGGTATAGAAAGATGAAATTACGCAAACCGTTTTTTATAAGTATTGCTGTCATTATGCTCTCTCTACTAGCAACAGGTTGTAGCGACAAATCAGCGACACCTACTAGTCATAAGAGTAGCGTGGCAACCACCACAATGTATTCTAAAAGTCTCCATCTAGATTGGAATTACGATGTTTATCTTCCTGCAGGATATGATCCGAATGCCAATACAAGATACCCTGTCCTTTATTTAATGCATGGTTTATATGGAAACCATCGTAACCTACTAGAAAGATATAATTCCCAACAAATTCTTGATGGAATTATCCAGCGTAATCATAAGAAGATGATTGTTGTCTTTGTAGATGGTTTTAATAGTTTCTACGTTAATCAAAAAGATGGTATGCAAATGGAAGATGCCATTGTTAAGGATTTAGTTCCTCAAATTAATAAAAACTATAAGACTTTAACTGATGCAGATCACCAAGCAATCGGTGGCATTTCGATGGGTGGGTATGGTGCTGCTAGATTAGCTCTAAAATATCCTAACATTTGGAGCAAGGCTGTTCTGATCTCACCTTCAGTATGGCAAAAGTTACCAAAAGATAATCCAATAAGAATGAATATGCATGCATTTACAGATGGTAAGGTTAACTGGTCAGATAAAGTTTATGATAGTTTGTTCCCAACTAAATACATGAGTCCAGAATCGAAGAAAGTAAAATTCTTTGTTGAATCGACTTCTTCTGACAGTACTGTTCCTATTAAAGATGTAACGTCCTTTGTTGATACTCTTAAACAGAATGGATATTCAGTAAAATTCATCAAAGACAGTGGTGACAATCATAATTGGACATACTGGGCCAAAGTTGCTCCTACAGCTTATGCTTGGGCACTAAATGAACTGAATTAGAGGTAAATAACTATGAGTAAAACAGAACAAGTATTGGCAGAACAGATCCTCGAAAAAGTTGGAGGGCCAGAAAATGTTGCTGCTAATCTAATTTGTATGACGCGATTACGCTTACATGTTAAAGATTTAAATAAGGTAAATATCGATGGAATTAAGAAAATCGATGGTGTTCTTGGAGTTGTCAATGCTGATACACTTCAAGTAGTTTTAGGACCGGGTAAAGTTACTAAAGTAGGTAACGAATTCAGCAAGTTAACCGGCTTGCCTCTCGGCGAAGCTGAAGAAGGTAATGCTTTAGATGAAGTCAAAGAACAGGCTGCCAAAAATAAAGCAGCACAAAAAGCTAAGTACGATAAACCACTTCAACGAGGGTTACATCACATTGCCAATGTTTTTATTCCTTTACTTCCTGGTATTATTGCAGCCGGATTAGTTAACGGTATTACAAACGTTATCGATTTTCAAACTGGCAGCGCCTTTAGTAATGACTGGTGGTATTTGACCATTAAAACTATCGGCTGGGGTCTGTTTGCCTTTCTCCCAATTTTTATTGGTATGAATGCAGCTAAAGAATTTAAAGGTACAGCTATTCTTGGCGGAATCGGTGGTGTATTCTGCTTAAACCTTGGTTTAGCTTCCTTCCCACTATCTTCGCTAGCAGTTTCCATGCCAATTACTAACAAACCTTATGTTGCTGGTGTTGGCGGGCTACTTACAGCATTATTTATGGGTATTTTCATTGCCTGGACTGAAAAAACTATCCGTAAATTCATGCCAAATGTGCTTGATACCTTCTTAACACCAATTATTACCCTTATCTTCTGTGCCCTGATCTCAGTTGTTTTCCTTCAACCAGTGGGATCATGGCTAACTAATGCAATTTATATTGCAATGGACTTTTTATACAACAAATTAAGTTGGTTTGGTGGCTACCTCCTTTCTTCAAGCTTCTTAGCTTTAGTATCAGTCGGTTTACACCAAGCGTTAACACCTATTCATGTTATGTTAAACGATCCATCTGGCCCTACCCATGGAATTAACTATCTTTTACCAATTTTAATGATGGCCGGTGGTGGTCAAGTTGGTGCTGGTCTTGCACTCTTTTTCAAGAGCAAAAATAAGCGTTTCAAGAAACTCGTAATGAGTTCAATTCCAGTTGCCGTTTTAGGCGTTGGTGAACCCTTGATGTATGCAGTAACTCTTCCACTAGGTAAAGCCTTTATTACTGCTTCACTTGGAGCTGGTTTTGGAGGAATTGCTGCCTCACTCTTCCATTTAGGAACAGTTTCTCAAGGTGTTTCTGGTTTGTTTGGTCTTTTGATCATGCAACCTGGTAAGCAATTGCTTTTCCTTCTTGCATTACTAATTTCATATGCTGGAGGATTTATTCTCACCTGGTTGTTCGGTGCTGACGAAGATCGAATCAATGAATTATTCCCTGAATAAGCTATATACAAAGAATCCCGAGCTCGGAAGCTCGGGATTTTTGCATATAAGACTAAATTACTTATTCAGCACTTTCAATTGCCTTCTTTACCGCTTCTTTCAATGCACGGCTAGTTGCAGAAGCACCGGTTACGGAATCTACTTCATAAGTATTTGCTTCAACCATCTTGTTTGGCAAAGTTTGAATAGCTTTTTGACCAATGCCGGTTTCAGTTTGTTTCAAAACCTCAACTTGTTCGATTGCTTTATTTTCACCTAAAGTTACACGAACAGTCATGGTTCCACCCATACCAGCATCACTAGTACCTAAATATTGGTTGTCTTCAGTAGTAAACTCATGTTCATTGGTAGCTTCACTTTCTGATGCCCCACTATTAGCATCATATTCAGTAGTTGAAACCACCTCAATATCTGCAATTTTCTCCTTTGGCCAGGCAGCATTTTGACCTGCAATCTTACCTGAAATCAAACATTCAGCAATGTTTTCACCAGCTTGGTAACGACCAGCCGAAACACCACCTAATTCACCTGCACTGTACAAGTGAGGAATTGGTTGATTATCAGGGGCAACAACTTCGGCACGAGCATTACGACGAGGTCCACCTTGAGTGTTCAAAACAGTTTGTTGAACAGCCAAAGCGTAGTATGGACCAACTTCATCAAATTTAGCCATCGTCTTTGGATCACGGTGGAAAGCATAATCACAGCCATTCTCAACGAACTTGTTAAATTCATTGATTTGACGACTTAATACTTCGGCATTAGCATCAATTTTTTCTGCCAATTCTTCTAGAGTTTCGGCCTTGATAATTCGCTCAAGAACATCAGCAACAGGACCCTTTTCTGCAAATTTTGCATATTGTTTTTGATCAAAAATAATGTGTGGATGATCTTGGTTTTGTGGTGTTCTCCAGTAACCATGACTATATACGTGACCATGACGGTTAGTCTCTTCTTCACAGCAGTAACGAGAACCATCGTCACCAGCTAAGAAGACACTACCATCAGTTGCCGCTGGCCAATGACCTAAAAGCAATTGTCCTCGTTCACCTTCTGCAACCTTTAAGGCAGTTCCATGATATAAACCAAGTGATTCAAAGTTGTTCATGTGCCACATTTGCGCACCAGCTTCTTTACCTAACTTAATACCAATACCTTTGTTATAAAGCGTCCCTAATGGAATCAATCTTGAAGCTCCTAAGTAGTCTTCAATCATTTCTTGATTATTTTCAAAACCACCAGTAGCTAAAACGACACCGTTAGTAGCAGCAATGTTGCGTAACACATGTTCATGTTCAATCTGTGCTCCTACAACTACCACTTCATCATTCATAATAAGGTGCTTAGCTGGGGAAGCAAACCAAACATCAATATTTTCACGCTTCACTACTTCTGCACGTAATTTCTTCCATAAACCAGCATCAAAGAAGCCGTGAGTAGCACCAAGAACATCATGTTGATCAGCACCTGGGAAGTCTTTATATTCAACAGTATTATCACGTAAAGCCTTATCAAAGGCAGCAAATTTAGGATTGCCAATGAAATCTTCACGATATGAATATGGGTGCTCAACACCTAAGTACTTTTGCAAGTAGGTTGATATGTTTGCCATACCTTCAACAAAAGTATTAGCAACTTCTTCGTCATAATGCATTGGCTTAGTTAAAGCTGCAAAATACTTCTTTTCACTACCATAATCTCTAGTTGTAGATATCATTTGTGCTGAGTAACGAGTGTTACCACCTTCATAGCCCTCTGGAGCTGAATCAACTAATAACACTTTAGCTCCTTCATCAGCAGCAAAACGAGCAGCGGTTGCACCAGCACCCCCCAAATCCTAATACGATTACATCATATTTTTTATAAAAATTGACTTGTTTATTGTTCAATCTTGACATAATTTTTCTCCTAAATCAGAATAACTGTTGATCGCTAGTAATCGCTTACAATATTGATTATCCGTGTAATTATAGAGATAGTAAATTACCAAATACTACAAAATTTATGCCAAAAATGCATAATTAGGAGAAATTACGGCAGAACAAACAATCTATGATATTTTAGCAAGCGTTAAAACATGTCGCTCAATCACTGATATTGCCAATCGCTTAATGCTAGGGCAACCATATGTAAGCAAACAAATTTATAATGCTGAGTTGAAATATCATACTAAGCTGATCAACCGTAAACCACCTCCAATTACTTTAACTAAGGCTGGAAAAATCGTTTTAGCAAGTTTAGAAAAGGAATTGGAAATCCAAAATATGCTAAAACTAGATTTGTCACCTTATATCGCTGGCGAAACAAATTTCATTAAAATCGGCGTTAATCAGCCATGGATTACGGTTTATGGACATATTATTTATGAACAGCTTCACCGAAAGTTTCCTGATATCAATTTCGAATTAACTGAGGTTACTTCTGACGTAGCTGAGCAAAAACTGCTCACGCGCGATATTGATATTTCCTGCGGAAAGCTAATTTTCAATACCACGATTACCAGCAAAGAATCATTCGCACTAAGTTTTTATTTTCTAATCCCGGAAAATTCATCATTGTATTCATCTAATAAAGAAAATTACCTTCGTATATTAACAAAAGACGATTTAATTCAATTCAATAACCAGAACCTTATTTCTTTAACCGACGATTCCTTTTTTCAAAAATTGGTTGATCACATGTTAACTGATACTAACGTACACCAGAACAAGGTTTTAAAAGTTGGTAATCATGTTGCGGGAACCAATCTAGCCATTGAGGGCGCTGGAATCTTTGTTACAGAATATGATTTTGCCCTACCTTGGATTGGAAAAAAGCCATTCAATTTGATTAAAATTCCAAAATCGTCGTTAAATTTCGAACTCGCAGTTTCTCATCGTAACGATGCTTCTGAACAAATCAAGGCACTCGCTGCAGAGCTTTATAAGATCGAATTGCAGTATCAAGAATATTTGACTAAGTTGACAAAAAAATAAGTAAAACAAAAGCGTTAGGCTCGATCCTAACACTATTTTGTTATAATTATTTGCATTCACTGTATCTTATCAATTGAATCTTGTTAGCTTTGATCTCTGCCATTAATGCTTGATCAATCGCCATATCCGCCTCCAATGTATGTGGAGTTGTTAAACTTGATGTTTCAAGAATATATTTATCCAAAAATCCTGGATGACAAACCATCATCGGGATGTTAGTCCAACTATCACTTGCTTCATTCATCAATTGTCTAAGTGTTCGCTTGGGATCATAATCTGAATTCATAAAATCAAACGGTGAGACGAAAGTTGTCTGCTTTTTGAACTTCAAAGGTTTACCATCAAATGTAAAGTCAAGGAATGGCAAGTCATATTTTTCTGCCACAATTCTTAAGCCCTTAACAAAGTTAGGACTAGCAACTGCGTGTCCTTCAAAATAATCAGTCTTTCGACCAACTAATTCTATAAAGCGGTGGTATTGAGCTTCAATTTCTGCGACCACTTCTTCCAAGTTAATAAAATCAGGCTTTCCGACTTTTATATTATCTCGATAAACTTTTGATCGAAGAAAATATCCATTTTTATCAACTAAACTTGGAACTTGATCTGCTGGCAACACCGGCTTGCCATTAGTGATATCAGTATGTTGACCAAAATCTATGGGCTCATTTTTAATCATGTTAAAGCCAACTTCTGTAGTTGGCATATTAACCATAATACCAACATTATTGATAAAACCATTATGAACAGCATCATAAATACCGTAATTTACACCACAAGAATAGCCTAAATCATCTGCTCTTACTAAAATTTTCTTCATGATAGTGCCTATTACTATATATATTCAAATTATAATTATATTGAATGATTCTTATTTTAGTTTAAACTTGCTCCATGGCTTCAAAAAATCAAGCAAGAACAGCTGATCCTGCTTAATGCTTCCTACCTTGTTCTTTCTAAGTTCACGATGCGCCTTGCGTACAATCTGCAGTTCATTTTTGTATGGACCAAAACCATCGTTACCTACTAAAACGTCGCCAGGTTGAAATTCCAATTCATTGTCATGGGCTGGATTTTCTTCTTCTCGATGCGTTACTCTTGGCATGGTTGAGCGGATCACCAAGGAATTAATATCGCCTCGCCAGAAATGCAGGGGCTTTTTAACGATGGTTTCTTCAATTGGATTGATGTCTGCTACAAAATCGACGTCTAACGTTAAGAGATAGCGGTCTACTTGAGCCAAAGCTGCCAATTCTGCTTCTGGAGCATAGGCATTGCCGATAATTACGTCATCGATTAAACCAGTTGCCCACAATTGTTTTGCTTGAACGTCAATTGGAAGCTTACGATCCATCTCAAGGGTCGGCAGGCCATCGCTTACGCTCCAAGGGCCCATTTTACCCACTTTGCTCGATACGAAGGCTGCAGAATGGATGCTGTTTT
>NZ_CAKC01000019.1 GCF_000296855.1 Lactobacillus gigeriorum DSM 23908 = CRBIP 24.85 | reverse complement strand
AGTTTAAATCATATAAATATTTAAGAAAGCAAGATTAGACTAATGGTTTATGGGTTACCGCAAAAATATTGACACTTACGTCTATCGTTATAAAAATTCCTTTCGTCACTCACACGCGGTATACTTAAATAAACAAAAAGCAAGGGAGAAAAATAATGATACTTTCATGGAAATCAAATCTGCCTGAAGATTTGAAAGCTAAGGTTACTAAAGTTGAAAAAATGATTCAACCTCGACTTGAGGAAATCGATGAACAAGTTTTATACAACCAACAACGTGTACTTGACCTTTTTAGAAAACATAAGGTAGCTGAGGAAGATTTAGTTCCTTCTACTGGCTATGGCTACGATGATATGGGACGTGATAAGCTTGAAGCAATTTACGCCGACTACTTCAAGGTTGATGATGCATTAGTTCGTCCACAATTTACATCAGGTACTCATGCCATTACAGTTGCACTTTTCAGTATGCTTCGTCCTGGTGACACCCTTTATTACTTGACTGGTACGCCATACGACACCATTCAAGAAGTTATCGGTTTAACCGGAAATAAACCTGGAAACATGAAGGAATGGGGCATCAATTTTAAAGCTACCGAACTTAAAGATGGTGAAGTCGACTACGAACAAGCTCGTAAAGATCTTGAAGATAAGTCGATCAAAGTAGTCGGAATTCAACGTTCACTCGGCTATGCAGTTCGCGATAGTTTTATTATGGAAAAAGTCAAGAAGATGTTGGCTTTTGTTAAAGAAGTACGTCCAGACGTTAATATTTTTATCGATAACTGCTATGGAGAATTTTCTGAAACTGAAGAACCAACATTCTATGGTGCAGATATCATGGCTGGTTCACTTTTCAAAAATGCTGGAGCTGGAATCGTTAAAGGTGGAGCTTTCTTAGTTGGTCGTAAGGACCTAATTGAAGGCGCCGGTTCAAGGCTTAATGTTCCAGGTGCCGGAAAAGGTGAAGGTGCTACTTGGGGATACTTACGCGACATGTATCAAGGTTTCTTTATGGCTCCTCACACAACTGGTGAAGCAATCAAAGGTATGATCTATGCTGCTGCCCTTTGTGAAGAAATGGGAATGAATGTTTCTCCAAAATGGGATGCTCCAAGAACTGATATTGTTCAAACAGTAAATTTCGGTGATCCAGATCCAATGATCAAATTCTGTGCTGCAATTCAACACTATTCCGCATTAAATTCATTTGTTGATCCAATTCCGTATCATCAAGATGGTTACGAAGACAATGTTGTAATGGCATCTGGTAGTTTTACTGAAGGTTCAACAATTGAACTATCTTGTGATGGTCCAATCAGACCACCATATCGGTTATACATTCAAGGCGGTTTATCCTACGCTCATGATAAAATTGCGATAACCCGTGCTGTTGAAGACACTTTTTATAAAAAATAAAATTGCATACAAAAACTCCGTCGACATCAACGTCAACGGAGTTTTTTCTTTCAAATTATTTATAAAGCGCGAATCAAACGCAATCCTAGTTCTAAAGACTTAGAAGCAGCCTTTTTACCCCAACTGCGTTCATCATATTCTTCAAAATTAACCAAACTATCCGCAGTATAGAGAATTTGTACAAATTTAGCACCACGTTTTTCAGCACAAGCTGCTAAAGCAGCACATTCCATTTCTACAACTTGGCATCCCTCATCAATCCGATATTTAACCATGTCCTCTGTTTCTCTGAAAAAACCATCTGTCGTCCAAGTTGTACATTCATGATAATGTAAATCCAATTTATCTAAAGCAGCTTTTAAACGATTTACCATCTCTAAATTAAGATCAACAAACCGTTTAGCAGGAAGATAATGATACGAAGTACCCTCGTCTCTTAAGGCACGAGTTGGTAATAAGAATTCATTTTCACCAAAATCAACCAATTCACCACAAGAACCAATCGCTAGAATTTCTTCAACACCGCACGCTATTAATTGATCTAGGAATTCTGCACTTGCGGAGGCACCTAGTGGAGCTTGAGCAACACATATTTCTTCACCATCAATTTCTAAACCATATATCGGCGTATTTTTGGTAATAGTTACAAACATATCCAGTACACGTGCTTGTTCATATTGTTCTATCGTGTATTCATCAGGATAATGCAAAAATGCAAATAATAATTTCTTTGGTAGATTCCGATTATTTGCTGAAAAACCCGGTCTCAAGACTTCTTTAGAATTATCGTCATATTCTAAGATTGGTATTTCATTTTTATTTATCATATTGTCACTTCCTTTAATTTTAGTGACAAAATTATATCATGTTTTATTTTATGCTTCAACAAGTAATTCTATACTTTCTTTATACTTGATAGTTCGAACAAAGGAACTTTCTTCTGACTTTTCACATCAAATAACCCTTTATCTGAGATCTTTAGATTCGGAGACACAAGTAATGATAGTGTTGAAAAGGACATGATCTCATTAGTATTTTTATATCCCAAGTCTCTCATAGTTTGTCTAATTTGTTTTATCTGTTCACCTAAAATATCCATTGGCTGATCACTCACCACACCACCTATTGGTAACGGTGCATTAGCAACTATTTTTTCTCCTTTAGCTGCTATATAACCACCTTGTTGCTCAATCAATTGATGTTGAATTCTGATCATACCTGCAATATTTGTTCCCATAACCATCAAGTTGTGGTGATCATGTGCCCAAGTTGCACCCACAGCTCCATCGCCAATAATTGCCTTATCAACTAGTCCTAACTGAAAATGTGCTTGATTTTTTCCATAACGATCTTGAACCATAATCAATGCAAGACCAGCCTGTTGCCACTGAACTTGATGATTTTTAACTTGAAGTTTTTTCTTAACATGATTTGTAAAAGTTCCTACTTCATTGAGCTGAATTATATTGGCAATAACAGTGCCATTTTCTACAAGATCTGTCGTTAATTTCA
This sequence comes from Lactobacillus gigeriorum DSM 23908 = CRBIP 24.85, assembly GCF_000296855.1. GTDB lineage: Bacteria > Bacillota > Bacilli > Lactobacillales > Lactobacillaceae > Lactobacillus > Lactobacillus gigeriorum. Next base: position 16,391 of record NZ_CAKC01000019.1, on the reverse strand, counting down.
AATCCTGTTCAGCCAATTTAGAAGCATTAATAGAATGTCTTAATTCTGGCAAAAAATCATATTTTGATTCTTGATAATCATCTAAAAAAGGTCTACCGTTTTTGTATACATCTGAGATTTCAAATTTTTCCAAATTATCAAGTATGACAAAATCTGCTATTCTTCCAGGTGCAATTGCTCCACGATCCCATAATCCCATGTGTCTTGCTGGAGTGTAGGTTGAAATATAAATTGCATCTTCTGGTTTCATTCCCATAGAAATTGCTTTTCTCACCAAATTATTCAGGTGACTAGTTAGTAGCACATCAGGCATTGAATCATCAGTTACCAATGCTACATGCTCAAAGTATTGATGCTTGATGATCGTATCTATCACTTCTTGATGCATGGATTTTAATTGAATTTCTACAAACATCCCATTACGTACTTTTTCATCAACTAAGGCTGCCGTTTGTTGCGTATGATCAGTGGTGACCCCTGCAAAAATAACTTTAGCTAAATCTTCACCAGCATAAGCGGGAACATGCCCTTCTAATGGCATTGTTGGCCGATTCTTTCGACAAGTGGCAATTATATCTTTAATAAGAGTTGGTCCTTCAGCTGTCATCCCTTTAAAATTCATAACTTCTCCAAGACAAATGAATCTTGGATCTTTCAAGAGTTCTTCAACTTCAGGAACACCAATTTTTCCTCCAGTTGTTTCCATTTGGTCATTTGTTGATGGAACAGAAGAAGGTATTCCAAAAAAGATGTCAATTGGCGCAGGTTGATCAATAAAGTTCTTTAACCCCTCAATTCCTGCTACATTCGTGATTTCATGATCGTCAGCAATAATTGTGGTAGTTCCATATTTACCAATCGTTTTTCCCATGATCGCAGGTGTCGTCATTGAACTATCAATATGCATATGGGCATCAACTAACCCTGGTATTAAATATTTTCCTGTTAAATCTAGAACTTCTTCAGCTTCTATTCCATCAAGATTTTGATCAATCCAATAAAACTTGCCATCCTTGACTGATACGGTTGTTTGTACAAATTTCCGAAGAAAGACATTGAATACTTGGGCATTAGTTATTAATAAATCTACTTTAGTCATAATCTCACCTACAAAAAATGGGCTGACTTTTGCCAGCCCAACAAATCCTATTGATTCATAATCTTGTTCCACTTGCTAATCCATGAAGCCATGTGATCATTTACGTAGAAGAAGTCGATTGTTTTCGCTCTCTTAGCAATATCGCCATATGTCTTGTTAGCTGCTTCGCTTTCAGTTAACTTAACTTGGGTATTAACAGGAGCATTATTTAATGACTTGGCACCTGCAACTTTCTTTTGAATCTTTTCACTCAAACGGAAGTCAATATACTTGTATGCTGCATCTTGATTCTTACTATTCTTTAAAATAGCAACGTTATCATAGTTAGCATAAGTGCCAGAAGCGGGTACGACATACTTTAAGTCTGGATTAGTAGCCTGAAGCATCCCCACTGCGTAGTCACCAACAACTGCCGCTTCGATCTCACCAGTCTTAAACATATTACTTAAATCTGAACTTTGTGCATAAGTCTTAACAACATTTGGCTTTAATTCCTTAAGTGCTTTAAATGCTCCTACACCATTATCGCTAGTCACGGCCGTCTTAGCATGGTCACCTGCTAAGTAAAGCATTGCTGGACCAAAAGTTGTGGTAATATCTGGAATAGCAATTTTTCCCTTCAAATTCTTATCCCACAATTGATTCCATTCCTTAAGGTTTACTTTCTTTGGATTATAAATAATACCGATACTATTTAAAGTATAAGGAACTGAGTTGGTTTGTTTTGCTAATTTTTGTTGTGCTGCTGACAAATACTTGAAGTTCTTCAACTTGCTAAAGTTCAACTTAGCAAAAAGTTTCTTCTTCGCACCAGTTACAGCATTATTTTGGGCCAATTCAATCACATCGACTCCTGAATTAGGATTATGTTGGATTTGGGTCAAACGAGTAGAACTATCTCCAAATTGTGTTGAAACTTTCACATTAGTTTCTTTAGTAAATGGCTTCAAAACATCACTTTGCATTTGCTTAGTGGAAAGTCCAAAAGTTGATAAAACGACCTTTCCACCATTTGAACTTGAACCAGCAGAACACGCTGAGGTAGCCATAGCTACACCTGCAACTACTAAACCAGCTGCTAAAATACCAAACTTTTTGAGCTTCATAAATTTTCCTTTCAATTATCCTAAAATTTATTCTGACAGTGCATGGAGATGTTTAGCAGGAAATTCTAGGTTTATCTGTTCTCCTACTAAGCGCATCTTTTTGCGACTTTCTTCAACTTGAAATTCACCTAATTCAGTTTTTATTCGATATTTAAAACTTTGACCAAGATACTCATTACTTATGATGGTACCTAAAATAGTATTATCTCCTTTATTCTGATCAACAATCTCAATATTTTCAGGTCTTATAGTTAATACCTTGGCTTTTTCACATTCATCTATAGATTCAAAGCTTATATTGCCCACTTTGACATGATGATTATCTATTACCTGAGCTTGATCAAAATGAATAAAATTATCGTATCCAATAAAGCGAGCTACATATTCGGTTCTTGGATGATGGAAGATATTTTGGGGAGTATCGTATTGATCGATTCTACCCTCTTTCATAATCATTACTCGATCTGAAATCGCAAAACATTCTTGTTGATCGTGCGTAACAAATAATACCGTCATCTTTAACTTTTGTTGTAGACGTCGAATTTCTTCACGCATTTTTAAACGCAACTTCGCATCAAGGTTGCTTAGTGGTTCATCCATCAAAAGGAGTTGCGGATTGATCACCAATGCTCTTGCCAACGAAACTCTTTGTTGCTGTCCACCTGAAAGTTGCGCAGGATATTTTTGTGCAAATTCACTCAAGCCAGTAATTTCTAAAATCTCCTCTACTTTTGATTTTATTTCTGTTTTACTTAGTCCTCGCATTTTCAAACCAAAGGCAACATTTTCAAAAATATTTAGGTGAGGGAATAACGCATAGCTCTGAAAAACCATACCAAAGTTGCGCTTATAAACTGGTGTTTTGGTAACATCTGCTTGATCAACTAGAACTTGTCCAGAAGTCTCATCTAACAATCCTGCAATGATTCTAAGCGTTGTTGTTTTACCACAACCTGAGGGACCAAGAATTGACACTAATTCTCCGTTATTGACTGAAAAGGAGATATCTTGCAAAACCTTATTTTTTCCATCATATGATTTTGCTAATTTTTTTACTTCTAAATTTGCCAATTTATACTCCTTACTTTGTTAAACTTTTAATACCGATGGCCTTTTCAACTAAAAACATCATTAATCCAGTAAAAATCATTAACAATACTGAAATGGCCGAAACTGTTGGATCATAGTTATTTTGCAAGTAATTCAAAATTGCTGGTGGCAACATTGTCAAAGATGGTCCATTCATAAATAAAGAAATCGGGATATTGTTAAAGGAATTAATGAAACACATCATAAAAGCCGCAATTATGCTTGTCTTAATATTGGGTAGAACTAATAAAAAGAAAGTCTTTTTGGGTGAACAGCCGTAGATCCATCCAGCTTCTTCAATATGTCGATCCAATAGCAACATACTAGCAGTAATTAAACGAATCACATAAGGTAAACAGAGAAGAAAGTGTCCAATAATTAAACCTGCAAAAACCGGAATCCTCATAGTAATTACAACCGTTTGATAAAGCGCAAAACCGATTACAATTTCCGGTATTAACGTAGGGCTTAAGAAAAATGATTGAAACCATGAAGCTTTTGGAACATCTAACCGTGTTAAAGCATAGACTGCTGGAATTCCAAACAGTAAAGCTAACCCACTAGCTAACAGCGCAACTAATAAACTTGATTCAAAACCGGCGATGAAATCAGGTTGTTGAAAAATATTTGCATACCAATTAAAAGTAAATCCTTCAATTGGCAATGATATTGAACTTTGAGTATTGAAGGAAGTAACTACCACTAAGACCAGTGGCAGCATTAGAATAGCCAATACGATCAAGGAAACAATTGTTAATACTTTATTCTTTCGATCAAGCAAGACTTGGCCTCCTATCTAGCAGCCGACTAATTCGACGCATAATCCACATCGACAAAGCTGAAATAATAATCAACACAATTGCAATCACACTTGCACTTTGCCAATTGCCTAAGGTCATTGCCTGCTGATAAATTAGCGTCGACATTACTAGGTGTCGATTACCACCTAAGATCTGAGGTGTGGTATAAGCTGTCATTGTTCCTGCAAAAACTAAAATACACCCTGTAAAAATTCCTGGTGTAAGTTGTGGGATCAGAATTCTGAAAAAACTTTTCAACGGTGTTGCACCTAAGACTGCTGCGGCTTCTTCTACTTCAATATTTAATTCAGAAATACTTCCAACCAAGGATGTAATCATAATTGGTAGAAATAAATATACTGAACCAATAATAATGGAAACATTCGTATAAAGGATCGACAGTGGATGATTCACTATATGCAATGCCATAAAAAATTTATTTAATATCCCATCACGACCTAAGATAATGATCCAAGCAAAATTTCTAACAACTGCATTTGTCAACATTGGAAACAGAATTAACAAACTCAGTACTTGCTTTACATTTGTACGTTGTCTTGCAATCCAAAGCGATATTGGCAATCCCATAATTAATACGATCACTACAGTCGTAATAGCAATTAAAAAAGTTCGACTGATAACTTGGACATTGTATGTATTTTGCAAAAATCTTATATATTCACTAAAAATGCTTTGATTGTTCTGAAAAGTAGGAATAGCTATTTGAATCAACGGAAAAAACGTGAAAATTAGCACTCCTGTAAAAGCAGGCACAATCAAATAGATAGCTGCTCTTTTGTTCATTTTTACCTCCGTAATAACTAAAAGCTTACTTGATTTTAGCATATCAGTCAAGAAAAATACGGATATTTTCAGTTAGGTTAAAGATTATAGTACGTAAAATAGTATCGATAGCATCACATTAAATAACCGAACGTTTTATATAATTAAGTATGGCATAATAAATAATTTGATTTTATAACATCGTAATCTATCATTTTCTCTAAAATATAAATTAGCAATTATGTATTTGCTCGGATTAAATTTAAACTTTTTTGTACTAGTGTAATCGAATAAATATATAAAATTAGTGAATATTGCAATATAATAGAACTGAGGTGATGTCATGATTGAACGTAAAATTTATTTAAAACAAGTGCTTCCATTTATAGATCAAGATATTATTAAGGTCATCACAGGAATGCGTCGTTCTGGAAAATCAGTTTTTCTCCAATTAATTCAAAATGAATTAAAACGTCGTGGAATTGAGGAAAATCAATTCATTAGCTTAAATCTCGAAGATCTTGCCAATGAACCATTAACTGAATACCATCAACTACATAAATATTTGTTAGATCGTACTAAAGAAATTAACGGTACATCTTATATATTCCTAGATGAAATTCAAAAAGTGCCGAATTGGCAAAAAGCAATTAATTCTTTACGAGTTACTACGAACTGCGATATCTACTTAACCGGATCAAATTCTCAGCTACTTTCTGGAGAATTAGCTACATTGATTGCTGGTCGCTATATTGAGATAAAAATATATCCGTTTTCTTTCGACGAGTTCTTAACAGCAATCGATTCACCTAGAACCAACCTGAACAGTGATTTTATGAATTATGTAAACATCGGAGGCCTACCGTTCTTATCACGCATATATCAGGATAAAATTGCCTGTCAGAATTATTTAACTGATATTTACAATTCAGTCGTTCTTAATGATATTGTTTCTCGATATTCAATTAGAAACGTAGATCTTCTTCAAAGAATATTTGGATATTTAAGTAGTGAAATTGGTCATCCAATCACAGCAAGTAAAATTCAAAAGTATTTGAAGAGCGAAAACCGGATGCCTTCACTCGATACAATTTTAGACTACATCAATTACAGTACTGAAGCTTTTCTATTTCAAAAAGTCCCTAGACAAGAATTACGTGGAAAGAAATCGCTTAAACTAAACGAAAAATTTTACATTATGGATCACGGTCTTAGGAACATCATTCTTGGAAATAATCAACGCGATATCGATCAAGTACTAGAAAATATCGTATATATCGAACTGAAACGCAGGGGCTATAACGTTGAAATTGGGATAAACAAGAATCAAGAGATTGATTTTGTTGCCACAAAAGGCAACGAGAAAAAATATTATCAGGTTACGTATCTACTAGCTAATGAGTCGACTATCACTCGTGAATTTGGTGCTTATAACGGCGTTCAAGATTTTTACCCTAAATACGTTTTATCAATGGATAATTTTGATTTTAGTAGAAATGGGATAATTCATCAGAATATCATTGATTTTCTTCTTGAAACATCTAAATAAAAAGCGAATCATATCGTTGACATGAATCTCGTCAATCAATGATTCGCTTTTTTAAGTTAATTATTGTTCATAAGACAATCTTACATAAGCTAATTCACTTAAACTGCTACGCAAATTATCATTTTCAAGCGTATTCAGTAAATTAATATATGATCCGTAGCCATAATCAGGTGACTTGAAAGCTTCATATAGTTTTTGCTTTAAATCAAATGCCATATGAGCAACTTGCAACCGGCGCTTCATCTCCGCCAAAACATCCCTCAATGATGAGCTATGCTTTACCAATTCAATTTTGCGCTCACTTGGTAAAATTCCATGGGCATCTTCGCTTTGAGAAACTAATTGTTGTGTTTCTTCATCCCACCCAAATTCAGTTTTAGCAATTTTATCAACTTGATGCTCAAATAATTGGTATTTTCCATTAGCACCAACAAAAACTTCTGCTTCTAACTTAGTAGGTAAATGATCTAAATCCCCCGTGTAATCAGGATTGGTAAGAATAATGCTACCTTTACGGACAAAAACTGGCATCTGATTAATTGAGCGATAAGTTTTTATCACTGTATTACCTTGATAGATCAAGTGACTAAAGTAATCAACCCACTCGCCTTCAGGAAGCCAAGTTTCACTATATGCCATTTGAGTAACTTCATCATGAGGTCTTGTGATTGGTGAAACCAGCATTTCATCAGTAAAAAGATACTCGTTCTTAAACTGATATGCTTCATCTCGATCAGGATATTCATAATATAGTGGTTTAACGACCGGAATGCCCTGCTCATGAGTCAAATAATTGGCGCTATCTAACAAAGGCACAAATTTAGTTCGTAATTGCAAAAATGCTTTCTGAGCTTGTTCATAATCCAACCGATAATTCCAAGGTTCTTTTCCTGAAAAAACGTTATTCGACGAATGTAGCCGATTGATTGGACTAAATACGCCAAATTGCAACCATCTAGTTGCTAATTCCCCATCAAAACTACCTTGCATGTGCCCACCAATATCATGACTCCACCAAGTATAGCCAACATTGGCTGCCGTAATTGTAAAGTATGGTTGAAAAGCTAGCGATTTCCATGAAATAACGGTATCACCAGAAAATCCAATCGGATAACGGTGCGAGCCTAAACCACCATAGCGACTTAAAATTAAGGCATTTTCGGGATGATTTCTTAATAAATCTTGATACTGATAATGATTTAACAACCATAATGGATCAAGGTGACGAGCATTTTTACCAGTGCCTTGTTGCCAATCAATCCACCAAAAATCAACACCATCTTTTTCCATTGGATGAAGAACGTCTTTGAAATAGGCCTTCCTGAACTTACGATTTTCAAGATCAAACGTTGCTGGTTCTTCAGCACTTGTATCTAAGCCCATCGTATTAGCAACCGCTTGATATTGATCTTCATAAGCTCTAATACCATCTGCTGGATGGAGATTAAGTGCAGTTTTCTTACCATGGCGATGAAGCCAATCAAGAAATGCACGATGGTCAGGGAACAATTTTTTATTCCAAGAAAAACCAGTCCAGGAAGAGCCATATTTTTCAGGGACATCATCAACACGGTGCCAATCCATGTCAATAATAGACACGTTTATTGGAATCTGTTCTTTTTCAAATCTAGTCATCAATGCTTGATATTCTTGATCAGAATAAGCGTGATAACGACTCCACCAATTTCCTAAGGCAAATCTCGGAATCAGTGGTGTGCTGCCACTTAATTTATAAAAATCACTTAATTCTGTCTGATAGTTTTTGCCATATGCAAACAAATATCCATCAATCACTTGATGATCACGGAGTGTATATTCATCATTTTCACGATTATATATAAAAGAATCGCTGTCATCTAAATAGTAAAAGCCACTACGTGACATAATTCCTTCTCCAAGTGGAATTTCTCCATCAGCACCGTCGAGTGTTCTCGCTGTGCCTTTTAAATTTGCATAATCATCACTCTTTTGTCCATAGTACCAGCGACTAACTTGACTTACACCTTGTAGTAGAATGTCCGCGTATAAGCTTTCTGATGAAAAATCACCGCCATCATAATACATGTGAATTGCATCAGTTATAATTTCTAATTCATGTCCGTTACGATGTTCAAAAATTTTAAACTTAGGATCAGAGAAAGATCTTGCTTGCACTACAGTAGTAGCTCGATCTTCAAATTTTTCTGTTCGATCTTCTTCAATTCTTATAAGTGAAGATGTGATGATCGTAAATCGATGTATACCTTTGACGATTACTTTATCCATAATAATACCTCGTAGTTTTAATAATTGGTGAAATCGTTTTCTTAACTTACAAAAAATTATAGATACATAAGTAAATCATGTAAAGGATATAGATTAATTTTTTAATTTCTTTGCATCAGCCAAACCGTTACGGCAAAAGCTTCATTCCCCGGCATTTTACCAGATTCTTCTTGAATAGTTTTAAAGCCAAATTGTTCATATAATCTTTTCGCATTTTCATTGCCTTTCAACACCTCTAGATAGATTTTATCTGCCGGCATTTCCTTAAGCGCATGTCGAATCAATTCACTTGCAATCCCTTGCTTTTGAAAATCAGGATCTACATAAAGCCAGGCAATCTCGTCTTCTGTAAAAGCAATAAAGCCTCTAACTTTGCCAGCTTTTTCAGCTACAAGAATTTGATAACTAAATAAATCTTCTCGTTCAGCTGCGATTTTTAGTGGTAAAAAGGCATCTACTAGATCTGCTGCGCGTAATTCTTGCATTCGTGCTGCATCGTGGATTGAACAAAGACTAGCAAAATCTTGTTTTTGATATTTTCTAATTAGCATTATTTATTCCTTTCTTGATTATTTAAGTTAAGCTTATCAGAGAACAAGAAAAAAGCCAGAACTGAAACACTTCAAACACATCATTCAAAGCTATCCTGATTTAATCAAAGCTTATCCTGACTATTTTTTGGAAGATAAGGTAAACAAATAACCCCTACATTACAAAGCGAATGTAAGGGTTATTTTTAGTCATGCAGGTACTTAAAACTTTATTTTCAACAATTCTAAGGGCGCCAATGGCTTTTTAATAGTAGCAACTTTACCTGAAATATCAACTTCAACTTTCTCAGTTTGACTATTCCCTCGAATGTATTTCAATATTTCTACTTCATCCCCTGGTTTAACAGCAAAGTGCCATTTAATTTCATCATATTGATCAAGCGTAAAATTGGCTAGCCACATAATCCGACGTTCATGATCGATTCTCAATTTTACATTTGGCATCCCCACAAGGTAATCCACTTGACCAACTTCATCTAGCATTTGTTTTAACAATCCTTCTTTGTAAGAAGAATATTGCGCTTCCCAACCATACTTTAGATCTGTGCTAATTGGCAAAACAATAACATTGTTATCAATGATCGTCATCATGTTTCCTAATTTTTCATCAATTGAATTATAGGCTGACGACCAAACTTGCACATCGGCATCTTCTTCATATGCCAGTGACAAATAAGAACCGGTATGTTGTAACATCGTAATTCGAGGATCAAGTACATTATCAACTTGATGTCCATCTGCTTGTTCAAACGATTGATAACCAGTTTTACATTGATGCCAGTGAAAACCAACAATATGAAGCAGTTCTTTGCCTAAACCCAAATCGATCAGCACTTGTACACTATCACCATCAAGCAAGACTTTGTTTTGGTTGAACATTGTTCTAATTAAATCTTTATCCATTCCACGAAGAATTTGACCTGATATGGCTATGATCTCATTTTTCAAATTACTAATATCTTGCTGGTTAACAGGTAGAATTGCGCTTGCAATCCCAAAAGCTCCTAATAGGCTAGCCCATTGTTTATCTTGGGGCAACAATTCTTCCACCATCTTACCTGTAATCGTTTGAGTATTGAACGCTGAGTCTTGATCAACCAAAACTTTAACCCCACTTAAAGTTTCAAGATCAAGTCTTTCAGCACTTAATTTGTTTACAAATGGTTTGATATCACTGAGCATCTTACTGTAGCCCCAGTTCTCATTAATACCATTGCCCATCATATCGAAAATATTAAGTAAAATTCCTTTTGCTCCCAAAAGAGCAGTAGTAATAATCTGAAACGCGATAAAATTGTTAGACTTTACTTGTCTAGTCCACATACTATTTTCAAGTTCAGGGTACAATTCTGCTTGATTACCCACATAAGCAGCCGTAATCGCACTATATTTTTCAAAATCGCGTCCATACATGATTGGTGAACCTTCATTGTATGCAGGAAGGTGGGGTCTAACTACACGGGGATGTTTAGTTTTATTCCCTCTTTGAGCATCAAGCAAGCCTGCCCAATCTCTCCCTTCAATAGCATGCCAATCAGGGAACGAAGTCATTTGACCTAGGTCGGTCTCAGGGCTTACCTGATGAACTGCTTGTTCAATCAATTGTTCTGTTTCAATCATTTCATGACGAGCTTGTTCCAAATATATTCGGCGTTCTGGCAAAGGTTTTCCTGGGGTAAGCAAAGCCTTTACGAATGCTTCACGGGATTCGGTATGTCCTAATTTTTCTTGATATAGCTTCATATGAAATGGGCAAAAGCACATCAATTTAAGTGGTGAATGGTTATAATGCCGAAAATCATCTTCTAGCCACAAACGTTTGGGATGAATTGAAGCATATTGAGCATATCGTTCAGTAATATATTGACGCCATTTTGGATCTGCTGGACAAGCCATATCTTTAGCCTTATCACCATTAATATCAACGAATGTTTTGAATCCAAGCTCAGGATTGACTTTAAAACCACGATCTGAGTGCATGATCGTCGTCCATGGATTTAAACTAGTCGTTACCCCAAGCTGAGCTAGTCTTTTCTGGAGTGTTTTAATTTCTTCAAGCCAAGGTTCAGTTTCTACAGCAGTCAAATGGCTGTGATTCAGCTCTTCACCATTGATAATAAAACATACATCATCAATTTTGGCATCTTTTACAAACTTCAATAAGGCTTTATTTTTTTCTTCAGTGTTATGTCTAACATCAAAAACGTATCTAAGTGAATATTCGTACATTGCGGAATCCTTTGATAAAAAAAGGCAATAAGTGTTTACTTATTACCTTGATCTTATTTGACTACTATTTCTTCATATTTGCTAAAAAGTCATTTACGTCAACTACACCATTCTTGGCTGCCGATACATAGTCGCCTTCTGTACCAACCATTTGTGAGTTAACCCACTCGATAACCATAGCTAGATTCATCCCTACGATTAAATGAATTTTCTTGCCACCCATAATCAATCGACTAATAGTATTAGCTGGTGTTCCGCCCATTAAGTCTGCAAATACTAAAACTTCATCGTCATCACAAGCGGCAATTTCTTGATTGAATTTAGCTTCAAAATCTTCAGGTCCTTCTTCAGGCAAAAGGCAAACTGCGTGAACATGTTCTTGTGGTCCCATGATCAATTCACAACTTTCTTTTACCCCTGCTGCCATTTGTCCGTGACTAATCAAAATTAAATCTTTACTCATAAGTTCATCTCTCCTCTATATTTTTTGGTCAATTAAGTTCTTAATCACCATATATTAGCCTCTAATCATTCATGGGTTTAATAAAATTCGAAACAATAACAATACATTTTATTGAAAACTGAGGGAGATAACGATTAAAGGCTAATATATAGTGACCAAGCTAAGACTTGATCACTAATATTTGACTATCCTTTAGCTAAAATGCCAAGGCCACCAAGGGCAACGCAAAGTACTAATACTATCAGAATTGCCTTAGTTGAAGTCATGTTCTTCTTACCTAAGAGCCAGTATACAAATCCTACAATCAAAGCTGGCAATAACTTAGGAATAATCATATCGAGGTTATTTTGAAGGTTGAATGAAACCCCACCAATGCTTGGAGTCCAAGCAAATTTGATATTAATCATAGTGGCAACCAAAGCACCAACCATGAACACACCTAAAACAGTAGCTGCATCAGTCAAGGCATTCAAAGTATCTCTCATTTCAGTAACAAGGGATACACCCTTTTCGTATGCAAAGTGTAATTGTTTCCAACGGAAAACACAGATTGCAATGTTAGCAAGTACCCAAATGAACAAACCAGTTGGGTTACCTTCTTTAGCCATAGCTGCTGCCAAGGCACCAAATACAGCTGGAAGCAAAGCAGCGAAGATCGAGTCACCAATAGCGGCGAATGGTCCCATTAAACCAACTTTCAAACCATTAACTGATTCCTTACCTTTAACACCTTCGTTTTCTTCGATTGCAAGGTCAATACCAGTAACGATCGTGTTGAAGAATGGGGAAGTGTTGAAGAACTGTACGTGAGCCTTCATCATTTCCTTTAATTCAGGAGTGCCATCGCCATACATCTTACGAAGTTGTGGCAAAATCGTGTACAAGTAACCACTGTTCTGCATTCTTTCATAGTTCCAACCTAATTGGAAAGCGAACAATGAACGTTTGTTAATCTGCTTTAAGTCAGCATCGGTAATTTTGTAGTTTGAATTAGAGTTCATCATCGGTAATTTCCCCCTCATCACTTACGCTGCTTGCCTTTGGAGCTGCAGCACTTGCAGTTGAACTAATGGCTCTCTTGTAGTACAAGATTGCTAAAGCAAAACCAATCAAAGCAATAGCTAACATTGGTAATGAGTTGAAGGTTCCAACAAAGTTCTTGTTAACTGCAGCGATACCACCGCCAAGAGCTTGGATGTTGCCGAATACAACTGTAAGTAAAGTAGTAACAGTGAAACCAAGAATTAAGTAAGCAATGTGCTTTTTAACTGGTAAGTAACGAAGCAAGATTGCGAAACCAACTGCTGGTAAAGTAGCACCAGCTACTGATAAACCAGTTCCAAGCCATGCCCAGCTACCGTTCAAAGCATTAGCAATGCTTTGAACTAAGCCACGACCAAATGCTAAAGCGATAAATACAGGAATTGCTCTTGATAATGACCAAGGTAAAGCACCGTATAAGAAGTTACGTTCAATAGCTTTGTAGTTGAAAGTTTCAATGTAGTGGTCAACTCTGTGAGCAAAGAACGTGTTGGTGAAACGTGCCAAGATGTCCAATTGAACCATGATAGCAGCAACTGGAACAGCAATTGATGAAATAGCCACTTGTGGGCTCATTCCACTAACACTTACTGAGAAGGCAGTTGCTAAAGTTGTACCGATAGTAGCATCGATCTTTGATGCACCACCAAAAGTACCAACACCTAAAACCATTAATTGCATACCTGCACCGATCATTAAACCAGTTTGCAAGTCGCCCATGATTAAACCTACAACGAAGCCGGCACCTACAGGGGTGTTAAAGCCAGTGTATAAGGTTAACTCGTCAAGAATTTGAAATCCCGCATATAACGTGATTAGAATAATCTGCCATATAGCCATCGTAGTTACTCCTTCTATTTAACTGCAGCCAACAACTTCATAAAGTCATGTGATTCGTCGCTAGGAGTTAATTGAGCCGTCAATTCAACGCCTTTTTCAGCAATCTTATCGAAGACTTCAATATCTTCCTGTTCAACGTTAATTTGTTTAGTCACAGCTTTAGTCGTTGGAGTTTGTGACATCGTACCAACATTAATGGAGGCTAATTCAACACCTTCATCAAGTAATTTAAGATATTCTTGAGGCCTTTTAGCTACAAGGAAAACTCTTTGCTTACCATATCTCTCATTCTTAATATGATCTGCAGCCACCTTATAGTTAAGAACGCTTAAACGAGTTGTCATAGGCGTTGCCATTCTCAAACCACTTTTTTGAATATCGTCAGTTGAAGCTGCTTCATCAATGACGATAATTCTGTCAACTTGTAACTTAGGAGTCCACAAGTTAGCAACTTGTCCGTGAACAAGTCTCCCATCTATTCTTACACCAACAATGTTCATAATCTCTCTCCTCTACTAGAAACATTTTGTATGTAACCGTTTTCTACATTTTCATTATAACTGGTTATAACCACTAAGTAAATGATTTTGATGAAAATATTTTTCTTATATCACGGAACAGGCTACTACCTTTAAAACAAAATTTCTTAAAAGGTTGATGTATCGGCATAAAATTGATCTATACCAATGACTATAAAATTTTAAAATAATTTAGTTATTCATTGGCTTAATAGTCTTTTCTATCGATTTAAAATTTTATATACTTATATCTAAAATCCGATATTGAGGATTAAGTGCAATTAAACAAATTTGATTATTTCCTGCTTCATTCATAATTTTTAATTCAAAATTGCCCTCACCTCCAACTACTGAGGTCGCAACCAATTTACCACTTTGATCATAAGCTGAAATTAATAACGATCCTTCAGCGGCCGGATCACTTACTCGACCATATATTTGAATTTCGTTTGGCACAGAACCATGCTCAATTCGTTCAAGTTCAATTTTCTTTTTGGTTTTACTTATCTTGGCACTATTTAACTGAGCTATTGCGATATGATTAATCTCACGCACTTTCTGTTCGTCACTAAGATGCAGCTTTTCTTTTAGCGTTAAAATTCGTTTGACAGAATCGTCAATTCTTCGCTCTGAAATTTCCCCGTTTCTTACAGCTGTTGCAATTTCAGCAATACCTGTTGCATAATCTGCATTCATGATCATGTCATTGCCAGCTTTAACTGCCAAAACGTCAACTGAAGCTTGATGACGCTTTTTGGCAAAATCACTAATTGCTCCCATTTCCAAAGCGTCTGTCACTATAACTCCATCAAAAGCACACTCATGTCGAATCAAATTAATCACTTTAGCTGATAAAGTTGCAGGATTTTCTGGATCTATTTGGTCATAGATGACATGAGTAACCATAATTGAGTCAACGCCAACCTTTATTCCTGCTATAAAAGGCAACATATCATGGGTTTTTAAGTAATCTAAAGTCTCGCTACGAACAGCAAAGCCAGTATGCGTATCGGCAGCATTACCATATCCAGGGAAATGCTTTAGAGTTGCCGCAATTAGATCGTTTTTTTGCCATGCCGGAACTACTTCACTAATATATTTAGCTGTCTGTTCATAGCTACTTGAAAATGTTCGATCATAGATAAACCCCTTTTCCGCATGACTCACATCTGCGTCTGGGGCAAAATTCCAATTGATTCCCAATGTTCTCAATATTTTGGCATTCTGACTCGCATACCTTTTTACCATTTTCATGCCAGATCCAACGCCACTTTGTTCAGCATGAGCATATTGTTGGCGTGGAAAAGCAAATTGGTCTTTGTTTTCAGCAATCAGTCCACTATGAGTTAAGCGCGAAACTCTTCCACCCTCTTGATCAATACCGATTAAGAGTGGAATTTCAGCTGCTGCTTGAAATTTATCCAATTTTTTTCGAAATTCTACAGGAATTAATCCCATCATATCTGCATCGTAAACAATCAACCCACCCAAACGATAGTCTTCAATATCTTTTATAGCTTGCTCCACATTTTGAGGAGTTCTAGCAATGAACATTTGGCCAATTTTTTCTTCTAAACTGGCGTTATTAAGAAATTCCGAAATTTTAGACATGATATTTTCCTCAATATTTATAATAAAAGCGCTTTTATATCTATAATCAGAATAACACTCTTTTAAAATCTGTCTAGACCACTAATATATTTTTATAAAAAAAGTACCACTAAACAAACTAATTGTTAATGGTACTTACTTTTCTATTTAATTACTTCGTATCTTGACTCACCATCAAGATAAGTCTCTACTAAAGTCAAATCTGGGTTCAAAACAATAAAATCGGCAGCCTTGTCTGGCTTAATCGAACCGCAGTCTGCTAAGATATGTGCACTCTTCGCTGGCACGTATGACGCCATCATAATCGCCTTTTCTGGAGTTACGATATTCCAGTCAACAACATTCTTAACAGCATCTTTAAGTTGGAGGATACTGCCAGCTAAACTATCGCCTTCCTTTAGTCGAGCCATACCATCTCTTACATATACTGGCAATTCGCCCAGCATA
>NZ_CAKC01000020.1 GCF_000296855.1 Lactobacillus gigeriorum DSM 23908 = CRBIP 24.85 | reverse complement strand
CCTAAACGAGCAATGGTCTCCTGAACAAATTCAAGGACGCTTGAAGCTTGAGAATGCCCAGTGGTCAATTAGCTATAGCATGATCTATCGAGCTATTTACGCTCATATGTTTGATGAGCCAGGGTTGAGCCATGGCAATAGAGGTGCTATTAGAAAACTTCGTCATCGCGGGAAATCTCGTCATACAAAGGACTATGTAGAACGAAGAGGAAAGATTCGAATCAGCCATGATATCGAAGAGCGGTCAACAGAGGCTGAAAATCGGTCGAGAATCGGCGATTGGGAAGCAGATACAGTTGCCGGTATTGTTGGAAAAGCCTGCTTGGTAACATTGGTAGATTGCAAGAGTAGATATTTGCTTGGAGGCAAGGCACAAGAAAAGAAAGCTGATGCGGTTAATCAAACGATGATCGACGCCTTGAGGGATCAACCCTGTGAATCCATAACTCCAGATAGAGGCAAGGAGTTTGCCAAGCATAAAGAAGTAACGCAAGAACTGAAGGTTGAATTTTACTTTCCTAAGCCACATCATCCATGGCAAAGAGGAAGCAATGAAAATACAAATGGATTGATAAGAGAATATCTTCCAAAGGGGCAAGATTTAAGCAAGTATAGCCAAGAAGAAGTCCAGGAGATATTCTCCAAGATAAATAAACGTCCAAGAAAATGTTTGGGATATCTAACGCCATATGAGGTATATAAATCTGAGTCGTTGCACTTAGTTTGACACTTAAAGTATAATGCGGAGAGATCCTGCGTTTTTATTTTTATGTAAAAAAGACTAGGAACCATGCCGAAAGAGCATGATTTCTAGCTTTCAAGTTTCAGCTAATAAGGTTAAATTACAGTGGATTGAAAAATTATAATAAATAATTTGGCTTGAAAAAACTTTTTTAAAAGTTAAAACTAAAAACTTAATAAATCACTTTTCGTTGGTTTCTTGACATCGTGTCAATAAATAATATTAAGAAATCGCTTACATGATTTAAATAAAGCTGTATAATGGATTTATAATAACTTTATATGAGGAGAATTTATTATGATGATAGACAATCTATTTTTAAAATTATTGTGGGTAGTTATTTATGGAGCTACAGTTTATTACGTTTTTACTGGTCAAATGATGATAGCGATGTATTGGATGGCTATTGGGATGTTCTTGCAGGCAAGTATTGATTTAATAGTAGGTCTTATTTCATCAAGAGTCAAAAAAGGCAAATTATCAAATTCTATTGGTAAAAAGTAATACTTTGATCCGAATAAAGAAGTTAGAACTATATAGTTTTGATATGGGCTATGCCAAGTTAATTAACTTTAAAAGAAACGGCTCTTTGTCAAACAACCTAAAGTAAGAGATGAATCATAATATGACGATATTATGGTTCACCTCTTATTTTTTATTTACAATTATATTGAGGTTGAGGTCGACAACAAAATTGAATCTTGAGTTGGCTTGTCAAACTGGCCCGTTAATATATTTTACTTGTGAAACTAGGTTTAGGTTGTTGGTCATTAAGATCGTATTTTAGAAATTGAGTAAGTAAAATATACTAGCCTCAATTAAACTTGTGAGGTGATATTGTGAATTTCATAAGAATTGATGTTAGCCAAGGCAAAAGCCATGCCACACAAATAACTGAAGATCTCGAAAAGGAGTTTTTACTTTTAAGCACAATAAAAGTGGTTTTAAAAAATTGTCTGCCTATGTTACTAAAGATACTTATATAATTTTTGAGACAACAGGATATTATTCTGAAGCACTTGCCCGTTATTTGCGTCAAAACAACATAAACTATATTGAACTTAACCCGTTTGAAGCTAGTATACGAACAGCTGAACTTAGACGTAATAAAAATGACGCTAATGATTCATTTAAATTAGCTATGTTAGGCGCTATCGCATTCAATGAAATTAAATTCCGAGGAAGGAAATGTATCGATAAGGCATATATAAATTTAAAAAATTTTTGTCTTGATTATTTACATCTTCAAAAATGTCGTATAAGGGTTATTAACCACTTGCGCTCGTTAATTGAGTTGTCTTTTCCAGAATTAAATTCAATCTTTGTCAACGCTCACTCTGTGATCGCACTTCAAGTATTTCGAGCTTATACTCATCCAGACTTTTTAATAGGCTTAACAGTCAAAAATATGACTGATGAACTTTATCAAGCAATAGGTAAGTATAAAAAGAGATCATTAATTGAAATTTATTGCTCTAAAATTTGGCTTGCAGCTAAAGACTCATATCCTGCTATTGAAGCTGATGATCCTCTTATTCTTTTAATTTCTAATTATTGTGATGAAATTGAAATGTACAATATGCAAATTGAAAGGGATAAGAAAGAATTAATCAGAAGAGCTTCAAAGTTGAGAGAATTCAAATTAATTACGAGCATTCCTGGCGTAGGTCAATTAAATACTGCTTTATTATTGGGCTTTACTGGGAATCTTGATCGTTTTCCAACTTATAAGCAGTTGAATGCTTACCTTGGAATTGATTTAAATAGATATCAGTCTGGTAAATTCGAAAAACAAGATAAAATCAATCGGCGTGGCAGTAGTCAAGCTAGATATGTAGAATCAAATATGATTAGAAGCATGTTGCGTAATCAAGCTAGTATACTCCTTTTTTCTCAAATTCTAGTCTTGACATTCTTTAAGAAACAGCCTAAATGTTCAATTTATTATTGCAATTTACGATTTTTATATTTTGAATTTTGTAAGCATTTTCTTTCTTGAAAAATCAACTTAATGCTAAAATTTATTTGTCTGAATGATAATAATTTTGGACAAGGATTACTAACCTGGTTAATTTGCCTAAATAAGCAAATTATAATCTTAGTATTATTATGATATTTATATATAAAGGAGTATTTTTATGAGTAAATCAAAAATTGTGATTATCGGTGCATCTCATCCTGGACATGAAGCAGCTATTGAATTAGTTGATCGCTATAAGGACTTAGATGTTCAAGTATTTGAAGCTAGCGATTTTGTTTCATTTATGTCTTGTGGGATGAAGCTATTTCTTGAAGGAAAAACTACTGGACAAGATAATGTTCGCAACTTTGCACCAGATGATTTCAAGGAACGCGGCATTAAGTTGCAAAACAATAGTGAAGCAATTGCCGTAAATCCTGAAAATAAGACTGTCACAATTAAAAATACAGTTGATCAAACAACTACTGATGTAAGTTATGACAAGTTGATTTTGACCCCAGGTGTTAACCCACAAAACATTGACGTACCTGGAAATGATCTAGACCATATTTATTTAATGCGTGGCTACAGCTGGGCAAGCAAGATCAATGAAGCACTTAATGATCCATCAATTAAGAAGGTTAGTGTCGTTGGTGCTGGTAATGGTATTTCTGCAGTTGAAGCAGCTCTTAACCATGGTAAGGAAGTTACTTTAATTGATATTAATGAAGCTCCACTTTCAAACTACTTGCCTGAAGAATTTACTAATGTTTTCACTAAGGAACTTACTGATAAGAAAGTTAACTTGTTAATGGACACCAAAGTAACTGGCTTTAAAGGTGACAGCACAGTTGAAGCAATTGTTACTGATAAGGGTGAAGTTGCTACTGATTTAGTAATTATTACTGTAGGTATTAAGGCAAATACTGATTGGCTAAAAGACACGGTTAAGCTTAATAAAGCAGGCTACATCTTAACAGATGAATACTTTAGAACAAACTTACCAGATGTTTATGCAGTTGGTGACGCAATTTGGACATATTCAATCCCAGCTAATAAAAATATCCCTATTCCTTCAGCAACCGCTTCTAGACATGAAGCACAATATCTTGTAAATCACTTGTTCGAAGAAAAGCCAGCTCGACCATTCTACGGCTTAGCTGGTGCACAATTATTAGAATTCGGTGATGTTCATGCAGTAGTAACTGGTTTAAACTCAAGAACAGCAAAATTTGCTGGAATTGAAGCCACAACCAGTGTATATGTAGATCATTTGCGTCCTGACTTCATCCCAGATGAAGATAACCCATTAGGTTATGTAGCATTGACCTTTAATAAGCTTAACCACCAAATTTTAGGTGGGGCAGTAATGTCTACTTATGATTTAACAGGTCAAGGAAATGTCCTTAGTTTAGCTATTAGCCATAGACTTACTTTAGAAGATCTTGCAGAACAAGATTTCTTCTTCTCACCAAGTTTTGACCGTCAATGGAGTCTACTTAACTTGGCGGCCCAACATGCCTTAGGCTGGGCTAAATTCTAATTTAATGAAAGTAGGTTCCAATATGGAGTATCCAGAAACAAAAGAAAAGTTAAATGAATTAGTCATTAATTTATTGCATATGCACATGATTGTTCGCCGTCACCATTGGTATATGCGCGGCAGTCAATTCTTGAAGTTTCACCCATATCTTGATGACTTAATGGATGAACTAGATGATCAGATTGATGGTCTTGCAGAAAGACTAATTACCATCGATGGTTCACCTGTTGCCACTTTAAGGGAAGTTGTTCAATTAAATAAAATTCCTGGTGAAAAGGGGAGTTGGGACTTCACTAATACACAAAGACTTGAAAAAATCATTTCAGGCTATCGTTATTTAGATAAGCTCTATGAAGAAGCGCTTGAAGCTTCTGATAAAGAAGGAGATTACTCTACTAATGATATTTTGACTGGTTTCCATACTGATCTTGAAAAGCGACTTTGGATGTTAACGGCTGAACTTGGTCAAGCTCCAGATATTGATGCATAAGTCGTAAATTTAGAGAAAATAGCGAATCTGTAGTGGTTCGCTATTTTTTATGGCAAAAAGCTCTATCACAATTTACGTAAGTACCTGAAATTTGAACTATAATTTCGGGGCTTTTTCTACGTAAAGTCAAGCATAATAAGAAGTTTGGCTTCATTTTTTGTTTAAATTTCAACTTAAACATCTTTTAGTGTCGATTTATTTTTTTAGTTAGACACGACAAATAAGCCCAGATCCATATCTGATTTTTGGGCTTAGCGTTATAATGCACTTGATCAATTAATTACGACTAAAGTCTTTTTGATTATGTGTGGCTACGTTGTAATCATATGGTTGATCATTGATAATCAAGGCATAAATGGTTCTGATTAGTTTATGAATTGAAGCAATAGCTATCTTTTTGAATCCTTTGGTTTGAGAGGATAGCTTTTTGCTTTCATAATAATCTGCTATATGACACGGATTTGTCTTAGCTGCATTATCAATTTGTCCAATAGCTCGATAAAGCAACTTACATGCGACTGCATTGCCATGATTAGTAATACTTAAATTAGATTCCATTTCTCCTGACTGATATCTGCCTGGATCAATTCCGATAAAAGCATTGATTTTATTAGGATTACTAAATCTGCGTAAATCTCCTAACTCTGCTAAAACTCTGACTGCAGTGGTCTGTGCAAAGCCTGGAATGCTTTCTAGGTTTTCTAAGTCATGATTAGGCAAAGTTTTGGCGAGTTTAACCATTTTTGTAATTATACGTTGACGTTGATTGCTTAGATTAAGCAGTCTTTGGGCATAATATTTTGCTTGCTGGACTTCTATGTCAGAGCAAGAAACAACTGGATAAGCTAAATGAGCTAATTCAATTAGTTTATCTGTTGTCCTTTGTGCATGATTGAAAGCGATGCCTTTCAATTTCATCAACCAGTTAATAATTTGCTTTTTATCATCTTTTCTTACTAAATCACAATGAGGATAACGAGCAACTATTTGCCAATAATTCTTACCTCTAGCAATAGAAAAGATTGCCATCGCCAGCGTACATAAGTTGATTAGAACCTTGTATGCATTAATAATAAACGGCCAAGCGTACGATTACAACGTAGCCAAACTTAATCAAAGACTTTAATTGTAAAAGCACTTGGTTATGTTCAGTATAGCAGTCTGGTTTAAAAATATAAATACTAGACTGCTGTTTGTAAGTGTCAATATTTTTGCGGTAACCCATAAACCATTAGTCTAATCTTGCTTTCTTAAATATTTATAT
>NZ_CAKC01000021.1 GCF_000296855.1 Lactobacillus gigeriorum DSM 23908 = CRBIP 24.85 | reverse complement strand
AGAAATAGCGAATCAATTATTCCGTCGAATAATCAATTCGCTTTTAAGCTTAGAATGTTTTATTTGTTTTAGAATAAAAGAAAAAATAGTTTTACTAATGTCACAATTGCTCAAGATTTGCGGTTAATACCAGCATATCCCGTAACAATAAGCCATTTTCGTAAATATGTTGCTGATAATTTTTAATAAAAAAATCTTTTTTTATCTCAGTAATCCGAAATCTAACTTTTTGGTAAAGATACAATTGTTTGAAACTTGTGCTGCCAGTGCCGATTTGTAATTGTTGGTAATTTCTTTGCCTAGCAAACTGAAAGGCATAAGTTAGCAGCTTTGTAGCAACTCCTTGATTTTCAAATTTGGGATCCACAGCAATATTTTTGATTTCTAGTTTAGACTGCGAAATTGCTTGTAAAACCATGATAGCAAGCAATTTTTCTTTTTTTCTAACTTCAAAAGTTATGCCTGCTTGTAAATACTTTTGAACTAGATCTTTATTTGGGTCAGCTAACAAAAGTAAGTCCCAATGTTTATCGGTCAACTTGTTTACTTGCGTTATTGTAAAGTTCATTTTATACTTTCAGCCTCTACATATTCTTTAAAATGGTTTAAAATAGCCTGCCAACCCTGTCTTTGTATCTCAATTGGATTTTCTTTTTTAGGGTCAAATTTTTCTTTAATGCGAACTAAGTTTGGTTCTATTTGTTCAAAATCAAATCCCATCGAACCATCTTTTGCTTCCATCCGAGAAGTCAGCTTACCACCGATTCTTAAATCATTTTTGGCATTAATAGTATGCCAATCATCAGAGGCAGAGCTTCATTATTCAATATACTTTGGCTTATTCCAATATTGCCAAACTTCCTTAAGGTTAGCACTGACATCTACTTGTACTTCAATCATAGCTTACATCTGCTTTTAAACATCAGCAGAGATTCTAGATCATCTGCTAGTTTAATATTTATACTCACTGAATTACAACATTACATTTGATGAAGATTGAAAGCTACCTTGAAAAGCGACATGAGAAATTAGCTAACCTAACTTAGAAACATATTCTTTGATCTCATCACGTACTTGGCGAAAAACTGCTAGCTTCTGTTTATCTGTACCTTGAGCTTGTGCGGGATCAGCTAACGGCCAATGAATACTTCGCGTATGTTCTGATAACACAGGGCAGCGATCCTTGGCATCACCACATAAAGTAATAACTAGATCACTAGCTTTTAAGTAATTTGGATCAATTAGTTTCGATTTTTGTTTGCTAATGTCAATTCCATCTTCTGCCATTACTTTAACAGCATTAGGATTTAATCCATGAGTCTCAATTCCGGCGCTTTGAACTTCATACTTGTTTTTCAAAAAAATCTTAGCATATCCTTCTGCCATTTGACTACGACAAGAGTTGCCTGTACATAAAAAATATATTTTTTTCATATTATATTCCTTCTTATTACTTATTTGTGAAACCAATTTTCCATAATGAGTTAAACTAATACCAAAAATAAAGACTGTAGTAAATTCTGCAGTCTTTATTAATTACATGTCAGCTGTATGTTCAAGGCGCTCAATTCGTTTATCCAAAGTTGGGTGATCAGACAAAAGATTAGTCCACCAATGTTTAACTTTATAAGTATTGAAAGCTAAAGCTTTAACCATTAAATCGTCTTGATTTTCAATGTATTGAGAATCTATTTGTTGCAATTTCCGCAAAGCAGACATGATACAATCTGGATTACGAGTCAAATCAACTGAACCAACATCTGCAAGATATTCACGTTGTCTGGAAGTTGCCAAGTTCAAAAGTTTAGCAATTGGCAAAGCAATGAGCAATAAGCCACCACCTACTATCAGGCATAGCCCGCCAAGACCATATTTGATCGCCTTTCCAAGCAAACTTTCAGCGGAAGTGGTGAGCAAAGTCCAGCCAAGGCCTAAAAGCCAAATGGCAGCTAGAAAGATAAAACTGTATAAACCAGAGGAAATCGTTGTTACCCGCACATCATAATTACGAATATGTGACATCTCATGTCCAATTACCCCTAGCAATTCATCATGGTTCATGACATCTAGCAGACCTTGAGTTACTGCTAAACTTGCATGTTCTGGATCACGGCCTGTCGCAAAAGCATTAGGTATTGGATCTGGTGTAATATAAACCTTCGGCATTGGCAATCCAGCAGCTAAGCTCATCTCTTCTACTAATTCATAGAGCTTTGGATTATCTGCTCGCTTGATTTCTTTTGCATTAGTTACAGTCATGAGATGACGAGTTGCATTGAAATAAATGCGCCAAAGATAGATTAAGCCAGTCCCCAGAAAAATTAATCCTACGATCGGGGTCAAGCATGCGGAAAGCAAAACCGTGATTGTTAGTAATAACAGAACAAACATAATCATCACAATCCAAGTATTACGCTTATTCTGCTTAATTTGCTTGAATAACATTATTTTTTCTCCCAAAATTCTTATTTCACGTTTATTTTATGATGGACTGTGAATTAGTGTCAATATTGTTCCCGGTGTTTGTAACTTATTTATCCTTCCTATTTTTTCTATTTTTGTCTATCCGACTAGCAGTTAAAGGATACTTTGCATCTAGCTTTGAATCAACCCACTTCAGGGTAATTAACTTTTGTAATGGCCGCATTAACATCCAGCCACCAAGCCAAAAAACTCCCATGACATCCTGCTAAATATTATTATGAACAAACTTGAAGAATACGCCCCATACCATCATAATAATATCTAAGTGTAAAATAATTTGCGGTAAGGTAAAGAACAAATGAAAAAGGAGTCAAATTCTCCTAGGGACTTGACTCCAAAACAAAAAGACCAGTAGTCTAGTGTTAACAAAAAAATAAAAAATAGAAGCTGGTCTTTTATGAACTCAATTGTAACTGAAATCGTAAAGAAACTATCAAATCTTTTGTGTAAATAGATTTTTCTCGTAAATTGATTTTTAATTGTTTATTTAATCAAAATAGGATTCTAAGGTATCCTGTACCTGACCAAAGCCTTTATGGATTCGATTAAAATAGCGGCTGTTGTAACTCATTGCCTGAATCCCAATAAATGTGTCAAGTGACTGTTCAGTTGGAAACTCTACTTTAGGCTTGGCTTTGCGCTTGATAATGTTGTTAAACGATTCAATCATGTTTGTCGAATAAATTGATGCCCTGATCTGCTTGAGGTAATTATAAAAGACCAGCAGATCCGATTCGATGGCTTTTAATTCTTGAATAACACGACTATATGCTTTATTCCATTTGCCATAGAATTCATGCAAGGCGGCCGTGGCGCCTTCTTTATTGGCCTGTTGATGAATCCGCTTGAATTTATCCATGATCGCTTCACGATCGTCGACGCGAACTTTAGCGCAAATATTGCGCATAACATGAACCATGCAGCGTTGGAAGTGGGCCTTGGGATACGTTCTAGCCAAAGCTTCTTTCATGCCAACAACGCCGTCCGAAAGAAAGAACTCAACCTGGTTTAATCCTCTAGCTTTCATATTTTGGAGCATCTGCGTCCAGACTTCAATATTCTCGCTAGGCGCAATGCAGTAGTCAATGACTTCTTTATAGCCATTGGGCTTGATGCCAAGGGCGATATAGATGGCTTCCCGTTCAAACGTTTCTCGACGTAGCGGAAGATAGGTCGCATCCAGGTAGACACAGAAAAACCTATCGCTCAGCTTGCGCCTGTGATAGGCCTCAACCTTGGGGATCATTTGCTTGGAAATATTCGATATCTGAGCCGGGCTGTAGTGACAGCCGTACATCTTCTCAATCAGATCAGCGATTTCCCTGGTAGTGACGCCTTTAGAATAAAGCTTGATAATCATGTTTTCTAAGACATCTGCGTGCTGCTTGTAGTCAGGCAGAGTGTGCTGATGAAACTGTCCATTGCGGTCTCGGGGCACTTGAACTTCGATTTGTCCAAACTGGGTATCGACCTTGCGAAAATAAGCGCCATTTCTAGAATTGCCAGTATTCCAGCCATCTCTGGCATAAGGATCATATCCTAGAAAGGCAGTCAATTCAGCTTCAAGCAGATCATTGACTGCCTGTTGGAGCTGTTTACGCAATAAATCATTTATTTTGTCTTGATCGAATAGAGCTTGAGCAATATTTTTGGTAAAATCATTCATGAAGGAGTTCTTCTTTCTGTATGTTGTTTTTTGTTCAAACCAATCATACGAGAAAGGAGCTCCTTTTTCTAATGTTTAGGGAATAAAATTTAAGGAATCGTCCATCCTTACACAAACTATTTTACAGTCTCCTTTTTTTAGGGTGGAGTTAGTAAAAGTTGCTAACTCTTGATAATTATTATTAACAGTTGCTAACTTTTGCCAATAGTTGCCAACCGTTGCTAATAATTGCTTTTTATTATTAATGTTTAGCAAAATTTGATATAAATTCAATAAAAAATAGTAATAATTGCTACTTTTTAATAATTGTTGGTAAAAGTTACTAATTTTTACTAACTTTACATGCGCCCCCACCCCCGGAGTCCGCTCATCTTCGTTAAGCCTTGATATGACTGCATTTCTTCGATGAACTTTTTTGACAAGAAAGGCTTGAAAAAGCTGATATAACGGGGTAAACGAGGATTTTTTAAAAATGAGAGATCTTGAACGAACCAGTCATCATCTTCGTTGCCTTTTTCTGACGAAAAAGTGCTTTGAGCCTTAGAATCAAGGGATAAACGAAGCTTTTTATCAGTTATTCCACCGACTAATAAGCCTTCGGTTAAAAGCTCTGGAAGCCGTGCCAAATCAGCATTCTTAATGAAGTAATCTTCGTTAAGCCTTGATACAACTGGCTTAGAAACCTTTTTATCATAAAATGGGACATCGAAGGTAGGCAATGTAAACGTAGAACCGAAACTATTAGTAATAGATACGGTCTTTTCTTCATCATTAAACCTAAGCGAAGAATTATTACTACCAAGTGCAGTAGGCTTGAAGTTTGAAGCATACAATGCTTGAATTACTACTTCATTGGCTTGCAGGTTGTGAAAGTTAATACCAAAGGAACGAGGATCACGATAGAAACAGTGATATGCAGACAATAGATTGCGTCCATATCTGCTAATCACATAAGCAATCTGCTTAATTCTATTTTGACTTTCATTACTTTTAATTCTGTTAAGGACTTTATCCTTATTCACCAGCTTATTCAGAACATGGTTGGATATAGAAGTAGGCTTGTTCTTGATAATGGAATAGATCATTTCAAGTTGAGGTTTGGTTACAAAACCTAAATTAGCAATTTGCTTAATCAAAAGAAATAGATCATCAGTTAGGGAGATGGTCTTAAAATTGTTCTTAAAGTTGATCATAGTGATTACCTTTCTTTTAGCTAAATATTAGAGGGTTATTTATACATAAGAGTAAAGCCTAAATAAAGTGCAAGGGGTAATCACTCTTAGACAACCAATATGATAGGCTTTAAGGCAAATTGGCTTAGCCCAAAAATGCATAAAATCAGACCTAATGATTGTGCTATTTTAAAAGTGCAAGATATTTGGATGAAAGATGGAGGTTTTTATGGCGAAAACAACAAATAATGGAGATGAACCAAAGAAGCCAAGAAAAGGTTTAGCTCTTCTTTATCGACTAACTCACTATGATTCCTACCATTCTTATCGAGTGAGAATGGCAATAGTGAGAAGCCTGCTTTGGCTGGCGGTAGTTCTTTATATTTACAAATTATTCATACCTAACTATCAAACGGATATTTTGGTTAACGATATAATTATTTTCCTATTAGGTAGTTATCTGATCGCTTATTACTCGGTTACTGCTAAGGCTTCAATAATGTTTAAAGACTCTGCCTATGTGATGCGAAAAATAGCCTTTTCCGGGGTTATCAGCAATTCATGGAATATTTATGATGGTATCTTAAAAGACCCAGAAAAGGGCGAAGTATCCGTTGAGATCACTTTCTTCAAAGAAAAGGCATTTCTTGTTAATGTATTTGATTTAATGAGAAAAAACGGTAAGACTTTACCACTAACGAAAGACGACATAGAAAACTTAAAACAATATATTGAGGTGTTAGATGGTTCTCAAGCTTTAAGAAAGAAATTTGAGGCTTACGCAACATTAAGCGATGAAATGGTTAAAACACTAAGTGATGCCGGTATTCTTTTAACTAGACTTGACAATCATTATCGAACTAAGCCTTATCGTTGGGATTATGCTCGAACAACAGGTAAGTGGGGCAATGCTCTATTTGGCTATCCAAGTTCATGGAATGCTTATAGATTAAATACTATAAAGATCGACCATGATAAGATGGATCAGCAACAAGCGGGTTTAAAGAATCCAAATCTAAGTGAAGAGGAAAGCTACATTAATTTGAATAGATAAATAAATGATTAGCAAAGCTACACAAATGCTACAATGCCAGTTTCTGAAATGCTAAAATACGTGGTGAATATTAGTTTATTCATTTTTACTTTTTTATTTTGCGAAGCATAATTCGCTATTTTACATTTCAGATTATTTGTACAATATTTGTTTCATAACTTTTAAAGGATCATAAATTAACGACCGTTAGTTTATGGTCTTTTTTGTATTTAGAGTTAAGAGACTAGGTAAAATGTAAAAAACCTAAAAAGAATTTGATTTATTGAAAGGAAAAACTATTATGAAGAGTTTTGAAAATGATGAATACAGCTTTTACGCAGGTCGGTTAAGTGGAGAGGAGATTAGCAGAAAAGAAGAAGATCAGTCACTTTATGAATTTGGTGGCGACTTATTCAAGAATGAAGTTAACTTCTCTGCATTTGGTGATGATTGTGCGTTAAGAGGTAACGGCACCTTAATTGATGATCCTAAAGTTTACTTGAATGTCAACATGGATGAAAATAAAGATTTTATCCACGATGCCAAGAATAATAAAATGTCTTTGATTGAAGATCCACATAGCGTAGTAATGTGCCACGTACGTGTGATTTCTGACAGAAGAAAGTATGTCGATAAAGATGGCAAGTAACGTATTTACAAGCAATATGGTTATGTTCCAATTCTTGCTAATAGTGTTACTGCCAAAAAGGATTTGATTAGATTTGCGGAAGGCGATCATATTGAATTTCGTGGAGCTTTCATTTCTAAGCAATTAAAGGATGAAAATGGTAAGTTGACTAACAACACCACTTTCTACTGCTTGTTGCGTCAATTCAATGGTTATCCAGTGAAGATAATGCAAAGACGTTTAGAAAAGGCTTTGGGTAAGACTAAAGCTAAGCAAAGCTACCACAAAAATAATTCAAACTATCAGAAGAATGAGACTAAGAAAGATTATCAACCAAAGGTTCACTCAAATAATGCGCAAGCATATTACAACAGAGAACCCCAAAATGATTATCAAACTCAATTTCAAAATAATTATTCTGATAAGCAGTTTGAAGCAAGTGAGGCTCAAACAAGAACTAGTTCAACACAACCAATGAATACTAGTTCAAAAGTAAATGATTCAGTTAACCAAAAGAAAACTGAACCGATTGAAAAGGAAGAAGTTAAGCCAAAAACTTCATCTCAACAGCCTTTAACTGGTAATGAATACAGCAATGTATCATCAAATACCAGAGAGACTAATGAAGTGAAGCATGAAAAGACTATTAAGGAGCCGGTTAACCGTACTTCGTCTCGGCAAGCTGAAAACCAGCCATCTAGTATGAATGGCAATAGTGCAACGGCAACAAGCCCTAATACTAATGCCCAATCACAAACTAAAGATGATGATTCCAGTAATGATGATTCAATGTCTTTCAACTTTAACTTCTAAGAAAAGTATTTATTTTCTTGAATTTACAATCTAAGTGCAACAGTTAATCTTTGAAAAAAGAAAAGACTCATGATGTCCTTTATAATGGTGTTGAAAGAATCTCATCAAAGGAGTGCATCATGAACCTCTATTCTCATCTTACCATTGAAGAACGCGAAAATATACTGAAATATCATACTTTGAAAATGACCATTACTCAAATAGCTAACATATTGGGTAGAAACAAATCCACTATTTCTCGCGAATTGCACAGAAATAGCGATCTTAAT
>NZ_CAKC01000022.1 GCF_000296855.1 Lactobacillus gigeriorum DSM 23908 = CRBIP 24.85 | reverse complement strand
CGGCTTCAACCCAGTTGTTGAATTCCATTGGACGGCCACCGATGAATTCTACGTCCAAGCCGATCTTCTTCCATTGTTGGATGTAGTTTTGCCATACTGGAGTAGCAGTCATTGAGTTGGCTCTTACTGCCAAGTGAATTACAAGCTTCTTACCGTTAGGTTGTACACGGTAAGTACCCTTCTTCTTGTAGCCTGCCTTGTCAAGCAATTCGTTAGCTTTCTTAAGGTTATATGGATAACCTTTAATATCGTTATTTCTAAAGTTAGCAAATTGATCAGGCATAAAAGTATTAATTCTGAATGACAAACCGTTGTAGAACTTCTTAGCTACTTGGTCAATGTTCATTGCGTAAGCCATCGCCTTACGAAGGTTAACGTTGTTCATCTTAGCATTCTTGTCTTCAACGTTTACACCCTTCTTCTTGTCAAACTTACCAACCTTGAAACCTAAGTAACTGTATCCTAAGTCTGGCTTACCAATGAAGTTAGTATCAGTCGCACCCTTAGTTTGTTCCCATTGTGAGTTAATTACATTAGCAACATCAAACTTGTGACTCTTAATTGCTTGAGTTACTGAGTTTGTACCGATGACACTCATTTCGATCTTGTCAAAGTTTGGCTTACCACGCCAGTAATTATCATTACGTACGAAAGTTACTGATTGACCACGAACAATCTTTTCAACTTTAAATGGTCCGTAGCCTAATGGCTTAGATCTTACCTTATCACTTGACATTAACTTGGAGAATGGTACATCCTTCAAGTAGTGGTATGGTTCTGCTTCTTCCCAGAAGTATCCGTTACCTGATTGAACCATACCTGGCTTCATTTCCTTAAAGTGCAAAACTACTTTACGGCCACTTTCGCCATCTGGCATTTCGATACCCTTAATTGTCTTGCTCTTGCCTTCGTGATACTCAGCCAAACCAACAATATTAGCTAATGAACCAGTATAACGTTGTGATTGGCTTGCTTTATTAGCAATGATTTCATAAGCAAATTCAACGTCTTTAGCAGTAACTGGCTTCCCATCTGACCATTTAACACCCTTCTTAATTTCAATCGTAGCAGTCTTAGCTTTACGATCAAGCTTAAGCGTTGCAGAACCACTGTCATTAATCTTGTATTGATCATCAACACCAAACAATGATTCCACAACTGGGCCTTGAAGAGTTCCATCAGTTGCAGAGCCACTCAACTCAGGTAAGAAAATACCTGTAAATGGAGAATCAGATTCAATTGCGTATCTAAGAGTTCCACCCTTCTTAATAGCTTTAGTAGGAACTGCTTGTTTAAACTTGTCATGAACAACACCTTTGCTTTGGCTACTGTTTGACTTTGAATTGTTACCACATGCTACTAAACTAAGTGCTACACCTGTGATTAAGGTTACTGCACCTACGTATTTTGCTTTACTCATTGTAAAAGCACCTCACAATTTCTATTTCAAAAATTATTTTCTTGCTTTGTTGTAATAAGAATATAAACCATGTAAATTAAAATTGCAAGCTTTTTACTCATATTTATTTTTATTTTTATTTCTGGTTATACCGTCTTAATAGTATAAAAACGCTGCTTTATAAGCATTTTAAAGCATTAAATCATATTGCTTATTATCATTAATTTTAGTAAAAAAATTCCCACAATAGCAAAAATTCTAATATTTACTATCAATAAGTTAGTGATAATCAATTTTATAAAAAGTCATTTAGATCACTGTTTTATATGGCTTTTATTGTGATTGTTAATTTAGTATCCTTATTTCAAAAAATTAAATTTTATTATTTTATATCTTTAAATATATTTGACAAACATATTTTTTAATATTTAAGATTTTTACTCACTATTATTAGACTTATATTTATAAGCATATTTGTAAATATTTCCTTCAAGAATGCAAAATAAAAGATGCTCCAAACTTTCCTTAAAGGTTGAAGCATCCTTATTTTTTATATATAAGTATCATCAGAAGTAATCGTAAAAAGAAACTCTTCCTTTTACAAATTGCGTGTTAGATTTTGAATTAAATTTTATCTCTCCCAGATTAATCGCATCGTTTAAAGTCAGATTTCCTAGCAATACTTTGGTCCAAGAATTAATGGTACCTGAAAAATCAGGAGTAGCTGTTGTTGTTTCAATTGAATATGTCTTTCCCTTTTTAACTAAAGACCATTTGCCATTATTCCATGGACAATGTTCATCACCAAAAACTTCTATTGTGATCTTCCCATCGGTTAATAGTTTCATTGCTCTCAAGACTTTTGCAACATCGATGATGCGCGACATCATATAAGTATGAATCTTAATATGTAAAAGTTGTGCTTCAGAAAAGAAATATTCCAATTTGCTTTCTTCTGGCATAGTAATTACTATCTGTTTTTCTTCAGAATAATTAACATGCAAGTAACTCAATAAGCCTTGATATCCTTCGCTGCTTATTGAAAACATCTCAGGAACTTCCACGCGATCCTTCTTATTAGACAAAAACATATAAGAAGCTGGTAAGCCAACATGATCATAAAACACCATTAATTTTCTATCTGGATAGTACGTGTTGAGGCGATTCCACCACCAATATGATCGATTGATTGTATTACGTTCGTTGGTATGATGCATTGGTACCTCATATATTTGAGCTGCTCCATTTTGTACCCGAAGATCATCCCAAGTTCCTTCAAGTACTCTACCACCCTCCGGAATTTTTATTCCTTTTAGTGCTTTTGCAGAAAAACTGTACTCTTTTTGCCAAATAGTATTTTCAAAACCATATCTTCTATAGAAAGCTTCTGAAAATGGAGCTAGATTTGCAACTGGAATTCCTTGTTCATGCAAATCATTGAATACTTCTTGCATTAATTTTCCAATATTACTTTTGCCTCTAGCTTCTTGAGACGATGAAACGTAGCCAATTCCCGCAATTTTTGTTCGCTTACGATAAATTCTTGCCTTAAAATTATTTACCATAATGTAACTTTGCAATTTATTATTTTCTACTATTCCATAGCCATCACTGTGTTGATATCTAGAGAGAAAATTCTCATCTTTTGTAAGATCATTCTTTTTTTCAAAAGCAAATTGTACTAGATCAGCTACTTGTTGGAGATTGCTTTTATTTTTTCTCAATTTCATTGTCATCAGATCTCGCTTTATCAATTATCTTTTTAAATGAATTATACCTAACTTTTCTATTAGCAGAAATATTTATTAGTCACATTTCTTTTATTTCATTAAATATATGTAGATGTATATTTATGTTTATATTAATTTGTATTGTGATATATATAATGATGCTTGTATTTAACAGATATATTTATAAATGAAGCAGTAAATAATACTACAACAATAACATTTTCAAGTTATGTATTTATACTTATATTTATTTATATAAATAGTATTATATTTAAAAACATATTTTACATTGTAAATAGATGTGTTATGATAAATAAAAAATATTATCGAAGGTGCTTATATGAAAATTATTTCTTTTGCTGCTATTAAAGGTGGGGTTGGAAAAACCACCCTAGCCTATAATTTTGGTGAATGGCTAGCTAAAAATGGTAAAAAGATCCTCTTTATTGATTTAGATCATCAATGTAATTTAAGTCAAACTTATGATGTTTATGGTGATGAATCTATTGGTACAGTTGCAAACATTTTCTTACAACAAGGAGATGTTACCATTAATCATGTTAAAGAAAATATCGATTTAATTGCTGGAAATATGCATTTAGATGATATTGAAACCAACATCGAAAACATGACTAATAAAAACATGCGTTTGTACATGTGGCTTAACAATAATTACGATGCATTAAACATAGATCAATATGATTACATTATTATTGATTGTCACCCAGATTTCTCTACTGCAACCAAAAACGCAATCATTGTTAGTCACGACATCTTGAGCCCTATTACTCCTTCTAAACATGGGTTTGACGCCAAATTTAATTTACAAGATCGAATTGATGATTTAAGGAAAGAAGCTATTGAATTTAGCACAGGTCAATCCTACGTAACTGCACAGCTTTATTACATTGCAAATCTAGTTAAAAGAAACACTTCATCATCAAATGAAATGGTTGCTGCGGTTAAGGATGATCCTACTGTTATTGCGATTATTCCAGAAAAAGAATTATTCAATCGATCGAATTTGGATGCAGTTCCAGTTGTAGAAATGAAAGAAGATACAAGAACGTATAATCGAAACTATAATTTCTTCCAGGATTTTGAAAAAACGTTCAAACAAATCGAAGATAAATTATAATATTAATTACGTGTAGCAAAAATTGCTACACTTTTTATTTGCTCTTTTCCTTGCAATCGTTATTACAGCAGTATTTATCAGAAGTATTATTTATAAATATAAATATATTTCTTATTATGTTGATATGTTAATTGATAAATATTTATGTAAGTATTGATGTATTTATAAATATGTATATTATTATAAATCTATTAATAACTATATTTTATAAATATTATGATGGATATATCATATAAATAGTAATATAATTACTCATGTTAATAAATTGATACGGAGGTATTTTATTATGGCTTTTAATGGTCCAAAACCAAATGCTTTTTCAAACAGTAAAGAAACTCATGTGAAAATGTCTGAAGCTTTGAATAATCATCCGGAGATTCCTGAAACTTCACAACCCACTCCTGCTATTTCTCAAGTGAATTATTCATTGCCTACAAAAACACCAATCCAAAAAGAAAAAGTAAAACCTTTTACATTCACATTAAAACCATCAAACAGAAAAGCGTTAAACAAAATTGCAAAAAAACATGGTTTTACATCCACTAGTGCATTTCTTGATGAATGGATTGAACAAAATAAAGATAATTAGTCAGTAACCAAAGATTGAAGTATTCTTTCTTTTAGTTTTTTATTTGAAATGATAAAAAAGGATCCAATATTGGTATTAATCATGTTCTGAAAATCTGAATTAATTTTATTCAATTTTTTGTTCTTTTGATTTGTAATACATTTAAAATTTTTTCTTTAAGGACTAGAATACTAGTGATCGCAAGTTGGAAGTCTTTTAAATCCATTTAATTATAAACCCTTTATATAACCCTTTTACCTTTTAGGCTATTCTGAAAGAGGCATGATTAAAAGGATTTCTGGACTTAATAAAAGACACTCCATGGGACGTCACCTTATTAAAAATAGTTAATTAGGCCTAATCTATCAGGATTTAGGCTATTTTTTTATCTAAATTAATAAGGGTGACTTCTTATGGACCTGTAATATTAATGACTTTCTGCAATAAAGATTAATATATCAGGCTTTTTAGCTTAAAATAATGGAACGACGTATCATGGAATTGTTAAGCGACGTAATATGGAGATAAGGGTGACGCATCCTGGAAAGGCATTTTTAGTAGTTAAAAAAGGAGTGACATCACGTGGAGTAGATTTATCCACAAAAAATTACAAAGAGTGACGTCTCATGGATCCTTTACCCACAGGGAAAATTTAAATAATGCTTATATAAGACGACGTGATATGGATAACTATATGTAGTATGTTCCATTCTATGAAAGCATGAAAATATAGGATTCTAAAAAATAAAGATATCTACATATTGTGTTTACTGCTTTTATAATAACTAATAAACGACGTAATATGGAGTAAATCTGAAAATTATTGATATTCTTAATTTACAGGCTTTTTGCTTGTTAGTAAATATTTACTCCACGAGATGTCACCTATTAAACTCTAAATAAGAGTGACGTCACATGGAGACAAACTTATTTTTAGTCGCTAAATACCACAAGATATTGTAGTGAATATTATGAAAACATTGATATTAAGAGACTAAGATTTTCGTTTCAATCAAAATATAGAGAAATGATGCTGAATTATTAATAAGGGTGACGTAGTATGGAGTTACTATTATTAACGACTTCATATGGAGGAATAAGAGTGTCATCTCATGGAGCTTTACTTTAGGATTTTTTATTAACGACGTGATATGGGGCAAAAAAATAATAAGGGTGACGCGTTATGGAACGAATTTTAATAAGGGTGACGTCATATGGAGCAAATTTATAAAAAGCTATTGTTATCTCTTAAAACTTAAGCTATATTAACCTTAATCAAAAGGAACGACACTAATATTCTTAAGTCGTTATTGGAGTGAATGTAATGGCAACAAGAAAGCGACCTGTACAAAAAATAATCAAAATTGATAATCGGTTCAACGACGACCCTATTTTTGAACCAATTGATAGTTTACCTGAGATAAATAGTAATATTTTTTGGCTTATTGCTGCACAAGTGAAGGATCAAGGTGGTAATAGAATCACTTTGTCACCAGATCAAATTAAGCGTGAAGTTGGCTATAATAGCCATATTTCAAATAAACAAATTGCTAAAAATGTTGATGATACCTTTTCCCGCTTATTGACTATTCAATTATCCAAAGAAGAAAAAGACCAAAAAACTGGACACATTAATAAGATTCGCGAGAATATTTTTAAACGATCTGTTGTGGATACTGATACCTTGGAAACAAGTGTAGAGGTCAGCGACAGCTTCTTGTACTTGTTCAATCACTTGGAACATTGGACTAGATTCTCTATTACTCAGTACGTCAGACTGCATTCTAACTATTCTCGTAAGTTATTTAGACTGCTAAAACAATGGAGAACAGTTGGCCGTAAAGAATATAAAATCGACGACTTCAGAAAGAGATTGCAGATCCCAAAATCATATCGTCCTACTGACATTGATCGACGTGTATTAAGCCTATGTATGGAGGAATTGTGTGCAAATTTCCAAAATTTCAAGATTACTAAGAATTATCGTAAAGGTGTGCGCGGTAGAAAATTAGATTCATACATTTTTACTTGGGTGCCCGAAAAGAATAATCAACAAGACGTTTATTATGACAGTAGTATTGAGGACACAAATTCCGTTTATTACATCAAGTCTAATCCATATATGACGGAGGAAGAGAAATTTAGGGCTTTAGACAGGTTTTATGGCTTTACATTGGGTACTAGTGCTGAGGAGTACAAAGAAGGCCATTTGCACTCATATTTCTTGCCTAATAAGTTACATAAGCGTACTCGTAGAACCGTTTTTCATCGATCAGATTTAAAATCATTGACTCAATATAAACACGCTCAATTTGCTCAGTTATTAGCTGTATATAGAGAAGTTAATAAAAAAGGTTTTTTGACACCAGAAGATCAAGAAGACATGCAGCTCTTGCAAATGGGTTATGAAAAATCCGCTATGGATAGAGAGCGCGATCAAATTAGTGAAAAAGAACGACTTAAGAATCTAGAA
The DNA here is from genome assembly GCF_000296855.1 of Lactobacillus gigeriorum DSM 23908 = CRBIP 24.85. Lineage (GTDB taxonomy): Bacteria > Bacillota > Bacilli > Lactobacillales > Lactobacillaceae > Lactobacillus > Lactobacillus gigeriorum. The sequence continues at coordinate 768 of NZ_CAKC01000022.1, read as the reverse complement.
AATAGAGCATTAGACTTACAAAAACGACGTGAAGATGAACAATTTTCACTTGATTTTACTAATGCAGGTAAAGACTTGAACGATAGTTTATCCTTATTTGATGTTGATAATTTATAAAAAATAAATACCGGGAAGTATTGATATAAATGCTTTTCGGTATTTTTATATTTAGAAATATAAGTATAAAGTACATTATATTAATAAGTAGAAGTACAAGGGTATAAATAAATATACTCATATTACTACTTATAATTGTTAATTTACAGTACACTTATAAATATAATGATAAAATAAATTGTTCTCCAAATGACGTCGTTTTAAATATAATAAAAAATATATTTATACAGATAATTGTGAAACATATCTATAATTATATGTCCACGTATAATATCAAGTATATATATAAATATATTTATTGAGAAATAATAGGCTAACAATTTTATCCAACAGACGTCGCTGATTAAAAGGCTAGTGTTTTGACGTGAAAATTTAGCGATTAGAGTCAAAAATACTGATAACTAAGCTATCATTATTAAGAACGACTTCAGATGGAATGGTTTTTAACTTCATATTAGAGATAGTATTCGACTTTCGTTTTAAAATGGATCGTTTGCTTAGTAGAGTAAATTAATTTTAGAGAAATCAAAGCTTTTCGGCCAGTTATATTTTTATAGTGATAATTAGACGCATAAATATAAATGCAAATATATGTATATTTCATATTGTGCTTATAAATATATTTTTTCAGTAAGCGTTATGATTTCAAAT
>NZ_CAKC01000023.1 GCF_000296855.1 Lactobacillus gigeriorum DSM 23908 = CRBIP 24.85 | reverse complement strand
GCTAACGCTTAACTTAGCCTTGCTTACATCAATACCAAAAACAACAGAATAATCCTTCATGATACAAACCTCGCATAGATAATAAATACAAGATGAAGCCCAAGTTTTATCAGACTATTCAAGTTCTAATTTTCTAAACGCGGCATCAAGTGCCTACATACTTCGATGAGAATGAAGAATAGCCGGTGAAGCTGCCTGTTTGTATTACGACATCGAGTGCCTAGCAAGAATACGGCATATTGTTTTACTGCTATCTCAATTCTAAAATAAAAAAGAAATAGCGAATCAATTATTCCGTCGAACAATCGATTCGCTTTTAAGCTTAGAATGTTTTATTCTAAAACAATAAAAGTGCTAGGGAGACATTCCGTCGAAAGAGTCCCTAACACTAGGTTAGTATGTTTCTAACCCTAATAATGAATTAACATGATTTAAATATTTAGAAACAACTTCTATTTTTAGTTCAGTTGAATATTTGGTCATAAAAAGTGTCTCACAATCATTAGATTTATGTCTAACAATTATGAGGCACTTCATTTTATAACACAAATTGCCAGTTTGATTTTTTATTATAAGCCGATTATCTTCATCCAAAGGCCACCTACGACACCATAGAGTACTAAGTAGAACAAACCAATGACGAAGCTAAGCTTCCACCAATCGTTTTGCTTTACATAGCCAGAAGCGAATAATGCAGTTGCAGGACCACTCGAATAGTGAGTTGTCGATTGGAAAATTGCTCCCGTCATACCCAACATAATCGCCGCAAACATAGGATGCACGCCTGCACTGATTGCAATTAATAATAATGGTGCATACATTGCTACTACGTGTGCGGTACCACTTGCAAAGAAGTAGTGGCTGTAGAAGTAAACAAGAACTAATACTGCCATAACGAGCATTGGTGACATACCATCAATTGCATGTTTAATTGTGGCTTGAAGCCAAGGAATAACACCACCAGGTTGACTCAACTGACTAGCCATAAAGATTAAAATTGAGAACCAGATAACAACATTCCAAGCACCGTTTTCATTCAAGATATCCTTAGTAGTCAAAATACCGGTGAGCAATAACAAAGCAGTGGCCAAAAAGGCTACCCACGTTGCATTAACAGCAGGGACAAAACTTGAAACCATCCACAATAACAATGCTAAGATAAAGATCCCCAACATCAATTTTTCAGATAATTTCATTTGCCCCATTTCGGCTAATTGTCCTTCAGCCCATGCTTTTGCGTTTGGCGTTTCCTTAATCTCAGGTGGATATAATTTGTACAAAACAAATGGGACTACCAGCAATGCAATTAATCCTGGAACAATCGCTGCCATCAACCAACCGAACCATGACACATGAACGCCGTTGGCAGCAGCTAAACCAATCGCCGCTACGTTAGGTGCTGATGCAGTCATGAATAATGATGAAGTGATCGTATTGGCTTGAAACTCGTTGTAAACCAAATATGAACCAATTTTCTTTTCTGTGCCATCTCCTACTTTAGAGCCAAAAGTATGAGCCAATGATTCAATAATTGGATAAACAACACCACCTGAACGAGCAGTATTACTTGGTGTGGCTGGAGCAATAACTAAATCGATAATTGACATTGAGTAGGCTAAGCCTAAAGTCTTCTTACCGAATAATCTAACGAAGATTAACGCAATTCTACGTCCTAGTCCGGTTTTAACGAAACCACGAGCGATCATGTACGCCATCGCAATTGTCCAAGGCGTTGAATCGGCAAAAGCACTTAATGCACCTTTTTGCACAATCACATTACCGTTCATCTTGGTTGCCATTGGAACAATACCTGTAATTACCATGATGACAAATGCAATTAAAGATACGCCAGCAATTGGTAATGGCTTAGTAATACATGCAATAATTGTAGCAATGAACAAGGCAAACATGTGCCAACCTACGACAGATATTCCTGCAGGTCTAGCAGGTGTACATACCCAGAGCAATGCGCCAACGATAATTGGTGCAATTAGCCCTTTATAATTAACCTTTGAAAGCAAAAGTAATATCCTCCTTAAAAATATACGAGTTTTGTTTATTTTCAAAACTCGTACATTTTATTTCTTATACTTTATTGACTTATTTGTTTTCAGCAATGAATTTTGCCATTTGGATTCCTGCTTGACGACCAAAAATTACAGTTTCTGCAATTGAATTACCGCCAATTCGGTTTGATCCGTGCAAGCCCCCTGAAACTTCACCAGCTGCGTATAAACCAACGATTGGCTTACCGTTTGAGTCCAAAGCTCTAGTTTCTGGATCAATGTGGATACCACCCATCGTGTAGTGGATTGCAGGGTGAACATGAATAGCAAAGAAAGGTCCTTCTTCAATTCCGCGTTCCATACCAGTAGTTCGACCAAAGTCACTATCATCGCTAGCTGCAACTTGTTTATTCCAAGTTGCTACAGTTGCTGGCAAATTAGTAGCATCAACGCCGATCTTTTCTGCCAAGGCTTCTAAACTGTCGCCATGTTCAACTAAACCGATTGAATCGTAAAATTCAACAGCTTTGACATGGTTGCGGATGCCTTGATCGAAGATTAAGTAGGCACCATCTTCATTTAAGTCAGTAATCGCACCTGAAACGATCTTACGAGTGTTCAATTCATTAACAAAGCGTTTACCTGCTTTGTTAACTAAAATTGCACCTTCACCACGAACAGCTTCACCGATTAAGAAAACTCTTTCGCCATCGGTTTGAGCAGTTGGGTGAACTTGAATAAAGTCCATTTGTACTAATTGGGCATCAACAGCTTGAGCAAGCTTTAAACCATCACCTGTTGCACCTGGTTGGTTGGTAGTCTTGTAGCCACTTAAATCTGGACGATATTGACCAATGATTTCTTGTGACGCACCAAAGCCACCTGTTGCCAATAACACGGCCTTGGCTTTAACTTCTTTAGTACCTGCTTCAGTGTTAACGCTAATGCCAGAAACTTTACCAGTTTCATCAGTTAATAGACGTTCAACCTTAGCCTTGTTAAATACTGGAATCTTTTCTGCTTCAATATTTTTAAGCAAACCGGTTACTAAGTAGCCACCTACAGGAGCCATAGAAGCTGGACGGTGCGCACGCTTTTTACTCATACCACCAGTAATGGTCAAATCGCTCAATTCAATCTTGCGATTTCTCAGCCAATCTACTGCAAGCGCAGAGTGATCCACAAAGAATCTCAATAAATCACGGTCGTTAAGCAAACCACCACCACGTAAGGTTTCACGATAGAAATCTTCTTTATTATCAATGATTCCAGCTTGTAATTGGTAATCTGATTCAGCTGCGTTCATCCCTGATGAAGCTTTGTTAGTATTACCACCAAGGTTTTCATTTTTTTCAAAAACTGCAACTTTTAAGCCTAATTCATGTGCTTGTAAAGCAGCTGTTAAACCAGTACCACCAGCACCAATTACTACCGCATCATAGCTATCAGCTAATTCAGAAATTGCATTTGGAGTAAAAACAAATTTAGCCATTAATATCCTCTTATTCTTCAATGTTTGAACGATCGATGTTGGTCATTTGCATGAAGTCCATCCATTCGTCGTATTGTTCTTCAGTAACCTTGCCACTCTTCAAAGCTGCTTCCTTTAAAGTAGTACCTTCTTTGTCAGCTGCTTGAGCGATCTTAGCTGCATCATGGTAACCAATGTGTGGTGACAAAGCAGTAACTGTCATCAATGAGTTTTCAAGCAAGTCATCCATCCGTTCTTCGTTAACAGTTAAACCGTGGATCATCTTGTCAGCAAAACCAGTAATTGTACCAGTCAAAATGTCGCAAGAATCTAAGAAGGCTGCAATCATAACTGTCTTGAAGACGTTCATTTCAAAGTTACCTTGTGAAGCAGTGAAGGAAATAGTAGTGTCGTTACCTAATACCTTAGCAACAGCCATAGTTACCGCTTCTGCTTGCGTTGGGTTAACCTTACCTGGCATGATTGATGAACCTGGTTCGTTAGCAGGAATGTTTAATTCACCGTACCCTGCACGAGGGCCTGAAGCCAAGAATCTTACGTCTTGAGCGATCTTGAACATATCGCTAGCTAAAGTCTTAAGAGCACCGTGAACAACATTAATACCTGAGTGATGAGCTAAGCCCCAGAATTTGTTAGTATCAACCTTAAATTCATGACCATATACCTTGCTCAATTTTCCAGCAATCTTTTCAGTCATACCTGGTGCAGCGTTCAAGCCAGTACCAACAGCAGTACCACCAATGGCTAATTCATATAAAGTTGGCTTTAAGTTTTGGATGTATTCCAAATCATGCTTCAAAGCTGAAATATAACCTGACAATTCTTGACCAAAAGTCAAAGGAGTAGCATCTTGCAAGTGGGTACGACCAACTTTAACAGTCTTCCAGTAAAGCTTTTCTTTAACTACTAGTTCATCGATTAAGTGCTTAATTGCTGGTTCAAGCTTATCAAGTGCTTCTACAGCAACAATGTTCATTGCAGTTGGGAAAGTGTCGTTTGATGATTGACCACGGTTAACATCGTCATTTGGCAAAATGTTCAAGCCTGGGTGAAGCTTGTTAGCTAAGTTAGCAACAACTTCGTTAACGTTCATGTTGCTTTGAGTACCTGAACCGGTCTGCAATACGTGAAGTGGGAAGTCCTTTCTCAATTCTTCATCGCTTAAAGCCAAAAGATGATCAATTGCATCTTCAATTGCTTCACCTTTTTCTTTAGGTTCGTCGCCAACTTCAACGTTTGATTCAGCAGCAGCTTTCTTCAAATGTAAAAAGGCACGAACAATTTGAAGCGGCATTAATTCACCGCTTGGGAAATTGTTACGACTTCTTTCAGTTTGAGGACCCCATAAAGCTTCCTTAGGAATTTTAACTGGTCCGATAGTATCGCTTTCGATTCTAAATTCTTGTTCTTCCATGATTATTTATTTACCTCTCTTTAGCACATCTAAAAGATCCGCGTTAAGCGTTTACAGTGACAATGTACTCCATAAAGAGTAATTATTTTATTTTTTTGATAAATAAAAGTATTTTTGTAATTTACCTAATTATTATTTTTGTATTAAAATAATTGCAAGACGATATTGGACGATTAATTATAAAAAGAATAAGGAAGATACAATGCAACTATCAGACAGTCAAATCGCAGCTATTGCCCATGATTTTTATCTCAACAATCTTAATATCGAAGAACTTTCTCAAAAGTATGAACTATCGCGATACTTGATCGATAAAGCGTTAAAAGATGCTCGCACAAAACAAATTGTTCAGATTACGATCAACGAGGACAACACCAGACGTCATTCTGAATTGGAATATTACTTCAAGCAAATATTCGGTCTTGATGAAGTTTATATCTTAAGAAAAGGACTCACCAAAACTGAAGATGAAGAAAATTTAACCCGCTTTGCTGCTATGATTATCCAGCAACTTTTAAAAAATATTACTAATGTTGGACTCACTTGGGGAACAACTTCACTTGATATCATTAATAATTTTCAACATGAAAATCGGCCTGGCCTTACTTTTGTACAACTATTGGGCATCTCAACTGAATCAGGTCACCGGAAAAATCCCCTAGTTCAGCAAGCTGCATACAAATTCAATGCTAACTTCTTAGAACTTCCCGCTCCTTTATATTGCGTCAATCCTAAAACTATCAAATATCTTAAGCAAGAGCCAATGTTTACTAGTTTAAAAAACTATTATCCAAATCTAGATTTGGTACTTACTGGTTTAGGAACAATGCAGTCAATTGAAGAGAACCGTAATATGTCGGCGCAATATGCTACTACTTTGTTCGAACAAATTGATCCCTCAATGGTTGCTGGTTTTATTTTTGGCCGACCTTACACTATTTACGGCAACTTCTTTGATAATCTTGAACCATATATTTGTGGAATTAGTTTAGCAGATATCAAAAAAACGCCCATCAAATTTGTAATTGAAAAAAATCGATTTAAAGCTGATGCTTTATTAGGCGCTCTTAATACGGGATTGATTACCCATCTTGTTATTACTGAAGGAATTGCCAGTCGGGTTTTACAAAAGATTGGTACTACCCCTAGTGGTAAATAGTATTTAAATTTCTTCCACAGTTTGGGGCCAAGTATCTCTGCTTGACATCCTATTCAAAATTAACTATGATCATTTTATTGAAATTAAGAACACTTTGAGAGGATGACCTAAATTCTAAAATTTAGCTTTATTTTCAACCAACTATCTAATTAAGTTACATCGAGAATAGAAAAAGGTGAGCAAAATGAAATCAGATATTCAAATTGCAGAAGCAGCAGAGAAATTACCGATTGAAGAAATTGCCGCAAAGGTTGATTTAAAGCCTAATGATTTAGAACCATATGGTAGAGATAAGGCCAAGTTGACATGGAGTGCGATTAATCGCATTCGCACCAATGGTCATCTAGGGAAACTTATCTTAGTTACCTCAATCTCTCCAACACCCGCTGGTGAAGGTAAGTCCACTATGACAATTGGTCTAGGGGACGCCATTAACAATCAATTACATAAAAAAACAATGATCGCTCTGAGAGAACCATCGATGGGACCGGTGTTTGGTCTTAAAGGTGGCGCTACAGGTGGTGGTTTGGCACAAATTATCCCAATGGAAGATATCAACCTTCACTTTACGGGTGATATGCATGCGTTGACAGCTGCTATCGATACCTTGGCAGCCCTAGTTGATAATTACATTTATCAAGATAATAGCTTACAGCTCGATCCTACTCGAATTTTACTTAAACGCGGAATCGACGTTAATGATCGTACTTTAAGAAAAATCACGCTTGGTCAAGGATCCAAATTTAACGGAATTGAACATGAAAGCAGCTTCGCCATTACTGTTGCTAATGAATTGATGGCAATTCTATGCTTGGCAAAGGATATTAATGATCTTAAAGCTCGTGTAGGCAACATGCTCGTTGGTTATACTGTCAATGATGAGCCAGTTTTTGTAAAACAACTTGGCTTCCAAGGCGCTATTGCTGCTCTTTTAGCTAATGCCCTTAAGCCTAATCTAGTACAAACAATTGAACACACTCCTGCGTTAGTTCATGGTGGGCCTTTTGCAAATATCGCTCATGGGGCCAATTCAATCATGGCAACTAACTTAGCCTTGCATTTAAGCGACTATGTGCTTACCGAAGCCGGTTTTGGTAGCGACTTAGGCGGTCAAAAATTTATGGATTTTGTTGCTACTCACCTTGATAAAAAGCCAGACGCTACAGTAGTCGTTGCAACTGTTAGAGCTCTTAAGTATCAAGCTGAAGGCACGACCGATCATCTCAATGAAGAAAACCTTGCCTCGCTGCGAGAAGGATTCAAGAATCTTGAACGTCACATGAATAATATGCGTTCATACAATCTACCTGTTTTAGTAGTGATTAATCGTTTTGCCACTGACACAGAAGCTGAACTTAATTTATTACAAGATTTGATTCAGGAACAAGGTCTGCCAGTTGAAGTGGTTGACTACCATAATCAGGGTTCTAAAGGCGGAATTGAAGCAGCAACCAAATTAGTTGACTTAGCTGATCAAAATAGCGCAGAGATTGTCCCTAGTTATGAAGAAAGTGACTCAATTACTACTAAGATAGAAAAAATTGCTAAACGCATTTATCACGCTTCAGCCGTTGAATACAGTGAAAAGGCCCAAAAGCAAATGGTTGAGTTAACCAAAATGGGGAAAGATAAATTACCAGTTATCATTGCTAAAACGCAGTATTCATTTTCGGATAACGCCAAAGCATTGGGAGCGCCAACTGATTTTACTCTTCACGTTAAGAATTTAAGTTTGAAAAATGGAGCTGGTTTTATTGTTGTTACTACAGGGCATATCTTAGACATGCCAGGATTACCAAAACATCCTGCTGCTTTGGATATTGACGTTGATAATAATGGTAAAATTAGCGGTTTATTCTAAAAAGACGAGGTGATCCCGATGAAAACAAAAACTTTATCACGTGCAGAACTACAAAAATTAGTGTTATTAGGAATCATAGTTGCACTAAAAATTATTCTAGGTAAATTTTCTTTTGGACCCGCATTTGTTCAAGTGGGTCTAGGGTTCATTGGTAGCGTTATGCTGGGATACATTTTTGGACCGATCTGGGGTGCCGTTGGTGGTGGCGTTAGCGATCTGGTATCTTCTGCTCTTTTTGGCAATCAAGGTGGCTTTTTCTTTGGTTTCACCTTAACCGCTATGGTAGGTCCACTTATTTACGGTCTGTTCTTCTACCGTAAACCTGTTAAAATTTGGCGCGTCATTGCTGCAACATTAATTGTAACGGTGGTCGCTAATATTGGTATGAATACACTATGGATCCACATGATGTACAATGTAAACTTCGCTGCTGCTTTGATGCAACGACTTCCAAAGGAAACGATTGTGCCGTGGATTCAAATGGTTGTAACCTATTTTGTTCTACAGGCTATTAGCAGGACTAAGGTCAAAGACTTTATTAAGTAATTTAAAAACGGTGTCGCTATGATTCGACACCGTTTTTTTATGCAAAGATAGCCGTCACTAAGGTTGAAACTAACATAAGGATTAATCCAAAAAGTATATAATTAAGACTGAGTAAAATATACATTATTTTAATTAAGATGAATTATAATTTAAATTGAGGTGATATAAATTGAAGACTTTAAATGTTAAGAATGGCCCGCAAAACGTTTCAACCATTATTCAAGGTTGTATGCGCATGCCAAGCCTTAGCGTTGAGGAAGCTACTAAGTTGATTCAAACCGATCTTGAACTTGGCATCAACTTCTTCGATAATGCTACCTGTTATACTGAAGGTGTGGCCGAAGCTCGTTTTGGGGAAGCTTTCCAAAAAAGCGGCATCAAGCGTGAAGACGTCGTTTTGCAAACCAAAGTTGGTCTTGAATTCCAACGCAATGAATTTGACTGGACTAAGGAAAACATTTTGACCAATGTTGATGCCAGTCTCGAAAGAATGAAGACTGACTACTTAGACGTACTTCTACTTCACCGTCCAGATCTTATTTTTGATCCAGAAGAAGTTGCTGAAGCTTTTGAAGAATTGCATCAATCAGGAAAGGTTCGTTATTTCGGTGTAAGTAACGTTCCAACCTTGCAATTGGCTTTATTGAAGAAATACGTTAAACAACCATTGGTATTCAATCAATTGCAATTATCACTTGATCAATCCCAATTAATTGATCAAATGCTCTATGTCAATGATAAGACAACAGATATGTCAATTAGTCGTGATAGTGAAATTCTCAACTATTGCCAGCTTAACGACATCACTGTTCAAGCTTGGTCACCACTTCAATACGGAAAATTTGAAGGTTCATTCATTGATAATCCTAAATTCCCTGAATTAAACAAAGTGCTTGAAGAATTAAGCGATAAATATGGCGTAAGCAAGGCTGCGATTGCAATCGCTTGGATCTTGCGTCATCCAGCTCATATGCAGGCTATTATTGGTACGATGAATCCAGTCCACTTAGCTGAAACAGTTCCAGCTCAAAAAGTAGCATTGACTCATCATGAATGGTACCAACTATACCTTGCAAGTGGTAAGTTTTTGCCATAAAAATTTTAACTATATATAGAAAAAAGGAATGTCCACTCAACATCTCAGTTAAGGGACATTCCTTTTTTAATTCAATAAATCATTTAAAGCTTCAGCCATTGTAGGATGGGTATAAATCATGTCCCGCAGAATTGTGTATGGTGCTTTAAGCTTCATCGCAAGACTAATAATGTTAATAACTTCATGAGATTCTAAGCCATAAACAGTTGCACCAAGAATTTGTTGTGTCTTTTGATCGACAATTAACTTATAAACGCCTCTTGCATCCCCAGCAACATGAGCCTTAGGAATACCGCTAGCCATCAACTTGTAAACTTTAATTTCATATCCAGCGTCTCGTGCTTCCTTTTCTTTCATTCCTACGGCCGACAATGGTGGCGTAATAAATGCCGTATACGGTACAAATTGACGATCCTTAGTTGAACGTTGACCACTTCTTAACAACTGTTCCTTCACAATTCTAAAGTCATCTAAAGAAATATAGGTGAATTGTGGTCCGCCATTTACATCACCTAATGCCCAAATATTAGGTACAGTGGTTCTTAACTTATCATCAACTTTAATTGCTCCACGAGCGGTTAAAGCCACATCGGTGTTTTCAAGGCCAAGATTTTCAGTATTTGCCTTTCTTCCAGCACCGACTAACAATTTATCAAAGATTTCTTCTTTAATTTCACCGGCTTGTTGGTAGCTTACTTTCACACCATCTTTGCTATCTTCAACTTTTTCAATTTTGCTTCCAAGTCTGAAATCAATGCCTGCTTCAGTTAAATCATGGAAAACCAACTCACTTACATCTGAATCTTCTTTAGGTAAAATTTGGGATAAACCATCAATGACAGTGACTTTGGTTCCATAAGAATTAAACATGCCAGCAAATTCTAGGCCAATGTATCCCGCACCAATAATACCTAATTTACCTGGTTTTTCTTGCCAATCCATAGCTTCTTTTGAAGTTACAACGTTTTGACTTAATTTTAAACCAGGAATATCTGGAATTCTTGGCACAGCTCCTGTATTAATAAAAATTCTATCGCCTTGAACAGTAACTACCTTGCCATCTTTTTTGGTTACTTCTAATTCATAATTACTAATGAACTTTGCATGACCATCAAGTACCGTAGCGGTTGGTAAGTCTGCAATCATATGGTAGTTCTTATTTCTTAATTTTCGTGTTAATACACTTTTTGCTTCACTTGCTTCAGCAAAAGACATCCCTTTTTCACCATTAATAATTAAATTCTTTGATGGCAAGCAACCAATGTTAATACAAGTTCCACCATACATTTGATCTGATTGTTCAATAACTAAGACTTCTTGACCTTGTGATGCTAAGGTTTTAGCAAGAGTTTTGCCACCCTTTCCAAAACCTACCACGATATTTTGATATTTTTTCATTTTGTGTTTCCTCGTATAAATTCTTTATACAGGTAATATAAACTCTTACTTTATGTAAGTAAAATATTTTGCTCAAAAAGATTCAAAAAAAGAAGCTAAACTTTTCGTTCAGCTTCGAGACCTTCCCAGGGAATTATAATCCTATTTTTCAGGTTCAAAATTTTTATGCCAATATTTTGGTATTTTATTTGTTAATCTAACCCTTTAAATTGGTTCTTTACGTATTCAGCATACAATGGCGTTGACTTGATTAACTCTTCATGTGTACCAGAGCCAGAAATTGTTCCATGATCCACAAAATAAATGCAATTAGCATCAACAATTGTACTTAATCGGTGAGCAATGACTAGAGTAGTTCGGTTCTTCATCAATTTACCAAGTGCTTTTTGCACCATTGCTTCAGACTCAGAATCTAAACTAGCCGTTGCTTCGTCAAGCATCAATATTTTCGGATCACGCAAGAAAGCACGCGCGATGGCTATTCTTTGTCGTTGACCACCAGAAAGCTTAATTCCACGTTCACCGATTTCAGTTTCTAGGCCATTTTCCATTTCTTTAACAAAACCATCTGCATAAGCCATTTTAAGAGCTTGCCAAATTTGCTCTTCATCAACATTATGATCAAGTCCATAAAGCAAATTTTCGCGAATAGTGCCTGGCATTACAGCAGAATTTTGACCAACCAAACCAATTTGTCGACGCCAGCTATCAAGCGAGATCAAACTAATATCATGCTTACCAATCATGATTTGACCCTGATCTGGACGATAGAAACGCTCAATTAGTGAAAACAGCGTTGATTTTCCTCCACCAGATGGTCCAGCAAAAGCAATAACCGTATTTGGTTCAGCTTTAAAATTGATATTATTCAAGATAGGCTTATCTTTTTCATATGAAAAGCCAAGATTGCTGACTGATAATGTTTTGCCAGCAATATCAATTTCAATATTGCTACCCTTATCTTCTTCTTTTTCGTCAAGAATTTCTGCGATTCGTTGCGTTGCTCCACTTGTTCTTGATAATTCATTGAAAAATTGACTAACAATAATTACTGGTGACATGATTTGGAAGAGATACATCAGGAATGATACTAATGCACCCATAGTCATTGATCCGGTCATCACCCGGTATACCCCATATCCAAGGATGCTCATTACTAGAATAATCATCCCCATATTGATAATTGGTGAGGTTAACGAATTGATCAATGCTTGCTTTACCCCAACTTGATAAAGGGTTTGAATGTCTTCGTCTCCTGATTCCAGCTCCAATTTTTCACCATTTGAAGCCTTAACTAAGCGGATTTCTCCCAAAACAGTAGTACTTTTACTGTTTAATTTAGCCAATTTATCTTGCAAAACTTTTCCGATCTTACGCGATTGGGCCATAATTGGCAACATCAATAAGGTAATTAATGGAACGGCAATAACAATAATAAGCGTCATTTGCCAATCCATTGACAACATAATAATCAATGAACCAATAAATTGTAAAACTGCAGTAACTGCTGATGGCAAAGTGTTAGCAAGCAAATTATTGATTTGCGAAGTATCATTTACAAGACGTGAACTTATCTCACCAGTTTTAGAATTATCATAATAAGTTACTGGCAAATTAAGTAATTTTTGCCACAATAGACGTCTCATTTTACTAATTACATCTTGTCCAAAAATTCCTAAAACCAATCCAGATAAAGTTCCAACGATCATCCCTCCGATTACCAGGACAATCATGCCAATAACTAGCGTAGGTGAAATATGACGAAACGTATTAATCAATTTTCCGGTCATTTTAGGAACAATCAATCCAGACAAAGTTCCTAAAGATCCTAGAAAAGTCCCTAATACTAGTTGCCAATATTTGGGTTTTATCGTATTGATCAGTTTGAAAAAGTCTTTAAATTTAAAAGTCGCTTTTTTGTTCATACATCCCCCTATAATGCACATCCATCAAGCTGGATGTAATTTTGACTTAACTTTTATTATAACAATATTCGCCTTAGGTAAAAACCCGAAAAAAATACTTAGCTAGTTGTTTTTGGCTTATCAAAAAAAGATCAAAGTCCTAATTAAGAACTTCGACCCTTTAGCATAGTAAAAAATTTTTAACCCTTGTATTCTACAACATTTTTAGTTGAACCATTTTCTTCCATTTCATGGAAATTGTCATAAGAAATCGAAATCATATCTTCCAAAGCTGGTTCAGTAAATGACCCCATATGAGGTGTCAACATAACTCTTGGATATAGCTTCAATAAATCTTGAACATCTTTATCAGGAACTTCATCAATGCTGTTAAACTTATGACCGATAATTTTTGTTTCACTTGGAACAACATCTGCACCATAAGCTCCTAACTGCTCACTCTGTAATGCTAATACTACTTCATGAGTATCTACTAATTCGCCTCTCGCAGTATTAATTAATACCGCACCTTTCTTCATCTTACCTAGATATTCTGCATTAACTAACTTGTCATTCTTTCCTGGGAAATAAGGTACGTGAATTGATACGATATCTGATTCAGCTAATAATTCATCTTCAGAAACAAATTCTACATATTGACGTGCAAAATCAGAAGGATATGGGTCATATGCCAAAACTTTTGCTCCCAATGCTTTCCACATTTTACCTTCAATTGCCCCAATCTTTCCGGCACCATAAATACCAACAGTAATGCGGTTAAATTCACTAGCAAAATAATCTGAATGCATAGTAAAATCACCATTTAAAATATTCAAACTTGCTTGATTTGCATGACGATATAAATCAGCACCTAATGTAAATGCCAAGTTACTTACGGCATAAGGTGAATAATTTGGTACTCGTGAAATAGAAATTCCCAATTCTTTTGCAGCTTTTAAGTCATAATGATTAAATCCAACTGTACGAGTAAATACCCAATCGATTCCATATGATTTGAATTTTTCCAAATTTTGACGATCACAGACACAATTGCCACGAACTAAAACTGCATCACAATCTTCAGCTAAAGAAACATTTTCATGATCTAAGTATTCAGGAATTAATTTCAACTCATAATTATATTTGTTTAATTTTTCAAAATATGGTTCTTCAAGTGGACGAACTCCATAACAAGCAATTTTCATTTTATAAATCTCCTTAATTAATAATCATCAACGTAAAATTCCAGTTTGATTCAACACATTTAGAATTGCGATCCAGATAGGTGAAGCGACAACAGCGCAAACCGTTGACAAGAATGAAGCTTTAGAAATCATCAAAGCATCATGGTCAAAGCCAATCGCATATGATGCAACAACGGCAGCAGTTGGGGTTGCCATCATAATAACTACTGTTGCTACAGCAGTAAATTCGAAAGTAACTATACCTGTCATGTTAAGCAACAATAAAACTACTAAGTTAATCAAAGGAACAATTATAACCTTGTTGAATGAATACAACCAAGTCATCTTATCTTCAGCAACTTCCTTGAATGAACTAGAACCCAAAGTACATCCAATAGCTAACCAAGCTAGTGGTGAAGCTAAACTTTGTAAGAAGTTTAAAGGCTTCCATAGCCAAATAGCAGTTTGGTCGATTCTATAAAAAGCAACAGTAGTCATGGTGCCTGTTGCCACACCCTTATTCATTGCTGGAACTGTAACTTGAGGCATTGATCCCTGGATCATCCAAAGAATCAAACCCAAAAATGTAACAATGACAATTGGATTGAGAAACATCTTTTTAACATTGTCTTTGCTCATCTTCAACCCCGACATTTTAATGTAGCCATATGAGTAAAGAAAAATTCGATATCCAACGTTGAAAATCGATGAGTAAATAACACCCTTTGGTCCATAAATTGCTCCAACAATTGGAATTCCAAAAAATGTAGTTGAACCAAAAGCAGTAGCAACACTTAGAGCTGTATTCTTATCTTTGTCACCTCGAGGATACATAAACGGAGTGACAATTATTAACAAGACATATACTAAAATTCCCCAAACAAGTACATTTGCACCTTGTTGCATTGATTTGGAATCAATAGGTTGCATAAATGAATTTAAAACTAAAGCAGGAAGAGCAGCTGATAAAACAACTTTAGTTAAAACTTTCCCAAAGTTTTTGCCAAAAACTCCCCTTTTTCTAAACCAATAACCCAATAAAATAATAAAAATGGTTGAAGTAATCGCACTAAGAACAGTCTGATTTGTAAACGTTTTAGCGATGGCACTTCCAATACTCATAAAAAAGCCTCCTAAAATACAACTTGTATACAACCTGTATTTTAAAAGGCTTTCATTGTGAAATCAATAACTATTTTTATTTTTTTGAAACTTTATAAATAATCGATATATTCTAAAACCGCTTCGTACACCCTCTGTAAGTGATATTCAAGGGCCTTCTTGGCTTCAACAAAATTTCTTTTTCTTATTTTATCAATTATTTGAAGATGTTCTTCTAACGAGCGATCCATACTTCTTTTACTATGAGCATTAATATATCTAGTTCGATCAGTCTGGGATCGGATAATATTAAGCAACTGGGCGAATTGCTTTTGATGGATATTAGTTATTAATCCATGAAACTTAATATCCACTTCTAGATATTTCTGCCAATCATGTTCTTTTGCTGCCTCTTTAAATTCTCGTTCTACTTGATTAAGTAGTTCATTGGGAATGCGAGCAACAGTTTTTTCTAATGCATATGTTTCTAGTAATGTTCGTAACTCATAAGTTTCTTCAACATCTTTTTTAGTAAGTGGGGCTACAATTGTTGTTCTACCAACGAAATCTACTAAACCTTCTGCACTTAATTGATGCAAAGCCTCTCTTACTGGTGTTCTACTTACACCAATTTTCTCAGTTAAAGTATTTTCAGAAAGTACTTGTTCAGGTAAAAAATCACCCTTGATAATTTTAGTTCGAATATAACTATAGGCTTCATCTTTTCGCGACATAGTAATCACCCCATAAAACTCTATATCTATATTCTATCAAAATACACACTTCAAATCCTATCGATCTATTCCCTTTCGATATGCCTCTTTTAATTCAGCAACCGTAGTTTTAGATCCTGTCTGACTATATTTAATCAATATCTCGCGAATACCTTCAGCAATCTTTGATAACCAGCCAAAAATTGCCACCTCTGCAAAGAACAGTACAATTAGAAGGAATACTGCCTTGAAGGAAATCATTTGGAGCACAAATAACTTATGTAAGAAGGCAATTGAGAAAATTAATCCTGCCAGACTGGCTAAGATTACCCCTACTCGATAAGTATTCATCGGTTTAGAAATGTGATACAAAACCAGCAAACCCACAGCAATTAACAGCATTGTAGCGGTTGTCGCGACATCTTGATGATCTAAATGTAATAATTCACTTGTTAACATCAAAACGCCGACAGCTAACATATCGGTAACTCCGCCTGGAATTGCTCTTGCTAAAATATTCGGAATAAACTTGCCTCGAATTTGTCGATGATTCGTTTCCAATGCTAAGAAGAACGATGGAATACCAATTGTAAACGCAGAAATCAAAGTGATTTGTGAGGGACGAAGTGGATATGTTACAGCAGCAATTAAAGCAATAAACGTCAATAATAGCGAGAAAATATTTTTCACTAAGAATAAGCTCGCCGAACGCTCAATATTGTTTACCACTTGCCGACCTTCGTTAACAATTTTCGGCATCCGCGCAAAATCAGAATCAAGTAAAACAACTTGAGCAGCCTGAACTGCTGCACTATTTCCACTTGCCATTGCAATGGAACAATCGGCTTCTTTCATCGCAAGAATATCATTGACGCCGTCACCAGTCATTGCCACAGTTCTTCCGGTTGTCTTCATGGCTTGAATCAACTTTTTCTTTTGGTCTGGTTTTACTCTTCCAAAAACAGTGTATTTTTTAACAGCATTAATATATTCGTTCTCACCGATTGTTTGCGCGTCTATATATCGATCTGCATTTTTTATTCCAGCCTGATTTGCTACACGTGAAACAGTTTTCGGATTGTCTCCCGAAATGACCTTAATATCAACACCTTGCTTAGCAAAATAAGTGAAGGTGTTTTTAGCTTCTTTTCTAATTGGGTTATTTAAGCAAATATACCCGAGAACTTCTACTTTACCTTCAAGTTTATCCGTTACATCTTTTAATGGCTTAGGATATTTCACAAAAACCAATACCCGATAACCAACATCAGTTAATGGCTCTATTTCCCGGGAAAAGTTTTCAAATTGATCCCGTAATACCATCTCTGGTGCCCCAGAAATCAAGCTGAAATCCTTAAATACTACTGCTGAGTATTTGTTCACTGAAGTAAATGGAATGATATTGTCCGCTTTTTCTCCCTTACCAATGCTATAGCGTTCTTTGATCGCTTTCATCGTAGTGTTTTCCATTGGCATATTACGTGCATAGGTCTGAAGCAAGGTTTCTAGAGCTTCATTTTTAACTCCTGCTGTAGGAACAATTTTATCTACAGCCATGACAGGTTCAGTAATGGTTCCCGTTTTATCAACGCACAAAGTGTCAACACGAGCAAGTGTCTCAACACTTTTCATGTTGTGTAACATCACCTGACGTCTAGCTAATCGCATCGCAGCAAGCGCCAGTGCTACCGTTGTTAAAAGGTACAACCCTTCTGGAATCATACCAATGATTGCTGCTTCCATTGAAGTAATACTAGTTTGCAATGGTAGATGATTCAAAAAGTAGTTTTGAGTAAATAAAGCAATTCCTAGAGGAATAATTAATATCCCAACCCATTTGATCAAGCGATTAATCGAACGCACCATTTCTGACTGTTCACTCGTATCCATTGCCTTGGCTTCTAGGGTTAGCTTCGCAATGTATGAATCTTTTCCGACTTTTTCAAGCTGTACCTTAACCTCGCCAGAAACTAAGAAGCTCCCTGACATCAATTCATCACCAACTTGTTTGGTGATTTCATCTGCTTCTCCTGTTAAAAGCGATTCATTGACTCTAGCTTCCCCAGCAACTACTCTTGCATCTGCTGGAACTTGATCACCAGATTTTAAAATTACCAGATCATCCAAAACAAGCTGATCAATTGGTAATGAGTCTGGTTTCCCATCCCGAATCACCTCAACTTCAGCTTCATTCATCACATTTAGCTTTGATAAAACTTGCTTAGCACGAATTTCCTGTACAATTCCAATTACCGTATTAGCAATAATCACCGGCAAGAAGGTTAAATCATGATATGATTGAACTATAATCAAAAGAAAGGCTAAGATAGCAAAAATTAAGTTAAAGTAGGTAAAAGTGTTTTCTGCAATAATCTGCCAATTAGATTTAAACTGATCTTCAACAGCACGATTAATTTTATTTTCTTTTATTCTACTTTCTACTTCTGCTTTTGTTAGTCCCTTGTTCTTATCAGTTAAATACATCTGCATCGCTTTGCCTCCCTACGAACGCACTATAGTGTTAGTATAGCAAATTTAGTAGATTACTATTCGTTAACAAGCTCATTCTTAAGATAGATTTACAAATTATTGGTGATCCAAATGAAACTTATTTTTTCCGATTTAGATGGTACCTTACTAACTACTAATAAACAAATTTTGCCAGAAAATATTCTTGCACTTAAACATTGGATTGAGGGCAGATATCGGCATGAAAAAGATCGCGTTCTTAGGAAGATGAGGTCAGATAAAACAAAATGATCGCATTGATCTAATATTTTCTAACATTAAGCGTAGAGGAATTTCCCCTGGCATACTACCAACTAGCCCTACCATTTTGTCAACTGCTAGTTGCATCCCTATTATATCAGCTTTTTCAAACACATATCGGATTCATAATCGTTTTGCATCTAACTAAACTTTCGGTAAAATATACGAATAAGAAAGAAGGTTATAACTTCCTATGAATTATTTTGCCCTAATCAATTGGTTAGTATTCCTACTGCTTTATCTAATTATCTTGCGTGCCCTACGCAAGTTTTACAAACAGACACTACAATTTGCTGAACTACTTGGAGCCAATGAAACCCTAACTAATTTCATCGTTTCATACGGTTTGCTAGAAGATCTTAGCTTGGCTTATGTCTTTACAACCCTTATTTATAAATATACTTATGCTTTAATCTTTAATCTGCATAGCGCTTGGTTAAATCGCCAACCCACTATCGGTCTGATAATTTACTTTTTAGTAGAAATTTTTGGAGCCATTGTGTATGTATTTTTGCGAAAAAAAGCTAAAAAGTAAGAAAAATTGCATGAAATAGCGGTTTACCAGTTCCCAACGGCGTAAGTTAATGGTACAATTAGTGATCGTAAGGGGTTGAAAGTCCTATTGAGACTACAATCTTAACGGTTACAATAAAAAAATTTGAAAGAGGTATTGTCATATGGCATCAGTAAACAAAGCTGAATTAGTAAAGCAAATTGCTGAAAAGACTGAAATGAAGAAGAAGGATGCAGAAGCAGTTCTTGCAGCCGTAACTTCAACTATTCAAGAAGAATTAGTAAAGGGTAACAAGGTTCAACTTATTGGCTTTGGTACTTTTGAAGTTCGTCATCGTGCAGCTCGTAAGGGTCGCAACCCACAAACTGGTGACGAAATTACTATTCCTGCAGCTCAAGTTCCTGCATTTAAGCCAGGTAAAGCTTTGAAGGACTCAGTTAACAAGTAATTTTGTTTAACTATTTAAGAAGTCTTAGATTTCACATGAAGTCTAAGGCTTTTTTTTCGGCATTTTTTCTTGTCAGGGTTATAATTGGTTTAGTAACAAGGTTTTTAATTCGAGAAGGTGAAACAAATGAATTACCCGTATGAACGTGAGTTCACCACGTATTGTAAAAACGAAAAAAATTATTCTGATTTAACCATGTTAATAGTTAACAAGTCACTGACTAATTTTTGGAAGTATTTCGAGGCCGGCAATGATGCTGGTACTCCGCTTTCGGAAATTAAAGCAGCTGATATTCAGAACTATCTAAATAATCTTGAAACCAATCTAAAGCTCAAAGAAAACACGATCAACAAATATTTGAGCCATATTCGCGTTTACTTTACTTTTTTATACAGCCATCATTTTATTACGGACTATCCGATGGTGGAAATTAATGGTCGCAAATTCAATCGTAAACACACCTATGTCATCAACTGGATGGATAAGCTCCCAGATATTGCTAAAATCCCAAATATCCATCCTGAGACCGTTTTTATGATGCTAGGCATATCGCTTGGTTACCTACCCGATCAGGTACTAAAATTACGTTATAACGATGTTGCCACTAGAATAAATAGCTATACCCTAAGACAATATCTAAAGAATCATGTTAATTTTTCAATTGATGAGAATCCTTATATTTTAGGGAAAAAATATGGTGGCTACTATGCATCGGATTTCCATCTAGCACAAAAAGTCCGCCCTGATCGCGAACTTATTGGAATGGATATCACTTTGCAAAATCTTCGTTTAAGTTATGTCTACTCGATTTTGTCACGTAAAGATTTAACTGATGAAGATTTGCTTCGGATTTTAAAAGTCGACATCAAATCGCTGGTTTACTACCGCCAAAATATGATGCGCTATAACACGTTAATAGAATTTAGTTTAGATTCAGATTACGAGGTATAACACCATGAAAATTTCCGTACTCCAAACCTTAGAACCTGATTTATTAGATAAATTAGCCACAACTACTAATGCTGAAGTGGTCAATTTTGCCAATAAAACCCCTGACGTGCAAACTTTAGCAGAATCAGAGATTATTTTAGGTTGGCACCCTGCTGTTGTTGAGGCTCTAAATTCATCACATCAAATCAAATGGCTTCAAGTATGGTCCGCCGGTGTCGATTATTTACCAC
Source organism: Lactobacillus gigeriorum DSM 23908 = CRBIP 24.85 (assembly GCF_000296855.1). Taxonomy (GTDB): domain Bacteria; phylum Bacillota; class Bacilli; order Lactobacillales; family Lactobacillaceae; genus Lactobacillus; species Lactobacillus gigeriorum. Next base: position 9,522 of record NZ_CAKC01000023.1, on the reverse strand, counting down.
TTGATTTGTTAGCACAAGAACAAGTTTTCTTAACTACTGCTAGTGGAGCTAACAGTTTTAATATTGCACAACAAGTCTTAGGCTATCTCTTAATGCATGTTCGCCATCTAGATTTTTCTTTACGAAAACAGCTTCAAAGCAAATGGGAATTGCCACAAGGACAAGCTGAGCTTACTGAACGCACTATTGCTTTTATTGGAACAGGTAATATTGCTCAAGATACCGTGAAGCTATTGACACCATTCAATATGAATATTATTGGGGTTAACAGTTCTGGACACGAAGTTGCCGGATTTAAACAGTGCTATGCTACCAGTGAGATTACTGAGGCCGTAAAAGAAGCTGATTTTGTAGTTAGCAGCTTGCCGTTAACCACCAAGACTAAGCACTTGGTTAATAAGACCGTGTTTGCAGCGATGAAACCAACTGCATTATACGTTGCTGTTGGTCGCGGACAAACTACAAATCAAATTGACTTAATTGATGCGCTAAAGCATGGCGAACTTGTAGCTACCAGCCTTGATGTTTTTGAAGAAGAACCTTTACCAAGTGATAATAAGCTTTGGTCCATGGAAAATGTTGTGATTACACCTCATAGTGCGGGGCAAAGCAACTTCTACAACATTCGGGTACTTGATAGTTTCTTGGCCAACTTTGCTGATTATCAAGCCAATGGAGCTCCTAGTGCTCATGTAGTAAATTATCAAAATGAATATTAAGCCTTAAAAAGTCGCTGACCTTTCCTAAAAATTGTCAGCGACTTTTCGTTTACTTCTTTTTACTATTAATCGATTGCTTGAGAAAATTCTTTTTCAGATAAGTACTTAATCGATTCAACATATTGTCCTTTATGTTTAATCATCATGTACTCACCAGTCGGATCGTAACCAGTAACTTCTTTAATGGTATATGGTAGTGGCTTTTTAGTTTCAGAATCGTAAATTTTAACGTCCTGATATTTGTTTTGTCCTTTGACAACTTTAGCATAGCCAACTTGCTCATGAACTAAAGGGTTGATCCGATCAGTTACTGGGGTATGAATTGTTGCTAAAGCTAACAGCACAAGCACCAAGAGTCCAACTATTAAACTGATAAGTTTAGTTTTTTTGCTCATAATTTTTCTCCATTATTCTTAGTGATAACAATTTGCTGATTTTCAATGCTAATAACGCGATCGCATCTATTCCAAACTTGGGGATCATGCGTTGCAATCAAAATTGTAGCTTTAGGTCCAAAATCGGTTAACAGATGATCTATGATCAGCTTAGAATTTTCGGCATCTAAAGATCCTGTAGGTTCATCAGCAAAAACAATTGTTGGTTTTTTCAAAATAATTCTAGCTAAAGCAACTCTTTGCTGTTCACCGCCACTAAGAGCATAAATTTTCTGATCAAGGGGTAAATTTTTTAGATCCAATTCATCTAAAATGGCTCTCATTTCAAGTGTTTGTTGCTTTTTTGCAATCTTTTGATTGGCAAAAGCAATTTGCAAATTGTCGGCTACAGTTTCTTCATCAATCAGACCAAAATTTTGAAAAATAAAGCCAAATTTTTCTCTTCTCAGTTTAGGTAAGTTCTTATTATTGACTGCTTCATGATCAATCATGACTTCACCTGCAGTCGGCGATTCTAAGCCAGATAAAATGTTCAAAAAGGTGGTTTTTCCTGCTCCGCTCTTGCCAACGATTGCATAGCTTAATCCTGCTTCTAGCTGACAATTAATCTTATTTAGAACGATTTTTTTATCAAAGCGTTTACTTAAATTTTTTATTTCAATCATTACTTTCCCTCTAGTTTCCATGATTCAAGGTTACCAATAACTGTTGCTGTGCTCTTAGTGCAAGGAGCCAAATCACACCAGTTTCAATCACAAGATAAGGCAGCAGATATAGTAAACTTGGCCAATTTTGATGGGATAAAACAAGTAAAGCTAGAATTAGCAAGCTATCGCCAACAAGATTAGTTACCCAAAAGTTAAAAATGGTTTTTCGATTGCTTTGACCGAAGATTTTAGTTATGGCCATCTTTAATCGCTGTTTTTGTAAAAAGGCTAAACTGATAAAAGCAATAATCAAGAGTAGTTGACTTAATGAAATCAAAATAATGAAGGCAACCAATGAGATTTGACGAGATTGTTCGATGTTAAAGTTCGACAATCTTGTCTTAGCATCAGTAATTCCAGTAATATAATTTTCCAATGAAAAACGCTTGATATTAGACTGTAGTTGTTTCAAATTAGAGAACTGAATCATCCCTTGGCTAGCAGCCGCAAAATAAAAATTATCCGCAAAGCAATTATCGTCGATGACAATGATGGGATCATGTGAAATCGAATCTTGAATATCTTTACCGATAGTATAGTTGAAAACATCTTGTCCAGACGCATATTCTAAGTAGTGTAGTTTTTTATTAGCTTGTTTGTTTGAACCAGGCAATTCATTTTGAAAAGCGATAAATGATATTATTTCCTTGGAGAATTGCTTAATTTGATCCATCCGACTAGACGGAATTAGAATATTTAGCTCATCAGGCTTGAGCGCTTGTGAATCAATCTTTTGATGCGTTGGGCTGTTAACTTGGTTGAAGTTTAGATAGTTGCGATTAACGATAAGTACATTACCATTTTCTGGAGCCACATCCCTAATTGGGGGATGGAATTCTTGCGCGTTTTTCGCTAAAATTACCCCATCAAGATGATTAATTAGCTTTCTTGTTAATCGTCCTAATTTATTCTCTTCACTGTGACTAATATTACTGATATCAGCAAATTGGATAGTATAACCGCTATGATGATTGATCCACATTTTCATAACATTTTGATCTTGAATAAAACTATTAACCTTGTTGTTCAAGGAAAATAAATTAATAGTCACTAATATCACAAGACTAGCCTTGAGTAGATAGCCAGCAATCACAAAAAGTTTGGTATAGGATTTACCTTTAAGCGCAGGATAAAGCTCAACCACCATTAGACAGCTATAAGAAATCAGGTCCAACAGTAGATAAAATGCCAAGATCAATAGCATAATAGCAAAATTATACTTACTGACTAAAATCCAACCGGTTTTATTTAAACTTGTAGTCAGATATATTGAATAGGCAAACAAAACCACTAACAATGAGCCAATGAAAAATAAATAATCATGACCAAGGTCCCTGCGTAAAATTTGCCATAAATTTAGGCCGTTAAGTTTGAGAACGGCGTATTTTTTTAATTGGGCGATTTTTTCGATGAACATAATGATCAATAGAATCGAAAAAATGCTAAATACAATGGGAAGATAGCTAATTAACGCTAGATTGTTTTTGATAGCTACTAATAAAGACATTTTACTAGTAGTGTAATGCAATCCAGATTTATTTAGGTATCTTTGTAACTCAGCTAGTTGCGCTTTTTTGGCATTTGTATAATATGAACCTTGAAAGTCGGTTAATTGGAGCTCCTTTTGATTTAACTTTTTTATATTTGCATTTCGATACAGGGAGAAAATTTGCTTTTGACTGGGGTTGAATGAATAGACATATTTATCTTTCTTACCATTAACGTTGACTATCCGAACTAAGGTTAATCGGTAATTGCCCTGCTTCGTTAACTTGGTAATATCAGAAAAAAGTTTGGATTTATTAGTATGGTGACTGTCGGAGTTTATTTGGATACTGGTAGTTGTATTGGGGATGCTTTCAGCATCATATTCTTTTACTATGCCTAAAAATACGATAAAAGCCACGATTGTGATTACCATCAGTATTATATTTTTACTCAAGCGAAACATAATCATCTTTCCCTTCATTAGTACATGTACATTATGACATACACTTACTGAGTTAGAATCAAAAGTTGCGTGTTAAGCAACTATATCTTCCAAGATGCAACCTTATCGTTAAATCCCCAAGACACCAATTGATCTTTTATTGTTTTCGCCTTTTCTTTTTCTCCAGCAAATAAATATTCATAAAATTTTTGCGCAATTTTATAAAACATAAAATGACTGTGATTATCTAAATTATGCAGATAATCTAAACAGTTTTTTATATTTTTTCCGCTAATATTTTCAAAATAGCAAAGATACAAATAGTTATTACAAATCATTGCTACTCTTTCTATCATTTTTTCTGAAAAAGCTTGATCTTTTGTATAATACTTCAATAATTGATGCATAAAATTATCTAACTGCTCACAATTAAAAATTTGTATACAGTTGCCAAATAATCTTAGTAAATCAACACTTTCTACCCAATTGTTACGACTAATAAATTCATTTATTACTTTGTTTTTAAAATTTGGACTTAACTCGTTCAACTGTCCTCTAAAATAAGCTACCGCCACAATATATCTATATTTGAAGATATTATTATTTGTAGCAATCACATCATTTAAAGCATCTTCAATATCATGTTTGTTTGCACTATTGAACGCTCTCATTACCCTATCTTCTATTTTTTCTTCTTCTAACTGTTGTTTGGTACAATATTGATCTTTAATTAATGTCAAAAAATCATCTAGGTCTATCTGATGGGCAAACAAAATTTTAAATAAACTTTCTGCAGAAATCCCCTCAATACCTCTTTCTATTTTGGAATAATGTCCCTTGTGAATTACACCTTGTACCATTTCTTCTTGGGTTAAGCCTAGACGAAGACGTTCCTTTTTCAAAGCTTCTCCTATGGTCATTCTAGCTTCCCCTCATTTCTATGTCAGAATATATTTTCACGTTTAAACGCCAATTTTATATTACCCTTTTTTGAAGAAAATAACTAAAAAATTCAATTAAAGAGCTTATCACTCTTGACCTTACGTAGAAAAAAGACCAATTCACAAACGGAATTGGTCCAATTTAATTAACTATTTTATCCCACCATTTCCCATGGCTTTAAATCAACCACAGGACCGTTTAGGAACAAATCAACTTGTTCAGCTGTAAGATATCTTTTATGCACAATTACATGATAGACATATTTTTCAAACCAATCATGGCTCATAACAAAATAGCCTTTTTCACCATTTTCTTCGCCCCATGAGTTTTCAACTTTCCATTGACGAATTTCACCACGGTCTTCATCAACACCAACCAGGGTCATAGCATGACTTGCTTTTCCTTCACCAGTTGCTAACCGCTCTGCTTTCGTCATCTCCGTATCAACATTAAATAATTCATCTGTTTGATACAAATCAGTTGCTAAGTATCCGGATTTACGTTCCATTTGTTTGAGAACATCATTACCAAAAAGCACTGCTTCACCATCTTTTAATTGTGCAAGGGCAGCTTGAGTTAAGTTTGCCATTGGCAAGTTAAGGAATTTTACTTGATCTCGACCAACGACATTATCCCAGTAGCCATCGTGGTATACCTTGTTGTAGTCATAATTAGGCGAATTAGAGATGGCAATGTAATCGTCAAAATCAAAATCACCAAGATATTCATGCAAGAATTGTTGTGGCGTTAAATTCTTTTCAAGATGATATTTCTTGTCGTCATCATAGTATTCCAAATCAAAAGTCTTGGGTGGTTGACCAAAGGCTGTAGCTACAACATGATAAACCTCATTCAAAAATTGCTTTCTTGCTGCTTCAACCTTTTCTAGATCGCCAGCTTGGACTAATTTTCTCAAAGCCAGGCCATCTTTACGCTTCTTTCTTGCTAAAAAGTCATCTAAAGCAGCCGTATGGTTGCTATTAAAACTTTCAGGCATAGCATATGTTGGCACAACGCCATACTTTTTAATCAAAGCAACTGCCATTGCCCATTCGCCACCATCATAACCAGTTCCTGCTAAGTATGCCTGAACTTCACGGTCATCAAGAGGTTTATCAGCTAAGCGGATCATATGATCATAGTAAATATTCGCACGCTCAATTCGATCCCAGAAAAAGTTGTAAACTTGTGAGAATTCAAAGTTTTTTACATGATACTTTTTACCAAAATAGTGACGAAGTACATTTAAGGAGGCAAATTCCCAACAACGACCTGATTGTTGCTGATTAGTAACTTTATCAACTGGCAATTCGATTGAAAAAACTCGATTTAATTGTTGGCTTACATTGGGATTAAATGATGCTTCTAAGATACCGCTTCTTCGAGCTGCACGGCTAATTACTTCATTGTTAGCTTGTGCTTCAAAATTATCACGAAATTCATTGGCTTCTTGTAAAGTTAATTCATGTGACATAGGACACCTCTCGATCATTAAATCAATTTAATCTAATTTATTTGTTTACTAATATACGCCTCATTGAAAGTTTTTACCAGTAAATTTATTAAGGGACTTTAAAAACTTTTAGATTAAAACTATAATTTCAGTAATTTAATAAAGAAAGGATCTATCATGTCAAAATATACCATACGTTCTATCCTGTTTGTCTTTGTTGCTTTTATGTTGGGATGTAATGAATACATGATTGTTGGTGTTTTACCAGATATTGCACGAGAATTTCATGCTTCACTATCAAGTTTAGGATATATCGTGACATTATTTGCTCTCGTTTATGCGATTTCTACTCCAATAATTACTAGTTTGGCTCACCACTTTAAACGACACCATTTGTTATTCGGATTGATTACAATTTTTCTTTTTGGAAATACTTGGACAGCCATGTCCAGCAACTATTACTCTTTGCTCTTTTCGCGTATCATCACTGCCTGCACCGCAGGGGCAATCATTTCGATTGTCTTGATCTTTGGCAATTTTATCGCACCATTGAATAAGAGGGCTTCACTTTTATCTTGGATATTCGCTGGCTTCAGTATTGCCTCTGTTGTCGGTGTGCCACTAGGTACCATGATTAGTACCAATTTTTCATGGCATATGAGTTTTTGGTTGATTTCGATATTAACAATTATTTGCCTACTGCTGTTAATCTGGCTGGCACCTAGAAATACCGATCAAGCAGCTAAGAAAAGCACTGAGAAAAATAATCAATTTTTACTACTTGCTGACCGTCGCATTCTGTTTTCAGTAATCTTTGTTGTCATGGTTTGTGCTTCACAATACACTTACTACACCTACATTCGCCCACTGATTACTAATGAAATGCATTTTAGCTATTCTTGGCTAAACTGGCTACTGCTAGGATTAGGATTAGCTTCAATCATCGGAAACAAAGTCGGGGGCTTAATTGCCGACAGAGGGGCATGAAATTGCTTCCCTACATCTATTCGGTAATGACTTTAGCTTTAGTTCTCCTGAGTGTTCTGATCCATGTTAGCTGGCTAGCTTATGCAATAGCATTTCTACTTTCTAGTTTGATTTCAGCTTATGGGGCATCGACTCAAGTATTTTTCCTTGATATTGCTACGCAAGATTATCCTCAGTCGCTAGATTTAGCTTCATCCCTTAATTCGATTTTTGCAAATGTAGGAATTTCCCTAGGTTCGTTCACAGCAGCCCAAGTAGCGGGAATCACTTCGATCACCACCACAGGATATGTAGGCGCAATTTACAGTCTAATTGGGGTCCTTTGCTTGGTTATAGTTTGTCGCATCTTGCATAAATAGGTACCTAATGTCGAGATTTTTCGACATTATTTTTTTGTCCTATTTTTCGTGAAACATTATAATTTACCAAAAATGTTATTTTAAGTTGGTGTTTTGCGCATCCATCCACAAGTTTCTACCGATTTGGACCCAAATTTTATTTTGATGCTTTTTAATTGCCAGCACTGTTGCCCGCTTTCCTCGGATTACCGACTTTGGAATTTTATGGCCTTGATTGTCAACCAAACTGCAAGTTTTTCGTACGAGTACTATACCATTGATTTTTTCCGTTTTAAATTGCTTTTTATTCAGCTGCTTTAAACTAATATTTTTCCAGTGTTTACCATTTTTAATCTGCAATCGATTTTTCTTAATACGCAATTGCATTTGTTTATACTTCTTTTCTTGTCTCGGTTTTAGCGTTAACACAACTTCTCCTGTAACATGGACATTTTTTGTTACCTGTTCGGTAGATGGATTCAACTTTTTGAATCGTTCAAGCAACTCCAATAGTTGACTTAGTCTTCGTTCTTTTTCTTTTAAAATAGTTTGGTGATCGGTAGCTGTTAATTTGGCCTTCAAAGTGTCCCGCTTTTCTTGAAGATCAAACAAATCTTTTTTAGCCAGTTCATATTCTTGCGTATCTTGAACAATTTTTTCTTTTAGATTGGTCAACTTCATCTTCAAATCTTGATGCACACTTGCTAATTGATCAAGCTGGTGTTCTAGTTCTGCCAATTTATCAGTTTTTGCTTTTACCTGGTCCTTCAATTGCGTAATTGTTTTACCTTCAGCAACTGCTTGCTCGTGTTTTTCGACCAGCTGAGTTTTTTCTTGGTTAAAAATTGATCTGTCTTTTCAATCTGCTCTGGAATTTTTTCGGCTAACTCACTAATAATTGCTTCTTGGTTCTGATCAAGCTCGTTGTTGGCCAAAAGTTCCGTAAATATGTCCTGAATCTTGGCTTTTTGAACCTCTCTTGATTTAGTACTCTTAATAAGTTTGCCAAAATCCTTATTCTCATTATCTGTTGCTATTTTACTTGGCTCCGGCATAGCATTGTTAAATCCCGATATTTCATCATCATATGCTTTCTGATAAGTAGCAATTTGTTGATCAATAAACGCTAGCTCGTCTTGATATTTTTGGTAATCAGCTTTTTCTACCTCAAGTTCTGTAGCAATTCTTTCCAATCTTTTTTGCTTTTGTAACAAAATTTGATCTAGGCGATCCAATTCCGCTGCATAAAGCTTTAGCTGATCGTTGCTCAGTTGATCTAACGTTGTCCGACTAGCTTTTAACATCGAGATTTTTTGTTCAATTTGCTCCTGCAAACTTTGCTTATGCGCAATCTCATCAGCTCTAGCCTCATTGCCTTTTACAAGTGCTGTAGCAAGAGTAGCTGCAGCTAATATTGTGACAAATTTATATCTGCTATTTTTCTTCATTTTCCTTCTCCTAATTTTTTTGCCCCCTATATATGTAAATGCGCAAAAAATGCGATTTTTTATTTACAGTCTTGCATTCTTTACCATTTCTTAATAATTTTATGCGTATAAATTAAGCGTATAAATATATTTATATTGTGACTTATATTTATGCTATGACGATGTAATTATAAATATATGGACAAGAAAAGGGCTCGCTAATGCGAGCCCTTTTAGGATAGGAGTTTTATTGAAGTTTATGTGTAGGATATTTATAGGATTAGAGAAAGTTTTATGAAAATTATTATTTAGCAAATCCTCCTTCGAAGTAGAAGTTAGATGATGGCTTAAGGTTCAAGCCAGTGATGTCCTTGTTTACCGCAGTTACGTTGTAACTACCCATAGTTGGGATTACGTATGCGTTATCGAACATCCACTTTTGCCACTTCTTGAATGCAGTAGCTCTGTATGATTGGTTAAATGATTTTACAGAGTCGATTTGGTTCAACAAGTCTGTGTTTTCCTTGCTTACAAAACGAGCAAAGTTGTATGGTGCAGCCTCGTTGTATAAGTCAGCTGGTGATGGTTCACTTGATAATGACCAACCACCTTCAAAGACATCTA
>NZ_CAKC01000024.1 GCF_000296855.1 Lactobacillus gigeriorum DSM 23908 = CRBIP 24.85 | reverse complement strand
GTAATAACTGTTCCATCTGCTGTATTTCTGAGTCTTACATCAGTACCTTCCTTTACAGGTAAGCCGTTAGTATAAACAAAACTTCCGGTGAAGCCCTCATTTTCAGTTGATTTGCTCATGACAACCTTTTCTGAATCTTGGGTAGCAGCAAATACTAAATTGGACTCAGTTCCTACTAAAGAAATTCCTAAGGTTATACCTGCTAATATAGCACGTGCTTTAAATACATTCTTCTTATACATATAACTTCTCGGTATATAAAATGTGAATAAATACGGCTTAAATCTTTTAAGTTGTATTTACTAGAAAGTTATATTTTTCCTTTCTAAACTATTACGATTTTTTGAAAAACCACAATTATAATATTTTGATAAAAATACTATAAATAAAGAATACAAAAATTATCATCGATAATCTTATCTTCACATTTCGCTCTTTCTAAGATAAGACCTCGTAATGTATATTTATCTAAGTAAATCAATTAACCTTCTTTCTAATTATTGCTTGAAAAAAACTATTATTAGAATTCATGTCAAATACGACAAAATGATCATTTATTAAAACGCTAGCTAAAAATCTTATTATCGTGAATACTAAAATAGCTTACTAATTTATAATCACTCTAATTTAGAAAAAACACGAGTTTTTATAAATTAGCTTAAGAAGTAAGTCTTACATACTTTTAAATATAAGTCAACAATTTTTTATTAATAAGCAAAAAAATTAGTTAATATAAAAAGCTTGACAAAAATCTTTTGTAATTATAAGCTATTCTTACTCTTATTTAGAAAGATATCGCTTTTTTCTAAATTAGAGTGATTATAAATTAGATTAGGAGTATTTTTATGAAAAAGAAAACATTTTTAATGCTTGGTATGACGGTTTTAGCGTTGGGAGGATTGGTTGGTTGCTCGAAGTCATCCAATAATAGCGCCCAAAATTCTTCAAATGATAAGAAAATTACTGTTGTTACTACAACCAATGTATATTCTGATATTGCAAAAAACATAGTAGGAAAGTATGGTGTATCTAAAGCTATAATTAGTGATTCATCTATTGACCCACATGATTTCGATCCAAAAACTAGTGATGCTAAAATTGTTGGATCAGCTGATATAGTTGTTGCTAACGGATTAGGCTATGATTCTTGGATGAGTAAACTTGCCAAATCAGTCAATAAAAAAGAAGTTTTGGTAGGAAACGATCTAATGAATTTAAAAAATGGTGATAATCCACATATTTGGTACAATCTATCAATGCCTAAAAAATATGTAAATTATTTAGTTTCAAAATTTTCAAAATTACAACCTACCCATAAGAGCTACTTCAAAACCAATGCTGAAAAATATCTAAAGAAAGTTGACAATATTAAGAAAATAGCCGATAAAGCAGCTAATACAAGTACTAAACCCGTATTTGTAAGTGAACCTGTATTTGACTATGCTTTAGAACAAGCTAATATTAAAATTGGTAATAAGGATTTTGAAGACGCAGTTGAAAGAGAAACCGATCCATCTCCAAGAATTGTTAATACAATGATCAACGATATTAAAGCTAGAAAAATTGCATTTTTTGTAAATAATGTCCAAGAATCTAGTTCTACAATTAATACCTTTGTAAAGTTAGCTAAGGAGAATAATATTCCTATTCTTAATGTTAGGGAAACAATTCCAAACAACACTACATACTTGAAATGGATGCAGAATAACTACACAAATTTAGTAGATGTATCTAAGAAATAATAAACTCTTTGTTAAACAATCTAAAGTAGTGTCTGGGAAAAAACTAACTTTCAGATACCAAAAGACGATCAATCCAACTCTTAATTTGAGTTGCTTGACCGTCTTTTTCTTGTTATTTTTATTTTTGCGTAAAGAAGATTGGTCCTTTGACCATCTTCTGTTCCAATATTTGCTTAAATTCATCATCATGAAGGCTATTCCCACATCAGTTTCAACCTTCTTTTTGCCTCTTAAATGAGTTCGACGCATGCCAAAAACGTTCTTCAAATGTCCAAAAACTGGCTCCACATCATACTTTCTCTTGCTGTAGATGTATCTGCCTTCAGGACTTTGGAGAACTCCTTTAGCTTTTTCTTTTAAGTATTGCCAGTTAGGATTATAGCGAACCTGCCGCTGGCGTCCGCTCTTGTTTTGGCTAAACGCTCTAATTCTGGCGTTAATTGAAATTCATCCGCTTCGTAAACCTTAAAATCGCGAACCTGACCAGTCGATTTATCTTTACGCCGACTATAACATTTGAAGCTAAATCTAACGCCGTTTTGATCGAGGTAGTAATCGCCTTGTTCATCATAGAACCAGTTGGCTAGCTTAGTTGGATCGTTTTTGTACTTTCTGGTTTGTTCCTTTTCGTACATGGTATAAGGGATATAGTACTGCTTGTCTGAATACTCTTCTTCTAACATTGAGTAGTTATATTCGCTACGTAGCCAGCAGCGGCGACTATTTTGTCAAACTTGTCCAGCGTCATCATTTGTTCTAAAAAAGGCTCTAGAGTCTTAAAGTCAGTCGGGTTAGGATACAAAGCAAAATCAACTATATATTGATTAGTAGTAGCTGCCTGGATATTGTAGCCTGGCTTAAGTTGACCATTTTTCATGTGGTCCTCCTTCATATGCATGAACGTCGCATCGTGGTCGGTCTTGGAATAGCTATTGCGCCCAGCAAAGATCTCTTTTGCCTCTTCGTATTTCTTCATTCTAGGAACATAGTCTTTTCTGAGTTTATGAAGCAGCTTCTTAAGACCGCGCCTTCTTGCTTTTCTAGGCGATCTCTTCAGTCAGCTTTTCAATTTCAGCTTCTGTTTCTTGCGCTAGCTCTGCCAGCCCCTGACTGGTTTGGACTTGTTCTTTTCAATATCGTTTAGCTGCTTAAGATAATAAAATGCGCTATCGTTAGATAGCTTATTTGTGCTAGCAAAAAAGATACTTACTGAACAAAAAAATTCGATAAATGCCTTGAAAAGCGAAGATCCACTTTGTCAATGCCTTAACTTAATGACATTGATCGCAACTGGTAAGACTTATTTTTTCTTCAATTGTAATTCTAGGAAACTACCAATTTGATTTTTTGGCGAACCTCATCTAATAAATCAGGCGGTAATTGTTCAATATATTCCCATTTTCTTCTGCTAAAATCAAAGGATTTTAGTTGCTCTACATATATTGTTCCATCACTTTGTGTCCGTGAATCTAAATGAACATGAAGCGGATAGCTTTCACCATTAAACGAGCCATGAAAAATTGGTACTACCCACACAAAGGGTGAAGTTTTCATTAGTATATCATTGCTGATTACTACTGCCGGTCTACGCTTTTGAATTTCGGCACCCGTAGATGGATCAAAATTAATATAGATGATGTTTCCACTTGTAGGAATTTTTACCATAATTCTTCCCCCACTGGCTTGGCATTATCCCAATCTTTTAGATCGTCTGGCGTTTGATATTTTCCATGCCAATTTTTAAAAAGCTCTTCCATTGTGTCAGGGACTTTTTTACTTGGAGACAAAATCAAAGTACCATTTTTTCCTTTTTTGAAACGAAACTCAGTGCCAGGCTTCACGTTAAATGACTTAGGAATAGTTACTACCGTAGCATTTCCTTGAATTCTAGCTTTAACTAAACTCATATAATCAGCCCCCTGTCCTTTTTCATTATTATATCATAGGTAATTACAAAAGTAATTATTTTTACTTAAGTAAGTATTACTCTTGATCTCTATTCTTCATAAGAATCAAAAGCAAAATATCTTTTTTAGCTAAGATAAAGAAAAAGCTTTAAAAATAAAGTAAGCCACAAAAGTGTTTAACTCTTACGGCTCACCCTATTTTGATTTAAACTAAACAGATTTCTATCAAGTTTCTACCTATATTTTACTTTCGTTTTGAATTTTTAGGCTGAAGCAAGTAAATTAGTTAACCATGACTACTCCATATTTATTTACCCTAATAGCAGATAGTAATGTCTTGAAGACATTAAAAATAATGTCTTTTCTAACAGCCGTGGCAAACTCTAGATTATTAATGGTAGAAGTTGAAACGCTAAGGCTACTGATAGTCTCTTTAATGTAACTCAGTACATCATTAGCACTGCTGAAAAAACACTTTTTCGATTCTGTCTTTTTCTGCCATAAATTCTACCTTTCTGTAACAAATTAGTAGAGGCAAACTATCCCCTACATATATTAGATACGCAGAAAAAGGCCAAATCTATTTTTTAAAACGACATCTTTACCTTTTCTTAAGAAATAAAGTGCTTTTCCCTGTAAAAAGCAAAAAAACATACCTCAAACTCAGTAAAAAAATTCGAGATATGTACTTACCAGGATAATTTATAGATTTTATTTAACACCGTCTTATTGCTACCATCTACCTCTTCATGGTAAGCAACCGTCAAATAACAATGATCTTCTCCAATAATTTGTATTCCTTCAAGCTCGCTATGTTTCCCGGCAAGATCAAGTTTACTAATTTTACTTAAATTGACCGCTTGCCAGTTGGATTCTAAGCTTTCGCTTCGTGCATCATGGGGAATTTTTATAATCTGTTTGTGATGTAACTTCCACTTTCCGTCAGATAATTGTGGTGCTCTTTGACTAGAAAGATAAATATTTCCTTCGTTATCGAGATCAATGCCCTGAATGGAATTTACAACAGCTTCTTCACCGATACCGTAAAAATTGGAAATGGTAAAACTTTCCAAATATGGAAAATCTTCAAGACTTATAAAATCTGATCCAATAGTATCAAGTTCGGCATTAATTTTCTTTAAATCAAAAATTGTAAAATGTACTTTCTGCTTATTTTCAAGCGTCATCAACAAAAGTTGCCGATAATCCGGTGACACTGCTACTTCGGCATGAGTCATTAAGTCCCCAGCAAACGAAGTTTTTCCTGCCCGATTTAAATATGCCAAACGAGGAAAATCAGTATTGCTCTTGTGATTTTTAGAAACAACGTCAAGATCGACTCGGGCAATTTGTTTAGCCCAATTGCCTTTCCCAGGCTTAGTTCCGATAAACCATTGTCCTGCTCTTTCGGCATATTCCCAAGTTTGCGTGTGGCCAGCCGCTTGATTGGTTAAAATCAAAATTGGTTTAGCGACTTTTTTGCGATTACCACGCAACACATAAGTTTCATGTTGAGATTTCCGCAGTTGCAAAGCATAAATGTATTTAGTTCCTACATTTCCTTTTTGCACTACGGCCCGATAACCTGTGTTCAAATCAGAACTTGCTTCAATTCTAACCTTCGTTATTTCCCTTAACTGTTTCATTGTTTTTCCTTGGTAAAAATCCTACGCATCCCAACTAGGTAAGTGCAAAACTGTCAGCTATCAAATCCATAATTTCTTGATCTGCTAAGCTTTCATCCAACATTACAGAAATCCAGGTCTTATGGTTCATGTGATAAGCGGGAAAAATCCCTTTGCTCTTAAGTAATCTCGTACTTTTTGCAGGATCAACTTTTAAATTAATAATATCAACAATACTTTCATCCCCGTCCTTAAGGAGCACATCCCGTTTAACGTCCATGATTAGCGCAAACCATTTACGTGACTCGACATGTCTAAAAGTACCGTAGCTTTGATACTGTTTTTGACCCCATGGAAAATCGGGCAAAACTTTAAACTGTTCTTTGATCATCTCAGTGATCCGATTTGCTTGTGCCGACTTAAATAAAATATCTTCAGCACATTTTTCTGCAATATCTGCTAACAGCTGCCGATATTTATCCCTAACTTGGCTAACATATGCTCCCGTGAGACTATCAATTCTTAATTGGGCGTATTCTTCATCATTCAGCACATCGATCACTTTTCCACTGATTTCACCCTTTTTCGATACGGTTATCATTGCTCTAAAAGCGCCATTCATAAAAGTAGTTTTAAAATGATAGGCACCATCAATTAAGTGAAAACCATATGCAAGAAGTTGGTCAATTTTCAATCTTTTTTTGTAAAATACTTGCTCTTCAATTGTCATAGAATCGTTCCTTTGCTATTCATACTATTTAGCATAGCAGGACTTAGTCAGTTTTGCTTAGATTTCGTCATAATAAATTTTCTGATCACATTATTTTTACAATGATAAAATATAACTATAGGAGTAAAATTATGAATAAAAAAATTATTTCTATCTTAGCTGCGACCATTATGACAGGCACCTTGGCAGCAACGAATGTATCTGTTGCTTCGGCCGCAACTAATAAAATTATCTATCATGCAATCAAAGGCAGTAATAAAAAGTTAGTCACTGTTACCAAACGTATTCCTTACTACCAATATTCAAAAAAAGGTAAACTCTTGAGCAAAAAATATTTAACCGTTGGTACTCAAGTTTATGTTAAAAAGGGTAATAAAAATAGTTGGATCATTTTCTTAAGTCCAACTTCTAAGAAAGCCTTGGTTGTCAAAAAGCACAATGGTTGGTTCGAGAATGCAAAGGCTAGCACTAATGCCACAAGTTCAGCATCTACCACGCAAACCCAAACTGAAACAAGCCCAAGTACAAGTACACAAAATGTGGTTAATACGACAAGCGAACCCGCATTTAGTGGCTTCCCAGCAGGTGCTGGTTATCTTGAAAAATGGGATATCGTTAAATCACTTACTGGAGCAGCTCGCGACCAGGCAGAAAGAGCATTAATGAGTGAATTAGGCATTACTACTTCTAGTGGAACCCCATTAGTATCAAGCCAAGCTTTTGAAAATCAATTCAATAAAATCAGCAATGCTGCCCAAAGCATCGGCGACTATATCCAGCAATAGTTTATAAAAAACGTGTACTAAGATCTGTTAAACACAGAATAGGTACACGTTTCTTTATTTACCGGATTTAGCAATAAATTCCTCTAAGTTATGATGATGGTATTTGATAGATGCTGCCCTATCTTTTTCCAAAATTACCTTATTCAGATCCAAGTTATTCCAGGCAGCAATCGCAACCACATAGTGGATTACATCAGCTAATTCATTACCAAGCTGCTCTTGCAAATCTTCTCCGTGGGAATCTTTTCTGCCAGTTTTTTTATTTAAAACTTCTGCTACCTCGCCGATCTCTTCGATCAACTTCATAAATAAGCTTTGATCACTTTGAATGTTTTGGTAGAGATCGCCTAGGTATGCTTCTAGGTCTGATATTTTAATGTTGGTTGGGTTGGACATGGTTAGCTCCTTGATTAATTATTTTCTTCTAAAATATCAAATCCCAATTCTTATATCAATCTATTTATAAGCTAGCTACATTTTCTCCGGCAATTTTCCCAGAGACAAAAGTCCACGCCTGTGCCTGCCCACCCCATGGAGTATAGGCTTCGCCATTTTTATTTTCTACACCTTCAGAATCTTGGCCTACTGCAAAAAGGTTATCAATCACAGAACCATCCTTTCTCAAGACATTCATCTTTTCATTTATATTCAAACCACCGCAAGTCGCGTATGCATAAGCAGCATTTTCAAAAAGATAAAATAGTCCATTCTTACTTCCTAAAGCTTTTTCTAGCTTTGCTTGATCCATATTTAACAACTCTGCGATTTCACGAACTGTACCCTTCCAAGCATTTCTATGCTTGATTGTTTGATCAATAATTTTATCAATATCTCTGATTGGAGTATTAGCTACAGGCATCTTCCCACCTTGTCCTATTGCAAAAATATTTATTTTTGTAGTTATTTCAGACAAACCGTGCTCTCTTATCTGATCTATTTCATCTTGAGAATATGCATTATAATAGTGAAATCCTGGAGCAAAGGCAGTTTGAATCTTTAAGTCCGAATTAGTTGTACCTGTGTCATCTTTAGAACCTAATATAGTCCCAGTTTCATCGATCTGAATAGCATCAGGAGTTGTAGCTAATGCTGATAAAATCGCTTTTTGATCTGCACTTAAAGAATTATCTCTGATAATATATGGCACCTGAGAAATATGTATCATCGGTAATGTTTTTAGAGCATAGGTATCTGCACCTAATTCACGTGCCATTCTTATCCCATCACCCTTGGCAGTAGTACTACCAAAAACATGACAATCAGCGCCATATACTTCCTTCATCATTTGAGCATTTCCAATAAATCCACCACTTGCTAAAATAACGCTCTTTGCATAGATCTGATAAATCGTTCCATCATAATATTTGGCTTTCACTCCAATGATTTTCCCAGCATCATCTGTCAATAACTTTTTAGCACGAAGTTCAACTTTATAATCATTGTTAGGATTCATTTTCTTAGCTTTTTCTAAAGCATTTTCAAACTGAAAGGCGTGGTCAGGACCAGAAATATACCACTTTTTATTATCCTTGTCTGCAGTATAAATGATCCATTCTTTAGTCCAGTCTTTTCTAACAAATGATGGCAAGAATCCTCCTACTGGAGCTCCTGGAAAAACGCCATCAAAACTAAAGCCAAAATTTTTGATGTAATAGTCAATGGCTGGTCCACACTGATCAATTGCGGTTTTGATAACTTCAGCTTTGCTATCACTACCAACATATTTTATCCAAGTTTTGTAGAGGTCAGCTGGATCGATATTATCTTGACCATTATTATATTTTGCATTTAATTCTTTGGAATTAACCACCATTGGTCCAAAAGTTGAAACGGAATTACCACCAATAGCACCTGCTGCTTCGATACCAAAAACTTTTGCTCCAGACTTAGCAGCTGCACAATAACTTAAAACTCCTGAGCCACCTAGTCCTACAACGATTACATCATAGTCTTTTAAAATGACAGTATCAGTTTTAGTAGAAACAGGAATGTGCCAATCATTGACGTCTCCCCCAGCTTTTGCAATTGCCTTTTCCGTAATTGATCTGATTGCTACTGATGAAGCCGAAGCTCCTGTAACTACGCCGGTATCTAATGACTGATTCTTAATTATTCTTGGAATCATTTTTTCTTTTGCAACTTCAAACCATTGAGAAGTTAAGGAATCCGACTCTTTTGTGATATTGATGTCTTTAATTTTATTGTCCTGAAATGTTACTTCGCCAGTCATTGGATACATAAATCCATACGATGGAGCTGAGGCTTGATAGGTTCCATCTTTTAAAGTTTTAGCATGGCGCATTTCCTTGCCACTAGCTTTGGCAAAACAATCCTTTAATGCTCTTTTGACTGCGCTACTTGATTCCGTTGCGCCAGTAATCACATCTAGTTCTGGAGATTGACAGTCTATTGCTTCTTCTTGCATTTTTTCAACTGCTTGTTGATTAAAAATTGCATTTACTTCTTCCGGAATAATTTGTATAGCGGTCAACTTACTTTCGTTGAACTTAGTTTTTACAGTAATTGACGAATTGTGTGCTAACGCCTTACTTTCATAACTTGCTGGGATGTATTTAGTCATTTTTTCTACCATTCTAATTCATATTTTGAAGATACTTTTCTGCATTCTTTACCGAATAACGTCCTGAATTTACACAATGCGCACAACATGAGCCACCTAAATTAATGGTATAAATATTCTTATATTGCATGGCACTATCAATTCCGGCAGCATACAGTCCAGGGATCTTGTTCCAGTTGTTATCGATTACTTCAAAGTTTCTATTCTCACCAATTCCGCCGATTGAAATTGCTAAAGACTGGTCAAGTCTAGCAATGTAGTATGGTCCTTCTTCAATCGGTACCAAATACTTTTGCTCCTTGCCAAATTCGTGATCTTCTCCTTGTTTGCAGAATTCATTGTAGCGATGAACTTGATCAACAAAAGCTTTCTTTGGCAGTCCTATGCGATCAGCTAGTTCTTCTAAACTATCTGCTTCAAACAAAGAATTGCTTTCATTAGTTTTTACGCATCGATCTAAAATTCTAAGAGCTTGTTCACGGTCATGATGATTTAATTCATCAATTCCCTTCATGCTCTTTTGTTCTTCTAATGAGAGATCTTGCAAGTTGTCCTCATATTCCGCAAACATTTTACGGTTAAAAACAAGATATCCATTTTTGATTGACTTAAACGGTTGAGATTGTAAAATTGCATTCCGATCGGTAATGCTCTCATCAGTAAATCTAACTCCATCTTGATTTACCCATAAAGCAGGCCCACCTGCTAGTAAATCTCGACCATTTCCTAGTGGCAATGCTTTTACAAAATTGGTGATCAATGGCGCAGAATTCTGTAAGGTATCTTTTGCTCCAACAGCCATCGCCATCTTATAGGCATCCCCTGTAGAACCTGTCATCCCAACGATCAGCATATTGTCAACATTCCAGCCTTCTCTAGCAACTAATTCTCGATCTTGTCCAAATCCACCTGAGGCAAAAATTACTGCTTTAGAGTTAATTTGCACAACATCATCTTCAATTTTTGCGTAAACTCCTTTTACTACGCCTTGGTCATAAATTAACCCAATCGCTGGTGAACTCGTTAGTATCTCAACGCCAAGTTCTAATGCTCGTTTCTTCATATATGGGATATATCCTGTGGCACCTCTTCCATCTTTAAACCAGTGAAACGTTGGCAAGGGACAAGTATGGTGATAATCGTCAACTGCTTCAAATTGAACGCCATTTTTGATTAACCAATCAATATTATCAGCGGTGTGACCTACCAAATCTACCCAAAAAGAACCATCTGCTTGATATTGAATAGTTTCTAGCTCATTCTTAACTACTTCTTCTTTGGCGAAAGTTATTCCAGCAGCTTTCTGCATCTTAGTTTCAGCTCCAAGCATGCCCTCAACTCCGGAACCATTTCCACCAACAAAGCCATTTTTCTCTAAAACAATAGTCTTAACATGATCTTCACCAGCTTGTACGGCTGCTGCCAAGCCTGCAATTCCGCTACCCACGATTGCTAAGTCAGTGTCTATTGTCTTAGCAATCTTTTCGGGCTTTTTGATCCACTTTTGGTAATCGCCTTTTTCTTCTACGTCTGACTTTTGCATACTAGTTTTTTCAAAGTTTTCAGGATTTCCTTCAGCATCAACGATAGCTTGCTTAGTTGCAGCTAAAATACCCTTACTTGAAACCGTTGCTCCTGAAACAACATCAACACTAACCGATTGTTTTTCTATAATTCTGTTAGTCATCTTATCAAGCGTATTTTTTTCGAGATCTGAAATGTTATTGCTTTCGCTAGCAATTTTTACAATCTTACCATTGTTAATTTCAATCGATAAGTTTATCGGCCGATCAATACCTTCTGCCTGTTCAAAATATTTGCCGTTCTTCATTCGTAAAGTGACCTTTCTACATCAAATTAATTATTTCACAATCTAAGTATAGTAAATCGCTTACATAATAACCAATATTGATTTTTGATCCTGTATAATGAAAACCTATGAAAAATGCTTTATTAATTCAAACAGTTTTACTGTTTCCTTGTCATAATTATTCTTCAACTTAGCCACGCGTAATTGATATTTATACGGTGAATCTTTAAAAGGTATTTTCTTTATCTTTTTAGCTTGTTCAAGCGGATAATCATTTGGCAAAAAGCAAAGATAGTTTTTATGCTCAATCAAAAATAATTCACTGTCAACATCTTCTACTTCTTGCTTGATATTCAGTTTTGATCCTAGCAGTTCCGTTCTTTTAGCCATGATTTCAAAAGATTGACTCACTGAATTTGGGCTAAGCATCACTAGTGGATACTGATATACTTCCTGGACACTTACCTAATTTTTGCTTGCTAAGGGATGGGTAATTGCAGCACAAACAACCAGATCTCCTTCAGAAATTGGATAGCTTTCAATCTTGGGATTTTTTTCGATGGCAGTGTCATAGGTAATAATTAAGTCTAGTTTCCCATCCAATAAATTTTGAACTTCGTCCTTGATACTTTGCTTCACAACGATAAAATTTTCGTTACTTATGCTACTGCCTAATCTTTCTAAGATCTTTAGATCAATAGCAGAATTATAGCCTAAGCGAATTTGCGAGTTTTGATCTGAAATATATCTTTGAACCTCATTGTTAAAGATCTGATATTGCTTGAGAACTTTCTTGGCTTCTGAATAAACAACTTTTCCGGTCTGCGTTAATTTTACTGGCTTGTATTTTCTATCTAAAAGAACAATTCCAAGTTCCCTTTCAATTTCCTTAACTTGTTGAGAGATACTTGTTTGGGCAACATGATTTATTTCACCAGCCTTGGTGAAACTACCTGTTTCTACTACGTCGCAAAAGTACTTTAAATTAATCAATGTTGGCATTCTCTTACCTCAAAATCTCTTGATCGCTATAACTACTCTAAGATGACTATTTCTATTGATACTTACTAGTTTATAATTTTTCAGTCTAAAAGTTGATAGACTGAGTGAAATTAAGTGCATAAGAAAACCATACTTCGACTGATTATCGAAATATGGTTCTGATATGGTTCTGGTTAATTAAAATGTTTATTCACTGGAACTTTGCTTAGATCAATTTTTGTCCAGGAAAGACATGACCTTTCATTTTTTTAGCTATTGCTTTTGACTTGTATAAGTTGACGTACTTGCTGTACACATTTGAGTACCATAAAACATCGTGCTTCTTGCCATTAATCACTTCAGTTTTAGGTACGAAGAAATTCCAAATTTCATAACCATACCAAGGATCAACTTCTAAAGCGTCCATTCCCCTAAAGTTTTTCACTCTTAAATCTCCGGCATACCAATTTTTGGTTGCCTTGCTTGCTATATGAGCCTTTTTTTGATTGTTAACAATTGAATCAGCGTAAGCTATTTTACGATCTTGTACATAAATAACTTTCTTGTTCAAAGTATGTGCAGTAAATGTAATCTTAACCAGTTTAGCTTTCTTGTCATAGAAAGGAAAATGCGAATCAGCATCATATGAATACCAGGTACCTCGATAAATTTTAGGAACCGTAAACTTTGGACCTCTTCCATATGCTGCACTAACTTCTCTATTATTGATTACCACAAAAATTGCAAATACGCCCATAACTGCAATAAGTGCTTTAAATAATCGTTTCATGTTTAATCCTCCCACTATCAATGCTATTTATTCTCAAAGTATTCTGCTAAAGTTTTGCCATCAGCTGTCTTCAGTGCTACCTTACCATCTTTGGATGTTCCCCAAACGAATTTAGCGATTCCTGAGGGGCTAGAAAATTCAAATTTTTCTTTTACAATGCCATCCACAATTGAACCATTAAAACTTCAATATCCCTTATTTTTTCAATAACTAATAATATCTATGTATCCTAACGTTATTGTCAACCATATCATTTGTTTTTTTAATAGGTACAACACTCAATCTATTTTCTAGGTTCATTTTACTAATAATATTCTTACCATGATTTTTGTCTAAAGACTCACCATAATTTTCAAGTAAATTATATAATCTAGTGATTGCTTTCTTCTTATAAATGATAGTATCATTTTTACTCTCCCCAGGATAATAAAAATATTCAATCCTACATCCTGAGTTATAGAGATCATTTTCATCAAATACAGCTTCAAAGTAAGAGTAATCTGCGCTACCCAAAGAATGGCCATATATAGTAATTAACCCTACATTGCTATAGCCTTTTGAAATCCTTATTCTATTAATATCATTTTCGATCACTCTATAAGCCTTAGTAAAAAGAATTCGCAAATCAAATTCTGATTGATTATCTTCAAAATTATGATTATCAATCCCGAAGATGGGAGCAGGTAATTGATATTCGAAATTATATTCATCTTTGCTCTTTATCGCGTTTTTTGAATTTACATCATCAAAAAAGGCAACTCCATGGATATTAGTCCAACTATTGATATTTCTAGTTGTTATTTCCTCAAATCGCTCATCAAGTGAATAATTAAAATTAAGGACATCTATCTCAGTAGTAGCTTTATGATTATTTTCCGATATACGTGAAAGAGATATGTTCTCAAAGATCTCTTTTGCTTTTGACAAATAATCACTTTTTGAATCATTATAATCAATTTGATTCTTTATAAATGAGGCAAAGTTTGATTCGAATTTTTTCAACTCTGTTAATAATTCAGTAGCTCTGACTTCAACACTATTTTCCTCTACAGAGGAGATATTATTTACTGCAATTTTAAAAGCATCTTTACCACTGATTTCTTGAGAATTAAAAGTTACCCTATCTTCATAAGATATTTTATTTTCGCTTTTAGAATTCAAATCAAATGCTATTGTCAATACTTCATAGATTACAGATTCAACATCCTGCCATTCATATGATTGGGGATCTTTTCCTATACAACACTTAGCAAAAAGAAATATTATGTCCCATCTATTTGGTGTTTGATCGTGAAACCATTTATCACAAAATTTTCTAAAATAATCGATATTTGATGATAATTCCTTATCATTCTTAGCTGAAAACAAATCATTCATAATTTCTGTTTGCTTTTGTTCAAAATCATCATTTAAATCGGTCAAATCATGAATATCCATACTTTCCTTCTTAAATAGATGTTTAAATCTGTCTAAGAAAAAATCACTATATGAACTTTTTAATCCTGCAGCTAGGTCAAATCCATTTCCTAAAATGATAAGTTGTTTCAAATTAATTCTCCTATATAACTTATAATGGTCAAAAATGATATTAAAGATTTTTTCTTACGAAATCACGAATATGCTTACTTTGAATTTATCACATCTAATAGATTTTGATATGTATCTACTTGATCATAAACTACATCTGCAGTTGAAAGTTCATTGAATAATTTCTTTGCACATTTTATTTTTGTTTGTTCGATAGTTTTTAGTTGCATGGTATCCATAGATCCCTTTGTTTCCGCAATAAAGAAAAGGTGTTTTACTGTACCCTTCTTAAAAGCAATTGCCCAATCGGGTGCATAATTTCCAACTGGAGTTGGAATTTGGAATCCACGTGGTAATTTGGCATAAACTACCACTTTGTCATCAAGATCCATGTCTTCAGCAAATCTTCTTTCAATTGATTTTTCCGCAAATCCATCAGCAAAAACATAATCTTGAACATTCTTCTTTGCAGGATAAGCCTTAGCAAAATTCTTATTTCTCTCCGCAGTAAATATGTCCGCGTCATATGTACCATCAGTTTCATTATAAGTTATATCTTCAACAATCATCGTTGCTTTTTGCTCATTAATTAGATTGCTTACTTTAGTAATGAATTCTTCAGGGTTGTATTTGTACATTTCAAACTTTTGAGAGGTTATCCCCTTTAGTATCTGTACAATTGTTCTTCGCGTTAAATACGTTGAAGATGCTATCTTCCCAACAAGATCATATTTAATCTGACTAACGTTCGTTCTATTTATGGCATATGTTCTCGTACTATCTGAAACAAATCCCGTTCCAGAATTTACAGTATCTGCTGACCAATCTTCACCTTGGGTACCTTTCGTAACGATGTACTTAAGCTCTGCGACAACCAAGCGCGCATTAATAGCATTGATAGACTTTTCTATAAGTTCCTTACTATCAAAATGAACAGTATAGCTATATTTGTGATTAATATAATTCCATAAAGTTTGAAATTCTTTTTTGTAGAAATTGTCATTCAAATTATTTTCTGGAATTCTTGTAACATTAGCATTTTCGATCATATCGGATAATTGGGAATCTTCGAAAATATTTTGAATTAATTTATGAATTCCATCAGCAATATTATTCAAATCATGCTTATCAGGCATTGGAGCTAATGTTCCATTGGTCTCATCATTTCTGTATTTCTCAGTAATATGATCGTCATCATCAACATAACCATTTTGGATCAAATAACGATAGATAGAATTAGCTTGTTCTTTAGTAACCATAACAACTGTGTTGGAGAACTTAACCTGCTTGCCCGCAAAGTATTCTGGTGTAGCAACTGTTGGTCTCTCATAAAGATCATCCTTAATCTCTTTTTGCAGTGATGATACAAAATCTTTATATCCATCACTAGCAATAACAGTTAATTTGTTAATTTGCTGTACTTCAGAACCTAAAACATTTTTATCCATTCGTTCTCCATCCTGATTTACGCAGATACGCAATCCACGACCAACTTCTTGACGTTTATTGGTCGTACTGTCACCACCATGTTTTAGGGTACATATTTGGAAAACATTTGGATTATCCCAACCCTCACGCAAAGCGGAATGAGAAAAAATAAATCTCACTGGATTATCTAATGATAACAATCCTTCTTTGTCTTTTAAGATCAAATCGTACGCAGATTCATCATCACTAATATCCGATCCTCGTTTAACTTTAGAGTCTACTTTTCTCCCTTTCTTATCAATACTAAAGTATCCCGCATGCGTTTGTTTTACATCGATACTTTCAAGATATTTTTCATATGAATCGTTAAAAAGAGTTTTATATTTATTTACCGCATTAATATATTCCTCTTCAAAAATTTCACCGTACTCTGAATTTAGTTCATTGCCATCTTCATCGTACTTTCGATAATTTTCGACTTTATCAATGAAGAATAGCGACAATGTTTTGATACCTTTTTTATACAGTTCTTGCTCTTTTTCTAGATGTGAATTAATAGTCTCTCTAATTTGAATTCTACGGATATCTTTCTCGCTAACATCTCCAAGTACTTCACCTGTATGGATTTCTACGCCATTAGTAAATGATACTTTTCCATTTATTGGATCAATTTCATTGATATGATAACCCCTATACTGCTCCAAATCTTTCGACAAAGAGAACAAATCGTCATCTACATTTACAATTCTAGTCTCTCTGTTAATTGATTTCTTATAACCAATCTCAAATTCTAATCGTGCCTGTGGAGGTTTCTTAGGAGAAATAATAATTTGTTCTAGAAATAAATATCCGTCTGTTCCTCGTAAATTTTTTATTTCGAAACCTTTTACTTCAATCTTCTTGACCAATTTCATTTTATAAGCATCAAGGGCATCTAAAACATAGACCAAATCATGATGTTCTTTATGAGTTGCAGAATAATTTAGCGTAAAAAGTGGGTTGAATTCTTTAAGTGACTCTTTCGTCTTCTTTCCACCCATTTTTTGAGGTTCATCCAAGATAACAATTGGTCGATTAGCTTGAATTACATCTATCGGACGTCTACTACCAAATTCATCTAATTCCATCCGAATTCGACGGGCATCTTTTCCACGGGCATTAAAAGCCTGTACATTAATAATTAATACTGATAATTCTGCATTTGAACTAAAATCATCAATATCCGTTAATCTTTTTGAATTATAAACATGAACTCTAGCTTTTTTCCCATATAATTCCTGAAAGTGATCTTGCATGGTCTCAAAACTTTTTTGTACACCTTCGCGTATTGCTATTGAAGGTACGACCACAATAAACTTTGACCAGCCGTATTGCTTATTCAATTCAAACATTGTCTTGATATAAACATATGTTTTACCTGTTCCCGTTTCCATTTCAACATCAAGGGAACAAGCACCGTTTTCTTTTGTTAAAGAGCTGGACTCCTTAATATTATTTTCCTGTTGTACTCTTTTTAGATTCTCTAAAAGTTGCTCATCATTTATAAAAACTGGTGAATTGGAAAAACCAGCATATTTTTCATCATCTGACATTTGAGCGTTAAAAACAGTAATATCATCATTTGTGTAACCAGCATCCCTGCGATAAGTAAATTTATCATGAAATGGTTGTCCAGAAAAAACTCTAACTACACTATTTACCGCATCTGTTTGATAGGGCTGAATAGTATATTTAAATTTCATTTCTGACATATTATAAAACCCTCCTTACAGTTTCAGGACTATAGGTTTCAAAAATCTGTTCAAAGTTTGTGGCTACACTATCGTTAACCATGCCACTATCTCTGAAAACTGCATAATATGGTTTCTTCTTTGCAATTTCCGTTACAACTTCTTCACTAACATCTTTGTCAAAACAAGCCAATAAATAACCATCGGCTACAGAAAATACTTCTTTATCGCCTATTTTCTCAGTTTCAATCTTTGAAGAAAGTAAAATGCCAAGATCCAGCATAACTTGGATTAACAAATCTTCTGGGCTCCGATCCTCTTTGATATTATCGGAAAGCAAATCCAGTTGTCTTTGATCAATTTCATTTGGTCGGTAATATACATCCTTCATATTAGATGAATCAACCTCAAAGCAACGAAATCCATAATCAATATCTGCCCCAGTCTCGTCTTTTATTTTCTTTCCAGCTCGACGTATACGTTCTTCGCCTATATCACATATTGTCTTATAGCCCAACTTATACGCTACATTTTTTTCTTCCAAATCCTCTGCTAATTGAACAAGAATGTATTTTAATGAAATATTCTCCTTTTGAACAAATTGCATCACAGCATCCGCAGATGTGGCAGATCCAGAAAAGAAATCTAAAAATATATCACCATCATGAACATTGGCCAGTGTTATCAATTTTTTCAACAATGATGTAGGTTTTGGAGTATCAAATACACTCTGCCCGCCAAACAACTTTATTAATTCCTTGGTTCCTGCTGTCGAAGTTCCAACTTTATCAGCACTAAACCAAGAATTATCAACTGAGCCAAATTCCCTTTTTTCTTCGTAAAATACTTTTAACTGCGGTCGCCCCTTCCCATTTCGTGACCACACAATTCTATTATCTTTCAAAGCTTGATCGAACTTTTCTTTAGAAATTCGCCAGTGTCTTCCCATTGGAGGAAAATGTTTTTCACCTGTATTAGGATTTATAATTGCATAGGTTAGGCCTAATACGTGGCGCATCAAATGGATCTACTTTCCATGGACCGCGAGTATCGTTATCCGGATTTGAAAAATTTTCTTTACTAAGCGGTAGTGGCTTACATACAAAGCTATCTCTTCTATGCCATATTTTGTAATTACTTTCTTTGAGTCTTCTATTGTTCAATCTTCTTTTTTTGGCATAAACACAAATATATTCATGATTAATACTTAAATCAGTATCATTTTGAACAGAGGCTCTCGACTGCCAAGGAATTTCTGCTACAAGGTTATTTATCCCATACAGTTCATCACACATTTTTCTTAAATTTTCGACCTCATTATCATCAATACTGATAAAAATCACACCATCATCTGATAACAAATCCTTAGCAAGTTTTAACCTCGGATACATCATGTTTAACCAATCAGTATGAAACCGCCCGTTACTTTCATTATTTTGAACTAATCTGTTGCCATCCTCATCAGTCTGACCGCTATTATCAACATACTCATCAACAGTTTGAGAAAAATCATCTTCATAAATAAAATCATTACCAGTATTATATGGCGGATCAATGTAGATCATTTTAACTTTACCAAGATATGTCTCTTGCAAAAGTTTAAGAGCATCTAGATTATCCCCTTCAATATAGATATTTTCTGAATCCGTACCTCCAGGAGTTCCATCTCTACCTACAGATTTTTCTTTGTTCAATCGCAAGGTTTTTTCAATCGGCTTATTTGCCAAAATGATAGACTTCTTCTTATCTGGCCAAGTGAACTGGTAGCGTTCCTTTTCGCTGCCAATCACTTGCGCATTAATCGTCTGCATTAACGCATCCTTATCAATGGCTCTAACAACATTACCATCATCATCAATAGTCTCTGTTACTACATTTGGAAATAATTCTACTAATTTCTTGTAATTTTCTTCTGCAATATCTGGAGTATGCATCTTAAGCTTTTCCACCTGTAATCTCCTTCAATTCCTTCTTATAACTCTGAAGCTTTTGGTATAATTCAAATCTCTTTTTAGGTTGCTTTTCTTTCCAAACAGCTCTCTCAGTCTTATTTATGCTTTTAGTTAAAGTATTTATTCTATCCTGTATCTTTAATTTTTCATCTGTTGAGTTTTGTGCATTGTCAGTAGCTAAATTATCGCCAAGTGCAACTTGACGAATTAAGTCGTCCCATATAAGACTCAAATTTGTTCCAGACGATGTCAACTTAATATTTAAATCATTACTCCATTTTGAACGATACAATCTATGATGATAAACAGCAAGTTGCTTTTGATTTTGAAATTTCAACAAAAATATCAACTGATGTGGGTTTTGCCTAGCAATTGCTTCAATTATTCTTTTATCAATATCCTTTTTCTTTAGAGATATTGAAAGTAATAAAATCTCGCTGATTTCGGATTGATCTGTTAAATTTAAATTTTCTTTCGTTAGACTATTTTCAATCGTAATCCTATCTATGTCAGAAACAAATTTTGCCTTTAATTCATTCGACAATGAAAGATGTTTATAAAAAGCTTCCTTGGGAATTTTTTTGTTAACCTTCGTACTCTCAGGGAATTCTATCATCTACATCACCACCATAAAACAAATTAATTCAAAGTCATCTAATCCAGAGAATAGACTTTCCTGAAATGTAGTTTCTCCATATTTAAAGAAGCTCTCAATGTCTTCCTCGTCTTTGGCATCAATAATTGAATCAATCGTTTTTTCAAGTAATTGCGAAACTTTAGTCATGTTACGACCATTTTTAGTTTGCTTATTGAAAATATTGCATAGAGTTTCATCAGGTTCAGTTTTTCCTTTAGAAATATGTCGCATTTCCTCAAGCAAATCTTTTGATTGCAGATGGTTAATTATAATTTTTCCATCCATGCCCACATAAGCCATATAAAATGGATGTAAACGATTTTGATTTCGAATATTTATGTCAGTATTAACGTTTTTAAGAACAAATATAACCCCTGGTTTTTCTCCATGAACAACTGCATGAATTCCTAACGGAACATGATTAATATCTTTATGATCCTTCATATAAGAGAGTAGATCCATTCGAAAATCATTTAGTCCAAGATCCATGATCGAGATACCATTTGACATGTCTTCTAAATCAACAACTTCCTCTTGAAGTTTCTTTAGTTGGTTACTTCGATATTCTAGATCCCCTTTTTCTTCTGGATTAATAATGTCATCATCTCCAGTGGATGTCATGACTGATATCTTCATCCTAGTCTGAACTCTAGCTTTCAGATTTATATACTCGTCCAATGAAAGATCTGGCCAGAAATTAACTAATTGAATGTATTTATTTTTGCTACCAATTCTGTCAATACGACCGAATCTTTGAATTATTCTAACGGGATTCCAATGGATATCATAATTTATGCAATAGTCACAATCTTGTAAGTTTTGCCCTTCAGATATACAGTCCGTGGCAATTAAAATATCTATATTATTGTTTATATCTGAGGGATACAACACATCTCTATCCTTAGAAACGGGAGAAAAACATGTCAAAATATGATTCATCTCCGTCTTAAAATTAGGAATCGTCGTTTTTCCTTCAACACTTCCGGTTACAAGAGCGCTATTTAATCCTACCTTTTTAGCCTGAGGAACAATGTTCTCATAAAGATATTCTGCTGTATCTGCAAAAGCTGTGAAAATTAAGACCTTTTTATTACCTGGATTGATAGGCTTTTCTTCTTTCTCCTTAATAACGTTGATTAATTGATTTAATTTATAATCATATTCCGGAGTTATGTCTTCAACCATGTCAATAAGTTTAGAAAGTATAGTCAAATCACTATCTATATCCCTCTTCCAAGAAATATAGTCCATGTCACTAATATCGATCCTTACTTTTTTCCCTACCATAAACAGATCTGTATTCTTATCATCATCATCAAAATCCGATGCACTTGTTGATAAATCTGTTAAGTCTTTTAACTCTCCTGAACCATTTTTGATAAATTCATCAATTGTATTTGAAGTGTCAAATAAGTATTGGTAGACTCTTTTTACTGTTAGTAAAAATGAATGAACCGAACTCTCCATACGTTTCAACAAATTTATACTCATTAGGTGTTGAATTCCAGCTTCACGTCCTCTTCTGAAGTTTTCGGTTTCTTCTTCAGATAGGTATTTTGAAAGCTTGCTAGGCAAAATAAATTTTGTAGGCGTGTAAATTGCTAAATTTAACTGGCTTAAACACTCATAAACATCATTGTAATTAATCGCATTTGCTTTATCTGTGAGTTTAGGATAAAGCGAGATAGGTTTATTTCTTTCAGGAAAAGTTCCAATTTCTGTCGTATCGTAATACTTTTCAATATGATGACGCGAGCGTGCAGCCGTTACTTTATCGAGAATTTCAAAGAAATCAAAGTCTAATTGCGATAATAAATTATTAGTCGTTCTTTCTTTTTCGGGTAATTTTTGCCATGAATTATAAACTTTTTGAGCTTGTCTAAAGATAGTATCAATATCAGATTTAATATTAAGCTTCTCGTTTAATTCATCTGGTGTTCCTTCATAGGCTAAAGCTAACTGATTTTTTAAATCATTGAATCGGTTATTTACTGGTGTAGCAGAAAGCATTAGAACCTTTGTTTTAACACCAGGTTTAATTACACGATTCATTAATCGCATATACCTATTCTCTTTTTCACCACCATGAGTATTTGTTCCGTTTCCATTTCTAAAATTGTGACTTTCATCAATTACGACCAAATCATAATTTTCCCAATTAATTCTATCGATAGGTAGCCCTATAGCCGTTTTCCCACTATCACGAGATAAATCAGTGTGATAAAGGACGTCATAGCGGAAACGATCTTTTGCCAACGGATTATTTATCAAATTTCCTCTATATGTCATCCAGTTTTCAGACAACTTTTTAGGACAAAGAACTAAAACATTTTTGTTTCTACCTTCATAGTATTTAATTACAGCTAACGCAGTATAGGTTTTCCCTAATCCCACGCTATCAGCTAGAATACAGCCATTATATTGCTCCAGCTTATTGATAATACCTAATGCTGCATCCTTTTGAAAATTATAGAGCTTATTCCAGACCTCACTATTTTTGAATCCCGTAGCTTCATTAGGTAAATCATCATCAGATATATCATCAAGGAATTCATGAAAGACATTGTAAAGTGTCATAAAGTAAACCAATTCTGGTGAATTTTCTTGATACACTGTAGAGATCATATCAATCACTTCATTAGTAACATCGGTAAGTTTTTCTTCATTATCCCATACTGAATCAAATAAATTTAGGTAATCCATGCTTGCAGGATTTTCAATTCTAGTAACCATGTTACTAATATTGTTTCCTCTCTTACAGCCTATATCTACAGATGTAAAAGAGTTCATCGGAGTATATGTATAACTATCTTCTGAATTCTGAACTGTAAGAAAGTTATTCATGCCTTCTCGAGTTTTATTAGATTTGAATTTAACTTTTTTACAAATCCAGTCTGCGCACTCCTTAGCAACAGCCTTTTGTTTTAATTCGTTTCTGAGCTTAACTTCAAATTCGGTACCATATAAGCTTTTTTCTCTGCCTAGTCGAGAAATATAAAATTCTTTACGCTCTTTTTGCGTTTTTTCGGCTACGAAAGTTGGTGATGTAAAAATAAAACGAAACTCATCACATTTTTCAAGTTCTTCCTTTAAAGCTTGATACGCATATATTGAAAAACATGCTGCTGCGACTGAAATATTGCTTCCATACTTTATTTTCTTTTCTAGATCGTCCTTAACAACTTTAGTAGTATTATTAAACGTCTCCAAAATAGCACCCACTCTCATAGCTTTTCTAAAAATGGTTCTAAAACCTCTCATTTTAAAATAAACTTTTCCTCGTTACCATTCAAGGTTTATTTACTATAAATGCTAAAGTAAGGCTTTAAACGATCAATCAAGTTTAAAAATTTTAAAGTTCAACAAGTTTTTACCTTAAATAAACGATAGTATATTTTGACAATAAAAAAATCCAGGTTGTTAATTTCAACTTGGATTTTAGCATTTAAGTATCGCCACTAAATAATCACTATAATACACCAGCTGAAAGCCCAAAAAGCCTAACAAAGTCATCCCCCAAAAGGCCAATTGATACTTGAATTTTAACAGTCAGACTTAGTATTAAACGCGTATAGTATCAGACTGATTACGATCCACATCAGGATCGTTCACGCCATATGCGAATACTCTTTGAAATGCACAAGGTATGATAACCCTTCTGCTAAAAATGTAGCTGGCAACATGGTCATACAGATAACCCGCATCCTATCAGAACCATTTTTGGCCAAATAACCACCCAATCCGAAGATATAACCAAAGATGATGGCGCAAAGAATCCAGGTAATCTCATGAAAATCGAACATAAAACCTGTCTTCCAACTCAACTTATAGAAAGTGTAGTAAGTTTCCACACAGACTAACAGGTATATCACGCTAAAAAAGATTGCTTGTTTTCTTTGATAATATCTTCTTGAGACATAAAAAGCTGGGATCAACCAAACTGAACCCGAATTTGCAAAGCTATTGAAACTACCTGGCAAAAACTTTTGCCCAACAACCGTTAGCAAGCCAACAATAATTCCCCAAATTATGGCATAGATTACATAGTTAAGTCGTTTTTCCATCATGACCAACTTTCTTAAAATTTCTTACTATCTGAAACTTGAAAGTTAAGATTAGCGCTCCTTCCCCGTGCCTCTTGGCTTTTTCTTATCAAAAATAAAAACGCAGGATCTCTCTGCGTTATACTTTAAGTGTCAACCTAAAAAGTAAAGGAGATCCTGCGCAATGAACAGTATAGAACAAATCGACACAGAAAACGATACTAAATCCTTAATTTCTTCATTTATTAAACTAATTGGTCTAGCTAAGCTAACTAAACAAGTCAACTTTAAGCGCAAATCTACCATTTCATTAACCATGATTATCTCTTGGCTGATGTCAGTACATTTTGCTCGGCTTTCTTTATTCAGGGCTAAGGATGACAAACGTTTTTCCGTTAGAACTGCTCGCAATGTACTTAACGATGGAAGAATCAACTGGCAAAAGGAGAAATCAAGCTCAGAGAAAGATGAACGATGTAACTGTAGAGTTGATTAGACAGCCTTGTGATTAGGGGTAGAAGCTAAATATGTCTTATTCGATTCTTGGTTTTCTTCTCCAAGAATGTTTTGGATTTTAAAGAAGCTTGGTTTAGATGGACTTGGCATGATCAAGAAGAGCTCAAAGATTTATTACATTTATCGCCATCGCCGCTATAGCGTTAAAGACTTGTATGATCGTTTGGCTGCTTCAAACATCTGTAAAAAGAAACATTATCTTTATTCAAGCATAGTAGAGGCTCAATATCATGGACATAGAAGCTCGTCTTTGTCTCCAACCGTGGAAACAAGAACAAGTATTTGGTTTTAGCTACTACTCAGACAAAGCTTAGACCTGAAGAAATCATCCAACTTTATGGTCGTAGATGGCAAATTGAAACATATTTTAAGACGTCTAAGCAATATCTTGCTTTAGATAAATCTCAAGTTCAAAGCTATGATGGCCAATGTGGCTATATCGCAGTTACAGCAATAACCTATGATCTATTGGCCTGGCAGGAAAGACAAAATACGGATGATAAGACAATCGGAGATTTATTCTATCTAATGAACGGATCCTTACCTGATATTAGATTCGTAGATGCATTGGTCTACTTAATTTCAGAATTAAAAGAGCTTAAACGGAATAGTTTTGAAAAGATAGATGAAGTAATCAATGACTTTATTAACCAACTGCCACGATTCATTCAAATTGCCCTGAAGCAGATCATATAAAAACTAATAAAGCCCAGAAAAGCTCAACAGCGACAAGACTTGAGCTTGATTTTGGTGCTTTCAAGTTTCAGTGTATAATCATAACAGGCAATGTAGATAGCTATTACATTGCTCAGTAGTATACTGAAGACTGCACACCCCTCACAATCTAATGCTACGGAAGTGATGAGTCATGCAGATTTTGGATAGACTGGAGTGTATTTGCCCTTGATAGCAATATATTGGGCTATTGCGATTAATATTGTTCTCACAGCAATCGGTAAGTTGGTAATTGATCTTGCCATTGCCAAGGCAATAAAAAACGCTAATCCAAAGGATTAGCTAACACAAAAGTCTTCTAAGCTACGATTGAGGAAAGACAGCTAGCACCTGTCTTTCCTCTTTTCTTTTTCTATTTTAGCAAAATTCTACAAAAATTACACACATTGTGTGATTCTTTTCAACAAAACGTGACAAATTATAACCATTCCACAAGAAAAATCCAGGCTATCGGGTGCCTGGATTTTATACGATTTACTATTTGATTTACTACAAATATTTTATTCTAGAGGATATATATTTAGGGTTTTTGGTATTTTGAGTTTTTCTGTCACTAATTAGTGTAATTCGAGGTAACTTTCAGCGTTACGCAAGTCTTCAATTGATAGTTGACCAGGTGCAGAAACCTTGCCAACAGCACCAAATGAAAGACTTGAACCAAAGACTTGACCAGCTACACGGCTTACCTTACCCAAATCGCCCATTGCCATCGTGATGATTGGGTTAGGAAGAGCCTTGTTAGCTTCATTAGTAGCTTCAAGCAAAGTCAAAACATCGTCTGCGTTATGAGGCATACATGCAAGCTTTGGTACATCAGCACCCAAGCTTGCCATCTTCTTCAAGCGGAAGACAATTACATCTTTAGCAGGAACTTTTTCAAAGTCGTGGTTACTCATAATAACTACAACATTGTAGTTGTGCGCACTTGCGATTAATTGATCGATTCGCTTTTCATCATGGAAAAGTTCAATATCAACGGCATCCCCAAGACGCTTTTCGATCACTGTTTCAACCAAGTCAAGGTAAGCATCCTCAGTTAATTCTAAAACGCCACCTTCGTTCTTAGTTCTAAAAGTTACTAAGATTGGCAATTTACCAACTACGTCGCGCAATTTCTTAGCAGTTTCACTTAAAATCACTGCATTCTTAACGCCATCTTCGTAGTAGTCGATTCGCCATTCCATCAAGTCTGGCTTAGCTTCCGCAATTTTTGCTGCTGAAGCTAAAATTTCTTCTTCAGTAGTTCCTACATTAGGAACTGCAATTTTAGGTAAGCCTTCACCTAAAACAATATTTCTAATTTTAACTGTTGCCATTTATTTCACCTTATTTGCCTAATTTTCCAAATAAATGCTTGTAACGAATTGCGATCAAGCTAGTGTCGATGAAACCAATCAAGGCTACGATTACGTCAAAGAACATAACGCCTCTCATATCACCAATCCAGTTGATTACCAATGGAATCGTAAATGATGCAATTGAACCGGCAGTATAGAAGAAACCAGTAACTGTTCCTTTACCTGCTGGGAAGAACTCTGCCATAACCGTCAAAGCTAATTGCATTACACCACCAGCTGCAAAGAATCCAACAAGGAAAGCAAGAATTGCCATTAAACCTGCGTTTTGTGGGAACATCCACATCATTAAGATGGAAACAAAAGCACCTAAAGTATAAACAGGAACGAATTGGATTTCTCTTAGTTTTTTACCTAAGAAAGCAGTCAACAGAACACAGCAAATTGAACCTAATGAGTACCAAGATACCAATTGGTGAGCTGCTGCTTGAGCCATATGACCAACTTCTTGACCATATTGCGTCAACATTTGACTTACCATGTAGAAAGTTGCTTGTGAAATGTAACCATAGATGATAAATAATGCACCATCTACCCAAAGGTTACTCTTAACTGCACCATTGCCTTCTTCTTCAACTTCCTTTTCTTCTTCAGCAGTAACTGCCTTGGAATCTGGGAAAGCTCCACCAAAGAGGAAGTACAAGAAAGTGATGGCAAGAACAGCGATTGGCACGATGAATGACCAGCCGTACCATGCACCTGAAGCTGCCAAGCCACTAACGATGAATGGCAAGAGGAATTGACCAGCTGAGATGAACGCCTTCAAAACCACGTTGGAAG
Source organism: Lactobacillus gigeriorum DSM 23908 = CRBIP 24.85 (assembly GCF_000296855.1). Lineage (GTDB taxonomy): Bacteria > Bacillota > Bacilli > Lactobacillales > Lactobacillaceae > Lactobacillus > Lactobacillus gigeriorum. The sequence continues at coordinate 15,949 of NZ_CAKC01000024.1, read as the reverse complement.
TACCCTTTGAGTTAGGGTAGATTTCCATCAAACCTGGGTAAGTACCAGTATCCAAGAATGAGTTAGCCATTCCGGCTAAAATACCTAAGATGTAAGCTACCAAAGTATTTGGTGAAAATAGGATACCAATAAAGAATACCAAGTAAGTAGCGATACCTAATTGAACGAATGGCTTACGACCAAACTTATCTGATAAAATTCCGGATACCAACAAGTTAATGATTCGACCTACACCAAGTGAGGAAACAACTGCCAAAGCTCCGGTTACTGTAGTGCCCCATTGATGAGCCAAAGCAGTAGCGTTTTGTGAAAGAATAATTACTCCCATACCATGTACGAAGTAGTTAAAGTACAAGGCTAGAGCAGTAGGGGTATATTTATTTTTCATATAAAAAATTACCTTTCATGCGAGTTAAGCAAAATTATTTGCTTGCCTTGTCTTGTTCGTCAATGATTTCTTTAATGTATTCAGTTGGCATTTCCTTACCAGTCCACAACTTGAAGGCTGCAGCACCTTGTTCGATCATCATGCCGATACCGTTGTAGATGTGTTCTACGCCAGCTTCCTTAGCAATCTTCATCAACTTGGTTTCTCTTGGAGCGTATACAGTGTCGCTGACGATCATGTCCTTGTGGAACCATGAAGGATCTTCAACTAAAGTCATGTCTTCTAATGGGTGCATACCTACACCAGTAGCATCGCAGTAGATGTCTGATTCAGCAATTGACTTCTTGAAGTCTTCCTTGTCTTCAAGATGGTGAAGACTTGCTACACAGTCAGTTTCTTCGTTAGTCGTCTTCAATGTTGAAAATTCTGATTTCCTTAGCACCTTCTAAAGCTGAAGTAACAGCGATAGGAGTAGCTGCCCCACCAGCACCAGCTAAAGTGATGATCTTGCCCTTAACATCTTGGCCGTCTTTTCTCAAAGCACGAACCCAACCAATACCATCAGTAGTGTAACCCTTCAAAACACCGTTGTTGTTAACAACAGTATTTACGGCATCACACATTTCTGAAGCCTTGTCTAATTCGTCAAGGTAAGGAATGATGGCCTTCTTGTTTGGCATTGAAACGTTTGAACCACGCATACCTAAAGTACGCATAGCTTCAACAGCCTTTGGCAATCTTTCGTTGTCGATTTCGAAGCAAAGGTAAGTTGCGTTCAAACCTAATTTTGCAAATGCGTTGTTATGCATTGTTGGTGACATTGAGTGACGGATTGGGTAAGCCATTAATCCGATCAAAATTGTGTGACCATCAAGCCAGCCACTAATAGGACCATTTACACCAGTAATGGTGGTTTCTTCAACTTTGTTACTTCTTTCGTCTTTTTCCATTGTAAAAAATCTCCTAACTGTAAATACATTACGCTATGTATGTTAACGTTTACACAAGCAATAATAAATAAAGTTAACTTGTTTTATTAATATAAATTCTTTATGATTAGTTATGTAATGATTTAATTATTTATGACTGTAGGGTAACAAAAATGAACTTAAAACACTTAGAATTTTTCGTTGAACTCGCAAAAACACAGCACATGGCTAAAGCCGCTGAGAATCTAGGAATTTCCCAACCATCCTTGTCATATGCCATTAAGAGCTTGGAAGATGAACTGAAGATTCCACTTTTTGAAAAAGATGGACGCAACATCAAGCTCACCAACTACGGTAAGATCTATCTTGAATATGTCAAAAGTGGGCTTGCCGAATTTAAGAGCGGTGCGGATTCGATTTCGCAACTTCTTGATGAAAACAGTGGCCAAATCAACCTTGGCTTTACTTTTACCATGGGTCAAGACTTGGTTCCTCACTTAGTATCAAAGTTTCAAGAAGAAAAAAATAATGACAAAGTACAATTTTTATTCCATCAAGGAGTTACCAACAATTTAGTTCAAGACTTACTTGATGATAAATTAGATATCGTTTTTGCTTCGCAACCTACTTTTCAGGGAGCAAACGATCAGATCAATTGCTATCACTTAGTCGATCAACGAATGTTGGCAGCCGTCGCCTATTCTAATCCGTTGTCCAAACGTGAATCGGTTACGCTTAAGGAACTTGCGGAATATCCTTTTATTTACTACTCACAAAAAAGTGGCTTGCGGTCTATTATCGATACGATGTTCTCTCATGCCAAGATTGAACCAAGGATTGTGTTCGAAGCTGATGAAGATCATACGATCATCGGTTTTGTCCATTGGGGTTACGGCGTTGCGATCATCCCTCACTTGCCACAACTAAATCCCTACGAGGTCAAAATGCTTCCGATCAGCGATAATGTGAACGTCCACCCAATTTATCTATTTACAAAGGCTAACCACTTCTTAACTCCAGTTGTTAACCGGTTTAAGCAGTTTTCACTTGATTACTGTGAAGAAAACTTTACTAAGAAAAACAAGTTAATTTAACCAAATCAAAAACCAGTAAGTCAGGATCTTCCTTGATCCCAGCTTACTGGTTTTTACATGTATAAAATTGTTATTTTTCTAATAGTTATTACAATTATCTGCTGCTTGTGTACCAGCAACAAATCCAGAAGCATAACTCCAAGAGTTCATCATACTTGGCATTGAATCATGACCATTTGCACCACCAATGATTTCTCCAGCAGCATAGAAGTTAGGCACAAGTTCAAAATCAGCATCAACTAATTGCATCCCTTCACGAACTTCGTATCCACCCAAGGTCGTGCAGAAACGCAATTTTTGTTCAATTACATAGTAAGTGTCGCCTTCATAAGCATGCATGAACTTAGGATCACGACCAAATTCTTTATCCTTACCGGCCTTAACTGCTTCATCGCAATTTGCCAAAGTCTTAGCTAATTCAGCTTTATCAATTCCTGCTTTTTCAGCAACAGTCTTCAAATCGCCCTTAACTAAAATTGGACTCTTCTTGCCATCCAAATCGAAGAAGCTTTGTACCTCATCCTTAGTAAAGCCATACTTAAGCATCAATTCGTAGAAACGATCCCAAATGCGTTGATCCATGACAACAAAAGCAATCTTATCTTTTTCATTAGCAATCGCATCTCTAAAGTGGGTATATGGTGCTGATTCGTTAACAATTCGCTTACCTGCACGGTTAACAAAAATTGCTCCCATGTCACTTGCTTCTTTAGTTGAGTAAGTTATCAACTTAGCAATTCCAGGTTCAACTTCAAGTCCGTGTGGGTAAACTTTGTACCAATCTAAATTGCGACTTTCCAAGTTCAAGTTTTTAGCAAATGCAAAGTAATCACCAGTTGAAGTCATTGGACCATAGTAAGGAATATCTGTCTTGTGTTCCTTGTAATCTTTAGCACCCCAACCACCAGCAGCAAGCACTAATGACTTGAAGTTAACAGTCGTAGTTTGGTGGCGTCCTTCAGCTACAAGACTTACAACCTTGCCTGCTTCATCAGTAGTTAACTCTTCAACACGCGCATCTAACAAAATTCTACTGCCTTTAGCTTCAAAAGCCTTAGCAACCTTAGTTACAACTTCATAAGAACTTTGTGATGGCATTTCAACTTGACGATCTACGGTATGTTCAATCGTTTGCGTTTCTGCTTTTTGGAAAGTTAAATCTGCAAAATCAGTAATGAAATCAATTGCTTTACCAATGTTTTCGGTTAATAATTGTGATAAAGCAACATCGTTGGTACCACGACATTCACGAGTAATATCATCGAACAATAATTCTGGTGAATCTAAGTGAGCTTTGTCGCCAAACAATTTTTCAGCAAGCTTTGAGCCTGTTGCAGTTACGTTTGAACCATTTAAAATTGAAGCTCCCCCAATGTAGCCGTTCTTCTCAAGTACAATAACTTTTTTACCCATTGAAAGTGCACGACAAGCAGCAATTAATCCGGCCATTCCTGAACCAATAACTGCAACGTCAACATCTAACGTTTCATTAACATGAGCCTTACTTGCAGTTTCGCTAGCAGGCGTAACATTGTTTTCCTTAAGCGCAGCCTTACCAGCATCCAAAATTGCTTGGGTCATGATTGATGCTCCACTAACCACGTCAATATCAAAACTTTGGTTGGTAATAATGTTTTCTTTCAATTTCCCAAAAGCCTGATTGAAAACAGCTGGAGTTTCTGCACTCTTGGTTACTTTAACATCGTCAATGTGATTGCCACTAAGTTCAATTTCGAAATTAATTTCACCGTTTCTACCTTGAGCTTGTGCTTTAAGTATTTGATTGCTCATAAAAATCTCCTCATCATATAAATCGCTTTCATTATAGCGAGTTAATTTGATTAAAAAAATAAGCCTATTTGTTATTTTTGATAGAATTAATTTATTGATTTGCTTTGATTGAAAAATTTTCCAATGATTGCTAGAGTATTTTTAAAATAACAATTGAAAGCTTTTACTCATTATGAAAAAAATTCGCATCCTCGAAGCTGGTTTCTTTTCCAGTTTTTCAATTATTACCGCCTTATTAGGAGCAGACTTTCCCCCACCTCGTGGTTTTATCTGGATTCTTTTAGCTATTCTTTGCTTAACATGGCTTCAAGATCAGTACTTGTGTTATCTTCAACCACGAATTGCTATGAAACAGCAATTTTTGAAAAATAATATCTATTTTTTGTTAGTTGGTATAGCCTTAGCAACCAGCTTTATTCTTCTCAATCCTCAAAAAATCACGTTCTCTGCGATTCTTATTTGGTACGGCATTATCACCGTACTATCAGTACTTTACGGAATTTGCTTTCGGATCATAAATAAAATTTTATTTCACAAAATCGGTTAACTCTTTTTAATTGGTATTTACCAATTCTAATGTAAATGATACACTTAAATCATTGAAACCGCTTCAGTAGATGAATAATTTTTTAGAAAGAGTGTTTTTATGGTAAAGCGATTAATTAGTGCAAATTCAAGCGAAATGTTACAAATGAAGCGAGATGACTTAAAGCAGTCAATCAAAGCTTCCGAAGGTCGAGTAATCCTCTCAGAAAACGTAGTTATGCATGAAGCAATGGATGGCATTACTACTTCAGAAATTGCTGCCAGCTTTGGTGCTGACTTAATTTTATTAAATGCCTTAGATGTGTTTGAACCCAAAATTGCTGGTCTTGCAGTCGATGATCCTAGTGAAACCATCCATGCTCTACAAAAACTAGTGGGTCGTCCAATTGGTGCCAACCTTGAACCAGTTGATACCGAAGCTGACATGAGTGAAGATCGCCTTGAAATTCCAGCCGGGCGAACTGCAAGCAAAGCTAGTCTACAAAAAGCTGAAGCACTAGGTCTGAATTTTGTTTGCTTAACCGGTAACCCAGGTACTGGAGTAACAAATAGACAAATTGCCAAAGCAATTAAAACCGCTAAGGAAGAATTTTCAGGATTAATTATTGCAGGGAAAATGCACGGAGCCGGTGTGAATGAACCAGTTGTTTCCGAAGAAGCTGTGAAAAAGTTTATTGAAGCCGGAGCAGACGTAATTTTAGTTCCAGCAGTGGGGACTGTTCCTGGTTTCACTAAATCAGACTTAGTCAGCGTCGTAAAATTAGCACATGAACACGATGCTTTGGTAATGTCCACAATTGGAACGAGTCAAGAAGGCAGTGGTAGTCGAATCATCGAAGAAATTGCTTTAAGAAACAAGACCTGTGGTGTTGATATTCAACATATCGGTGATGCAGCTTGGGGAATTCAATCACCATTTGATAACATCTACCCACTCAGCAGAGCAATTCGCGGAGAACGACACACAATTTCACGGATGGCACGTTCAATTAATCGTTAATAAAAACAGCGATTGTCACAAGAATCAATTGATTCCTGCAGCAATCGCTGTTATTTTTACTTTTTACCAAAATCCTAATACGTGTTGCATCAACAGACTGACAACTGAAATCCCTAGCCAGCAGCAGAAACCGGTTAAAATTGGCTTTACTCCGGTTTTTACCAATTTAACAATATTGGTGTTTAAACCAATCGCTGCCATAGCCATTACAATCAAGAACTTGCTTAAATCTTTAAGTGGTTCAGTGACTGATGCTGGCAATTGAAATGCCGTGGTTACTACCGAAGCCAAAACAAAGAACAAAACGAAATATGGGAAAGATTTCTTCAAACTAAAGTTCGAACCTTCAGAGTTCTTTTCTTGACGTTCATGCAAAAATGCCAAACCTAAGGTAATAGGGATAATTGCCAAAGTTCTGGTCATCTTGATAATCGCAGCTAAGCCTAAAATGTTGCTTCCATGAATTCCATCCCAAGCTGTAGCAGCCGCCGTTACCGAAGAAGTATCATTAATTGCTGTTCCCGCAAAGATACCAAAACCTTCATTACCAAGACCGATAGCAACTCCTAAGGCTGGAAAAATCAAGGCTGCAATTACGTTGAACAAGAAAATTACGGAAATTGATTGCGCAACTTCTTCATCTGAGGCATCAATAACTGGAGCTGTGGCAGCAATTGCACTTCCTCCACAAATTGATGAACCAACACCTACCAAAATGGCATTGTTTTTGTCCAATTTGAGCAATTTATACATTATGTAGGCAATTACCAGTGAAGTGGTAATCGTTGCTAAGATAATTGGCAAGGATTCTTTTCCTTTAGCCAAAATTTCCGTTAAATTCATACCAAATCCTAAGAAAACAACAGCTGTTTGTAAGATTTTCTTAGAAGTAAACGTTACTCCAGCATTTACTGCAGCTTTATTTGGCATGAATAGTGTAACTACCATCCCAATTAAAATTGCAAAAACTGGTCCTCCCACAACTGGAACCAATTTGCCCAAAAACCAAGCTGGCACTGCGATAGCTAGGCAAAGTAAAATTCCAGCAGTATTCTTTTTAAAAAAATCTGCCATAAAAACCCCCGAAACAAATTAGATTAATTCTATCTTATCAGACCATTTGCTTCTATGGAAATATAAAAGCTATAAAATATAGATTTTATTATACATATATTTATATTTGTTGTTATAAATATATTATGTAAACAACTTTAGTGGTATTACTATCTTCATTGTGCTAAGTTAGAAGAAATGATAAGGAGGCTTTTCTATGAAAGTATTTGTAGCTGGCGCCACAGGGCGTGTTGGCCAAGAAGTCGTAAAGTTGCTTTTGCAAGCTAATCATCAAGTTGTAGCCGGTGCTAGGCACGTTGATCGCTTAGATGATGCTACAAATTTACAAAAAGTTACTTTAGATCTACATGATTCCGTAGCTGATTTAACTAAGTTGCTTTTAGGCTGTGATGCGGTGATTTTCACTGGTGGCTCACGAGGTAAAGATTTATTGCAAACTGACTTAAACGGTGCTGTTAAGTTAATGATGGCTGCAGAGCAAGTCGGCAGCAAACGGTTCGTACATTTAAGTTCAGCTTTTGCCTTGGATCAAGAGAAATGGGCTACAATTCCTAGTCTTGCATCCCTCACCGATTACAATATTGCTAAGTTTTTCTCAGATAAGTGGTTAATGGATGAAACTCACTTAGATTACACAATTGTGCAACCCGGTTCACTTACTGAAGAACCTGCTACTGGAAAAATTGCACTTAACGTAAAAGATGGTGGCACCAACCCGATCCCTGATGTAGCCCATATATTGGTAGCTTGTCTTGATCATCCTAATACTATCGGTCAAGTACTAATCATGCACTCAGGCGATACTGAAATTGATGCAGCCCTAAATAAGGTCAAATAAAGAGAGATTGATTATCAACGTGGAATTACGTTGGTGGATCAATCTCTCTTTATCTAATAGGAAATTAATGTTTCTACTTTAAATAGGCATACTTGTAATTCCACTGAGTTCCAGCAGTATTATGAATAATCCCCTTAACGTTGCTCTTTTGTAAATATGCTGTTGTCTGTTGATAGATCGGCGTGATTACTTGACTGCTATTAACAAGTTTAGCCGCTTTAACTAGATCTGCCCAACGCTTGCTTACATTATTAGCATCCTGATCTTGCGCCATTTTTATTAAGTTATCGTAATCAGCATTCGACCACTTGCCATAATTATATGAAGTACCAGTTAGCGGAATTTGCATGAAAGTCATCGGATCGTTGAAATCTCCACCCCAGTGAGAAAGATAAATGTCAAAGTCTCCGTTTTGCGCTTTGCTGTTAGTGGCTTTATCTGGAATATTAGTTACAGTAATTTTTAATCCTTTTAATAACTTCATCCATTGTGATTGCAAATATTGTGTTAACTGATCACTATCTGCTTCGTCATTTGAAGACAATAGATTAAGCGTTAATTTGGATGCGCCAATTTCTTTCAAGCCCTTAGCCCAATACTTTTTAGCAAGCGCAGGTTGATAATCGACTGTATTTTTGACTTTTTGTGATTTAGCAAAATCAACCCCAGTTTTAGGATCAGCTGCTAAATCACTTGCTACAAAACCAGTTGGTAAAGTAGAACCATTGCCCAAAACCTTTTTAGTTACAATTTGACGATCGATTCCTAAAGATAGTGCTAAACGAATATTCTGATTATTCATTGCTTTACGATTAAGCGTATTCTTGTCCTTAAAATTGTAAAGCAAGAAACGTACTAACGAATATGGGTATGACGTAAATTCCTTGTTGGTCTGCAAGTTTTTAACTTGTTCACTAGAAAGTGGTGTTAAATCCAACTTACCCTGTTGAAATAATTGGTAACCCGTATTAGTTGATTTAACCACTTGATAAGAAATTTTCTTTAGTTTCACGACATTTTTATCCCAGTAATTATTATTCTTAACAAATTCCCAGGTATCGTTGGTACCATTCCAGCCAACAATTTTAAATGGTCCTGAATAGACTTGATATTCAGCCTTAGTGGCAAAGCGTTTGCCATATTTTTCTACCACTTTTTGATTTTGTGGTCCAAATAATGGATAAGCTAGCAAAACTTTGAAATAGGCAATTGGTCTTGCTAATGAAATCTTGACTGTTCTTAAATTAATAGCTTCAATTCCAATACTGCTTGCCGGCTTTTTGCCGGCAACAATTTCATCCGCATTTTTTACCCCACTAAATAGATAAGCGTATGGTGAAGCTGTCTTTGGACTCAAGCTTCGACGCCATGAATAGACAAAATCTTGAGCAGTAATCTTATCCCCATTGGACCACTTGGCATCCCTCAAAGTAAAAATCCAAGTTTTCCCATCTGGAGATATTTTGACCGACTTAGCTAACCCAGCCACTGGCTTACCTTTATCACCAAGACGGTAGAAACTTTCAAAAACGTTTCCAGTTTGACCATAACCCGTTGACTTACTAATATCAATCGTATCAAGCGGAGCAGTCGTACTCAATTTTAACGTATCACTAGTGTCAGCCGTCTTACTAGTACTTTTGCCGCAAGCAACAAGAACCATGGCAATCACAAAAGTAATAATTCCGGCTGCTATTGTTCTGAACTTTTTCATAAAAAACTCCCTCTAAAAAACTACGCAAAAAGCCGAGCTGCGGACCCAATGGATCTACAACTCGGCTACCTAGTATTTTTCAGTTTTTATCTCATAACACTAAAAAAGCTAAGTATGAAGATGTTGCACAGTGGGCACGCCAAAAATGATGCTACTAGTGCAGCAACAACATACGTTATCAACTTGTTTCATAAAGCGTGCCAACATGTGAATTCATCTCCTTTTTGCTTATTACTTGTAAGTAAGTTTAGCGATGACATACTAAAAAGTCAACCACATATTTTATTATTTACGTTAAAAGTGCCGTTAACACACTCTCTTAGAACGAGAACAAACACGAATGCTAAGGCATCCAGCAAGAGCTTGTTCCATGAACGAATAAAGAAATACAAAATCAAGCCCGTCCCAATGAAAATTGAGACCAGAAACATCCATGGAATGAAAATTGCCAGCCAACCTACAGTCTGAAAAAGTTCCTTGGCTTCTTTATCTTCGACTCGTTCTAGATAATCTTTACTATAGCGGATGAACATTCGTTTAAAAAAATAATACGTGCCGATTACAATGATCATAAGTGAGATTAAATTCATAACTGGGATTTTGTAAAAACGATAATGAATTAATGCACTGAGTAAAACAGCAGCTTCTGCACGCACTAAGGCCTGCAATAATTTTCTTCGTTTAACTTTAAAAACCTGGTCCGTCATCCTAATCCCCTCGTTTATTTTGATCTTTAATATATATTTACATTTTATAATCAAAATAAGCGATTACAAAGTTATTTACCCAAGTGATATTATTTTTTTGGTAGTTATAAATTAACAAAAGAAAACACTTATTTAACTATTAAAATTTGAATACTTTTTAAAAAATCGGTTGCTGACGAAGATCATAAATCGAACCAACTACTGGCGTAATTGCAAAAGTACGCAAGATACTTTTTCGTTCTGAGTGATTGGCACTAATTTGGTTCATTTCAGGATGATTTGCGAAAATCTCATCTAAATATCTTTGATCGATTTCTTCGACATCACCATCAATGGTAAAGCCAACACTATCAAGAGTTTCAGTGCCCTTTAGAGCTGTGATAGAAATTCGAAAATGATTCATTAATCGTTGATAGAATGCCTTTTGATAAGTTGTCGCAAAAATCAATTTGCCATCTCTCAATAATTCAATGTCAGCTACATTAGTGTGTGGATTACCCGATTGATCAACCGTGCCGAAGACAACCGACTGGAAGCTGTCAACAATCAAAGCCAGGAATTCTTCTTTAGTCAAATTATTGTCTAATTGTGGTACTTCTTTACGCATTTTTCTTTACTTCGTTTCTTTCTACATATTAATTATAAATAAACATGTAGAAAAAGCAATTATTATTACACGTGGTGCTAGTTAAGCCATTTAAAAATCGTTTTTTCCCTCTGTGCATATTTTGTCCGTACTTTATACCGATATGGTATACTTGGAATCTGAATGATTTAAGAAAGGGGTTAGGCTTTGGCCAACTTTTATGAATAATAAACTTATTACCAAAGTATCGCTGTTGTCAGTTTCATTACTACTTTTTTCAACAGTTTCGATTGCACCAGCGGTACCACATTTATTACAATTTTATCGAACATTTGATCCAAGTCTTTCACAAGCTTCTGCGGAGAACTTGATCACGCTACCTGCTTTAGTTATCACAATTTGTGTTTTATTAAGCGACTTAGTTGTACGTTTAATTGGCAAAAAAGGCACAGTTTTGCTTGGATTGTCATTAATGTTAGTAGCAGGCTGCTTACCAGTTTTTATGACCAATTTCAAACTAGTGTTAATAACCAGATTGATTTTAGGTGCCGGAATCGGCTTGTGTAACGGATTATCAGTTTCGATGTTATCTGATTTTTACTCAGGCTCAACATTAGGTTCAATGATCGGAATTCGAACTTCAGTGCTCAACCTTGGTAAAACAATTACTACCTTGATCGCTGGATATATTGCTTTGATTAATATCCGTTACGTTTATTGGATCTATCTTTTAGTGATTCCAATTATCATTCTCTTTGCTTTAAATGTACCTGCAGTCGATCAAGGGGAAAAAGCCAAGGTAGAAGTTCATATTAATAAGACAGTTGTATTATTTGCAATTGCTACATTAGTTGTTGGTATTTCTTACATTGGTGCTACAGCTAAGATTCCCTTCTTACTAGAAAGTAAATACCATATTCCTGAAGCTAGAGTTACTAATTTAATGACTATTCTTGCTTTCAGTGGCGTAATTCTAGGTTTTATTTTTGGACCAATTTTAAAGCGTTTAGATAATTATACTTACCCAACTATGTTAGGATGCATGGCATTAGGAAACTTTTTCTTCTTATTGCCACAAAATATTGTACTTTTCTATGTTGGTGCAATTTTGATTGGACTTTCATTCGTAGGAACTATGTCCTTCACTTTCTACTACGTAGCAGAACATGTTCCTCATACTGGTGTTAACTTTGCTACCTCCCTGCTATTAGCTTTGGGAAATGTTGGTTCAATCTTAGTACCACTTGTTCTTACCAAATGGATTGGTGCAATTACAACCAATATCTTTGTAGCTCCATTTTACGTAACTACTCTAGCCCCATTAATTTGTGGTTTAGTCGCTTTAATAATTTTTACAAGACAAAAGAATTAAATTCAAAGTTTTAACAGAGTGATGCTTTTCAGTAGAGATGGCATCATTTTTTTGTGCCATTTTTTAAGAAAAAAAGTAAATTTTTCAATTTTTTGCGTATTTATATATTAGGAGGTTATTTTTGCTCTCAAATCTATAATTACGAGGAGGCAACTTCATGGATTATGAAGTCCCAAAGGAATTCGGCTTTACCGAAGATAAGATCTTCGGTTGGGTCATGGAAAACGAAGAGTTTTGCTTGTATGTGCTTAGGATCATTCTGCCCTTTTTGGAGATTAAAGAGATCGTAGAGTTTAACAAGCAAGATGCGCTAGGTAATGATCAGCGGGAGGCTAAAGACATTCGCTTGGATATCAAAGTAGTCGACAAGGATGATCGGATCTTTGATATTGAAATGCAGACTTCGCCAAGCAAGTATCTTAGAAGAAGATTGCGCTACTATCAATCAACAATTGATGGAGCTAAGGTTTTGAAGTCAGGTCATGATTATTCTGAATTGCCTGATACTTTTATTATTTTCTTGTGTTCGTTTGATCCGTCTGAGGCTTTTTCAAAAGTTGATAATCGTGCCGTCCACTTCTTCAAAACGATTGATACGAAAGACCATGCGTTAGAGTTGAATGACGGCGCTACTATGGTTATCATTAACTCAAAAGGCAACTTTACTTGCGAAAGCGCAGAACTTAAAGAACTAGCGAAGTTGATGAACGATGAAAAGATTAGTCTAAATGAACACTTCATTTGGTCTCAGAAACGAATCAAGGAACTTAATCAAGACAGGAGATCAGATATCATGGACTACGAGATGAAGATCATGGATGCCAGAATTAGCGGTCGTGAAGATGGCGAGAAGATTGCAAATCGTGCAGGAGTTAAGAAACTGATTGATGTGCTTATCGATTTGTCTCTCGACGACGAAACGATTTTTATTAAGGCAAAGAATAAGTATGGTCAATACTTCTCTGATGAAGAGTTAAAGCAATTTATCGCAGAAGCTAAAAATGATTCTTTGCAGGAAGCTTAAGCCTTATTTGAATAAAAAGAGTACTTTATTATGACTAACTAAAACGCATAATAAGTACTCTTTTTACTTTATAAGTGTAGTAACATTTGCGCTGTTTTTTTCTATTTCAACACGAATTTCCGAATAGCTTTAGCAACACCATCATTATCATTACTATCAGTGATTTCATCTGCCGTTTCTTTCACAACATCCTTACCATTTTTCATTGCAACGCTCAATCCAGCGGTCTTAAGCATTGACAAATCATTGGTTCCATCCCCAATCGCCATCGTTTGTTCAATCGGTATATTCAACAATTCGCATAACTGTGTTAACGCATTACCCTTCCCTGCTTCAGGTGCTAATACATCAACAGCATATCTTTCTTGCCTCAAAACTTGGTACAAGCTCTTTACTTCAGGAGAAATTTTACTAAATAACCGTTCAATATCTTCAGGTTCTGCAATCAGTTGCATTTTATAGACATCTTTCAAAGCTTCTATTTCTGCCAGTTTGACCTGATTGATTTGTTGAAGATTCATCTTTCCTTCTCTAGTTGTCCAATGTGATAAGGTACTATCAGTCGTATATAATGAATGATTATTCTGAATTTGAATGTGACAATTATGTCTTTGTGAAAAATTATAAAAACGTTGATACGCTTTAAATTCCATTGCATTTTGTGCGAAAGTTTTATTTGTCTTATTCTGTTGCACAGTCGCACCACTTAAGGTAATCGAAAATTCTTGCTTTTGCCATAAGCCTAACTGTTTCAAGTATGGCTTTAAACCTGTTAATGGTCGTCCGGATGCAAGTACAATTCTTATTCCATGATCCGCTGCCTCTTTCAATGCTTCTAAATTTGCAATACTAATTTGTTTCTGTTTATTGAGCAAAGTTCCATCCATATCAATGGCAATCAATTTCTTTTTCACTGTATATACCAATCCTTATAAATTAATACTGATAACGGTTACAATAATACGCTAAAAGTAATATATTTCAAGAAAAATCACTTGTGATAAAATTATATAAATTAGTAAGTACCAATTATAAAAATAGTCAGGTGATTTGCTCATTTTGGTAGAAAAAAATCGATCAGCTACTTGCCGTAACTGATCGATCAACCTATTTTCACTATTTTCCAGGATGCTTAGATCCGTTCATTCTATAAAAATATGCTTCCCAAAGCTTCCTTCTAATTGCTTCTTTTTCTGAATTCTCTTGATTAATTGGTGTTTGCTCTTGTTTTTCTTCCGCTTCGTTTTGTTTTTCTTCTTGTCCCTTTAGCTCGTCTTCCATCATCTGCTCATCCTTTCATAACGGTAGATTTATTATTTAGTTTAACAAAAAATAATTATGTTTTTCTAAAGAACACAAACTAATATCAATCCAAGATTATTTCCCGGGACATTTTTTGCAAACAAAAAGGCAACAAGTGCCTTTTGAAGTGCCATACAAAAGTTAGACATTTTATAAATTTATTTGATAATACACAATTTCTGTATTTAACAGGGGTCGTGTATTTTAGTTTATTGGAACGTCTGATGTTATTGAACCAGTAGATATATTCTTGAAGTGCTTTTTTCTACCCAAAATCAAGTATTATTAGGTATTTTAAGAAATTATTTTTGATTATTCTTATCAATATTTGAACAAGTGGAGCTTATGCTTCGTAAATTATTGTATGACAAACAGCAGTCGGGTATTTATATTTTTCAACCAGACTGCTATACTGAACATAACCAAGTGCTTTTACAATTAAAGTCTTTGATTATGTTTGGCTACGTTGTAATCGTACGCTTGGCCGTTTATTATTAATGCATACAAGGTTCTAATCAACTTATGTACGCTGGCGATGGCAATCTTTTTGTAGCTCGTGCTATGAAAGGATTGCTTTTTGCTTTGTAATAATCGGCAATGTGACAAGGATTATAGGGACTTGCGGAAGCAATTTGTCCAATAGCCAGATAAAGAATCTTTCTGGCAATATGATTGCCATGCTTGCTTATTCCCAAATGGCCATCGTATTCTCCAGATTGATATCTTCCTGGATCAATTCCTACAAAGGCGTCGATCTGATTAGTGCTCTTGAATCTGCGCAAGTCTCCCAGCTCTGCGATCAATCTCAAAGCTGTAGTTCTGGCAATGCCAGGAACGCTTAGGTATATCTCCAAATCTTTCTTAGGAGCTATTTCTTCCATGTAGTCGATGACCTCAGCTTTTTCGGTTTCCAGATCGATCAGCCGCTGAGCCAGTCGACGTACCAGTTTCACTTGAACGCTGTCATAGTCGTAGTAGGCGTAGGCTGGCTTGGCCAAATTTCGAAGGGAATTAGCCAAATTGCATGACTTTCTTCGACCGATGCCAGCTATGTCTTGAAGCTTTGAGCTGATTTGATCGAATCCATCTTCCAAGACAAAATGAGGGTGAGAATATAGCTCGACTATCTGCCAATACTGTTTTCCAGTTGGCGTGCTCATCAGCTGCTCGATTTGTGGGAAGATCGTTTGCAAGGCTCTATGCAGTCGATTTTTTGCCTTGACAGTATCTTGCGTTAATTCCTCGTAGTAGCGACTGGCAGCCTGCATTTCGCGATATTCTTTAGGCTGCTCAATAGACAAGGCTTGCGGAGCAACGAATTCGATCATTGCCAGACGATATGCATCCACTTGATCGGTCTTGTTGCGGTGAAGATTGTTGTCCATGAGCTTCTTTGCTTTCAATGGGTTGATCTTCACATAGTCGTAGCCAGCACGATTCAAGAAAGCTTCTAAGGGCAAAGAATACACTCCAGTAGCTTCAAAGATAACTGCAGGATTGGAGAACTCCTGCAATTGTTCCAGCAGTGATTCAAACCCCAAGGCATCGTTTGAGATATCGAAGCAATCAACTTCCTTTTTCTTA
>NZ_CAKC01000025.1 GCF_000296855.1 Lactobacillus gigeriorum DSM 23908 = CRBIP 24.85 | reverse complement strand
CAGCCATTAAAAACGCACGAGCAATTCTTACTGTAGAGCGCAATTACGGCAGCTTTGTCAAATTTATTCAGGAAACTATTCCCGTTCAAGTGGTCCATCATCCAGAAATTTTTGAAGATGTCCCTACTTCCAGCGATCTTTCTAAGCAATTAGCAAGACGAATGAAAAAGTACGATTTCTTCATGGTGGGTCCTGTAATTGTTTATTCTTACCTTCAAACCATCGGACTAATCAATGATCATGTCGATTGTTGCCCATTCAAATTCGAAGGCTAGCTAAAAAGCATCTTATAGCGTCTTTTTCGCTATACAGATGCTTTTCAATCCGATGATCACGATTTTAGTAGTTTCAACAATCACTCTTGTCATCACTGGCCCAATTATTCAAGGTCTTGCTAATGGCTTGGCTGATGGTATCAACTGGTTAGTTTCTGAATCTGGTTGGATCGGTGGTTTGATTATTGGTGGCTTCTACCAAATCTTAGTTATCTTCGGTCTTCACTGGGGCGTTGTGCCATTGGTTGCCCAACAAATCGCGGGTTCTGGTCAATCAGCTTTGAACGCTATTTTATCAGCAACAATGGTTTCTCAAGGTGCTGCTGTCTTAGCCGTAGCTATTAAGTCTCGTAAGGATGACATGAAGACTTTAGGAATTGCAGCTGCTATCTCTGCCTTCTGTGGCGTTACTGAGCCTGCTATTTACGGTATCAACTTAAGATACCGTAAGGTCTTCATCTCTGGTTTAATCGGTTCTGGTGTTGGTGGTTTAATCACTGGTTTAATGCACGGAACAATGTATGGCTTTAGTGGTTCTGTAATCGGATTCTCATCCTTCTTCAACCCTAAAAACCCTAACGACTTAACAAGTTTCTACGCTTACCTCTTCTCCACAATTGCCGCAATCGTAGTCAGCTTCATTATCACTTGGGTATGGGGCTACAACGATAATATGCAAATGGGTAAGAAAGTGGAAAAGAAAGCCACTCCTAAATAAATTCTGACAAATACTAAATACTTTTTAAAATTAAAAAGCGAGCTGTGGCTCGCTTTTTCGTGTAATTCTTAAGATTTGGTAAAGGCAGAAAAATAAAAAATATATTTTGGCATTTTTTGCGTATTTAACTAATAGGGGCAATTTTGCTCTCAATATCAAATTTTAAGGAGTTGTCTTATAATGGATTTAGGAAAGTATTTTCTGCTCTTGAATGATTTAGTCTTTGGTAAGGTAATGGCCAATAAAGAAACCTGTAAACTGTTCTTGCAGGCCGTATTGCCAGAGATGGAAATCGAAAAGATCGAAATGGCCCAGCCGCAGGAACGAGTTAAGGATTTTCGCGATGAGCATGGGGGGCGTTTTTGACATCTATGCCTTGGACAATCAAGGACGCCGCTATGACATAGAAGTTCAGGTGGTACCAGAGGACTA
>NZ_CAKC01000026.1 GCF_000296855.1 Lactobacillus gigeriorum DSM 23908 = CRBIP 24.85 | reverse complement strand
GGAGGAGCCGCAATTTTAGCGGATGGTACCCTTACACCAGCGGTTACGGTTACAACCGCCATCGAAGGATTAAAGGGTATGGAATTTGGTTCTGGAAACGTGCCCGTTGATAATCAGCAAATGGTAATTATCATTACCGTTGCTATCCTGCTAGTCCTGTTTTTAATTCAAAGAATGGGTACTAGCATTATAGGTCGGGCATTTGGACCAATCATGTTTATTTGGTTCACTTTCCTTGGTGTGATCGGTTTAATGAATATGGCCGGCGACTGGTCAATTTTGGAAGCGATCAACCCAATCTACGCCATTAAATTGCTCTTTAGTCCAGACAACAAGGCCGGATTATTCATTTTAGGATCCATCTTCTTGGCAACGACTGGTGCCGAAGCCCTTTATTCTGATGTTGGTCACGTTGGTAAGAGCAACATCATCGGTTCTTGGCCATATGTTTTTGTCTGCTTGTCCTTAAACTACTTCGGACAAGGTGTTTGGATTCTTAAGAACCCTGATTTCAAAGCTGTTGGTGAACTTAACCCCTTCTTTGAAATTATTCCGCAAAATATCCGTTTGGCAGCTATCATCTTAGCTACGATTGCAGCCATCATTGCTTCTCAAGCTTTGATTACTGGTTCCTTTACTTTAGTAGCTGAAGCCAGTGGTTTGAAGTTCTTGCCAAGAATGAACATTATGTACCCTTCTAACGAAAAGGGACAAATCTACATCCCTGCCGTTAACAAGATGCTTTGTGTCGCAACTATCGCATTGGTTTTATTCTTCCAAACTTCAGCACACATGGAAGCAGCCTATGGTTTATCAATTACGATCTCAATGTTGATGACCACGATTATGCTCTACGAATGGCTAATCAAAGAAAAAGTGCCAATGATTTGGAACTGGATTTTCTTGATTTTCTTCGGCTTCTTAGACGTGATGTTCATGATCTCCAGTTTGAGCAAGTTTACTCACGGTGGTTATGTATCCTTGGTTATCGCTGGCCTAATCTTGGCTGTAATGTACGTTTGGTACTACGGTAACAAGATTCGTGACAAGCGCGAATCACGCAACGCCTACGTTCGTTTGGATGAATATACCGATATGTTAACGGCGCTCAGCCACGATGATGAATATCCAACTTACGCTACTAACTTGGTTTACACCGCCAAGGTTAAGTACGGTAAGTTCATTAAGCGTGAAATCCTCTACTCAATTTTGGATAAGCGTCCAAAACGTGCTAAAGCCTACTGGTTTATCACGGTCAACGTTACTAACGAACCATATACTGCAGAGTATTCAGTAAATACTTATGGCACTAAGAACGTAATTAACGTTCAGCTATACCTAGGATTTAAGAAGCAAACCAGTGTTAACGTCTACTTGCGTCAAATCGTTCACGACTTGATTGCGGACGGCACGATTGAAGCTCAGCCACAAGAATACACCACTACTCCTGGTCGTGACGTTGGTGACTTCTCCTTCGTTATCGTCAATGACGTAATTAGTCCACAAACGCAATTAGTTAGCTATGAAAAATGGCTAGTAGAAGCTCGTGTTTGGTTGCAAAACCTATCTTCCAATCCAGCTTCTTGGTTTGGCTTGGAATATGCGGACACCATCGTCGAACACATTCCATTGATCCTAGGACGGCAAAACACCAACTCAATTAAACGAGTTGCACCTAAAAATGAAGTAAAATAATTCAATTTTGATTGCTATCTTTTGATGGCAATCTTTTTTTATTGCAAAAACTAGCTTTTGCAATAATTAGAGCAAGTTTTTCTTTCCTTTATGTCAAAAACGTCATTTTTGATATTTTTAGTAGTGTTATAGGTAATCTAAACAAAAAAATGTTGACCGAACTACTTTACGTAGTCTGATCAACATTTTTTCTTTATCAAATATTACCAAATGTGAACCCGTTTTTCAGGATCTAACCACATACCATCGCCTGGCTTAACGTCAAAGGCTTCGTAGAATTCATCTTGGCATTGTGATTGTACGTTGGCACGTTCTGGACCAGGGGCGTGCACATCGATGGCAACAAGCGTCTTGATTGATTCAGTCAATTGCTTGTTAGCCCATACACGAGCAAAGTTTTCAAACAACTTCTTCATGTCGTCGCCTTCATCCTTAGCAGCTTGAACAGCAGCAGTTAAACCACCTTGGTCAGCAATGTTTTCGGAAACGATTTGCTTACCGTTCAAAACTACTGGACCATATTCGATACCATTGAACAATTCAATTTCGGCTTGCGTACGCTTCTTAAATTCAGCGTAGTCTTCATCAGTCCACCAGTTAACCATGTTGCCCAATTCATCGAATTGTGCACCGTTGTTATCAAAGGCATGAGAAATTTCGTGAGCAATAACAACTCCGATACCACCGAAGTTTGAAGCACGATCTTGTTTCAAGTCGTAGAATGGTGCTTGCAAAATTGCTGCAGGGAAAGTTAAATCGTTACGTTGTGGGTCATAGCAGGCATTTACTAAGTTACCTGGCATCAACCAAACAGTCCGATCAACTGGCTTATGCAATTTTTCAAGGTTGTATTCACGCTTCAAGATAGCGGCTGCTCTCAAGTTAGAGAAGAGCGATCCACCTTCGCTAGCTGGTGTTACTTGTAGTCGGTTGTAAATGTCTTCGATCTTATCAGGGTAACCAACCTTCAAGATCAAAGCTCTCAACTTCACAATAGCTTTATCCTTAGTTGCTTGTGAAAGCCAATCATTATTGCGGATTCGATCTTCGTAAACGTTCAACATCCGTTGAATCATATCGAGCACATCAGCTTTAGCATCAGCACCAAAGTAAGTTTGACCGTAGTATACGCCGACAACTTCACTAAAGAGACCATTTGCCAAGTGGTAAGCTTGCTTGTCGCCAGAAGATAATTCTGGTTGACCAGATAAAGCTTGAGAGAATGGAAAGGCTGCTTCACGGAATTCTTGTGACAAAGCACTTGCTGCACCGTTAATGAACTTAACAAGCATCCAACCCTTAATTTCATCAAAGGTTTCTTCGTTAACCAAGCTTTCGAAGTTATCCAAGAAGCGTGGATCCAAAACGATTAATTTTTCAGGTTCTTCACCAAGAGCATTAAGCAAGAATTTCTTAATATCGAATGACTTAAACTTAGCTTCAAAATCTGCTAATGAATATGGGTTGTAGCTTGCTGGGTAATCTGCCCATTCTTCAGATGACTTAACTACCTTAGCCAAGCGCGCATCAAATTTAAGCGCATCAGCAGCGTATTCCTTAGCTTGATCTTCAGCAACACCAGCCAATTTCAATAAGTTAACGGATTGCTTTTCTAAAATTGCAAGTAAGTCTTTAGCACCTTCAGTTTCATAAGTCTTAGTATCTGGTAAGAAAATATCAGGATCAGTAAAGCTTACCACGTTAACCTTGGTATTCTTCATATCAGCGTCAACTGCGAAATCAAATGGCAAAGTAAAGGCTGCTTTAGCAAGATCAGCAGCTTTTTCATTAAAGTCTGCGAAATCGCTAAGGCTTTCTAATAATACCAAATCTGCCTTAACTGGAGCAGCACCATCAGCATTACGCTTCTCAAAGTCGCGAGCTAACTTATACAATTCAACTGCCTTAGCAAAGTTAGGCACATCAGGCAAGTCCTTCTTACCATCAGCAAAGGCAGCAAAGTCTTCCATCAAGTGTTTTTCAACATTGAGGTCGATACCATCAAATGAACTGATACGAGAACGATCTGATGGAATTACTGCCTTTTCAAGCCATTCTGAGTTAACGGCTAAGTATAAGTTATCTTGTGGGCGAGTACCAACCTTAGGTTGGATAATATCTCCAGCACCACCACGAACTGCTAATTTATGCATAAAAGTCCCCCTTTTAGCTTAAAGATATAAATTAAATTAACATAATTATATCATTTTAATTCAGAAATGGCTAAATAAAATTTTCGTATACTTTAATTATAAAGCGTTAACACCTTGCGTAGCTTTAAGTAAACTGGGATCACTAACACGATCATCAGGAAAATTACAATTGCTGCGACCCAGAAAAATGGAATATACCCTGCACGGTCAATAATCATCCCCCCGAACAACGGTCCTAAAGCACGTCCTAGGCCACTCGCCACCATAATTGAGCCTTGATACTTTCCCTTACTCGATAGTGGTGATAAGTCATTGATATAAGCTGGGATTGCTGGAAAAGCCGTAGCTTCTCCTAAGGTTAGCACGGTCATCGATAAGGCAAAATGGAAGAAATCCTTGGCAAAAACTAAAGTGACAAAAGAAATTGAGAACATTAAAATGCCAAATACCAGTTGATGGAATAGATTCTTAAATAATCGTGGGAACTTAGCCAAAATCATCTGCATGATTACAATAATTGTCGCATTCAAAGTCCACAACAAGCTATACATATGGAATGGGATTCCTAAGGAAACCATATAAACTGATAAGTTTGATTCCCAGTTCATATACATTAGCCATGTAATGCCTAAAGTTGCTAAAAAGCACATGCTCATAATAAAGTTATTCTTTGGCATTGGCTCGTATTTAGTTTTAGCTCCATGAGGATTCTGACTCATTCGTTGCTTATGAAAGGCAATGATTGGACGATAATTGATCACTGCATTGACAAAGGCAAAAGCAAATAGCATCCCTGCAATTACAAACAACAAGGTAATTGAATAGTCATACAAATAACCTACAATCAACGTTCCTGTAACCACGCCAAGATTCTGAGCAAAGTACAGAATATTGAAAACATAACGACCCGGATGCCGTTTCAAACTAGTGGCGATAGAATTGATTAAGGTCCCGTTCCAACCTCCGATAAAGCCCAAGATCGTTAGCCAGACCCAATACTCTGGCCAGCCATGAAATACTGCCATTAAGAATAGCACTGCCCCATCAATTGCTAAACCACTAACAACCAACGGATATGGGTTATAGCGATCATATAGCCTACCAGCAATAATCGAGCCAATGATATTGCCCATACAATTGAAAAACAGTACTACCCCAATTAGCGACAAACTAATGTGTAACTGCTTATTCAAGTAAACCGAAGTCAATGGCCAAATAAAACTAGCTCCTATCCAAGTGGCTAATTGCGAAAGCACCAACCAGCGCAACTTAATTTCAGGTATTTGCTTTTGCGTTTTTGCTTGTATCATTCTTTCTTTTTCCCCCTTTTCTACTACTAAAAGTCTAACAAAAAATAGTCAGGATCGCATAGATCCTAACTATTTAAATTGGTTTCTTTAGTAAAAACTATTTACTTTCAAGTTTTGCCATCTTTTCAGCTTCAGCTTGGAAATATTGTCCCTTATTAACTTGGTAGTACTTCTTGTATCTTGCGTAATAGTTATGGAACATATACTTCATTAACAGCCAGCGCTTAAAACTGTGATCCTTGTCATAAAAGACGGTTGTGCCGTAGCGACCTTCATGAACTAACTCTTCCGCAATTCGCTTAGTTTCGTTTTCATAAGCATATTCTTTAAAGATTTTAACTGGAACGCCAAGCCACATAACATGCTTCGACTTCAACTTATTGCCGTAAACTGTATCTTGTTCTTTTAAGCTATCTTCAACGTAGTCGTCGACGTACCACTTAGCCAAGTTATAGCCATTCAAAGTTACATAAAAACTTGATCTTCCTTGGCGAAGGTTAATTTCAAAGAACTTGTATTGACCATCTCGCGCATCATATTTGATATCGAAGTTGGCCATTCCCGTATAGTTCAATTTTTCTAGGAAGGACTGAACTTGTTCATACAACTTTTCATTGTATTCTGGCAAAATAGCCATGTAATTTCCAATTGATTGTGGAGTCGGATCTTCCAATAACGGATGCCCCATGCACATCATTTTTACTTGATGATTTTTATCAACATAGGCATTCAATACGCGCATGTTTGAATCATCACCAGGAATAAAGTCCTGCAAAATCAAATCGGCCTTGTAGCCATTGGTATAAATTTTACCTACGATATCAACTAATTCAGCTTTATCATGAATCGTAAAGGCTTTTTTACGACCTTCAAATTGAACATCCAACCAAGAAACCGGATCTTCTGGCTTCAATTCAACTGGATAGTCGAATGGGAAACTTAAATAGTTTTCTTGCTTGTAATCATCCATAGTAATGATCTTGGTTTTAGGATATGGCAAACCATATTGTTCAGCAATTTCGTAGAAACCTTCTTTGGAAATCAACTTTTTAAGCAAATCATATTCAATATAAGGTACTATGAACACCTGACTCAATTCATCCTTGTGCTTTGCAAGCAATTCGGCATAGCCATCGCCACAAGCGATCAAGATGACTGGTTCTTCGTGATTGCAGTAAATATCCATTTCCTTGCGCATCACTTCAATAAAGGTAGGATCTTCACTAAAACCAGGGTGCAATTGAACATCAACAATCTTTGAATAGCGCGTTGCTGCCAATTGGGTGTCAGCTAAAGCTTTTACTCTAATTCCGTACTCTTCGTTAAACGATCGAGCCATTCCATAAACGTTTATATCGCTACCAAGTAAAATTGGCGTAAACTTCTTCGACATTTTTACTAAATAAACCCCTAACTTATACTAATTTGCCTTGTTTAATCAAAGCGGCAATTTCAGGTTGGACATGTTGATACTTTTCAACGGTATTCTTGTAGTCGACAAAGAATAATTTGTACCAAACCAAGAAAGTGTAGATTGCCCAAATTTGACGACGGTGTGAGCCATCTCCTTCATAATTATCTTCAAGCAACTTAACGATCTTCTTTTGATCAAAAATATCATTGACGAAGTCTTCATCAAATAATTCATGAACTTGCTTGTAGAAACGTGGTTCTTGAAGCCATTGCTTGATTGGCGTTGGGAAACCTAATTTTGGTCGCTTAGCCCATTCATCTGGCAAAACCTTTTCGGCTGCCTTACGCAAAGCATACTTAGTATCATGATGGTTTACCAAGTAAGCCGTTGGAATTGAATTAGCTAATTCTGCAATCTTACGGTCAAGGTAAGGTACTCGCAATTCCAATGAGTGCGCCATAGAAATCTTATCCGCCTTTTGTTCAATATCGTTAAGCATGAAGTGGTGCAAATCGATATATTGCATCTGCTTAACGGCATCTACATCCTTAACCTTCTTAAAATCGCGTTGGTAGTTGCCATTTACCGTCAACTTGTTGCGGTAAGTTGGTTGCAAAATACTGTTAGCATCGCTAGAAGTGAAGATCGTTGGGTAGTCCATATCATAGATAACTGATTGACCAACATAAAATTCGCTTGGTTCAGCTAAGTTGGTGTAAAGGTGCACCTTCCCTGGGAAATTAGGCATCTTCTTAATCTTGTGTGCCAATTTTACCCGCTTATTCTTAGGTAGCTTCTTCAGCTTATCAGTGAAGACCTTGATTACTTCATTGTGCGTATGCATCCCATAGTTGACATAACCAGCGAACAATTCGTCGGCTCCTTCACCTGACAAGGCAACCGTTACATGCTTACGTGCCAACTTGCAGAGATACCATAACGGAATAATTGATGGGTTAGCATCTGGTTCATCCATATGGTATTGCATTTCTGGGAAATCGCGCATGGCTTCATCCGCATCAACCTTATCACTGAAGAAGTGCCAGCCATTAATATCAGACAATGCTTTAGCCTTGGATGCTTCATCATAAGTTGAATCATCAAAGCTAATAGAGAAGACCTTATCTGGATTAAGCAATGAGGTTAAATATGATGAGTCAACCCCTTCAGATAAAAAGGCGCCTACAGGAACATCGGCATTACGGTAAAGATCAACCGTTTCTTGCAAATCTTCGTTGATTTTCTTAACCGTTTCTTCAAAGCTAAGGTTGTTTTCCTTGTATTCTGCATCCCAGTATTGGTGCATCTTCATTTCGCCATCTTTATATTCGAACCAATGACCAGCAGGGAAGCGATATACACCCTTAAAGAAGGTTTCTTCAAGATCGTTGTATTGGTTCATCAAGTATGGCTTAACGGCTTCGACATTCAATTCCTTCTTGAAGCCAGGATATGGCAAGAAACTCTTCAATTCTGATCCAACCAAAAGATGACCATCTTGGTTGCTGTAATATAATGGCTTAATTCCAAAGAAGTCCCGTGCGCCATAGAGCGTCTTAGTGTTGTCATCCCAGATGAAGAAGCCAAACATACCACGAACTCGCTTCAATAAGCCATCCATGCCCCATTCTTCATAACCATGAAGCAATACTTCAGTATCGGCTTTAGTTGAAAAAGTATGACCAGCTGCGATCAATTCTTCACGCAATGGCTTAAAGTTATAGATTTCACCATTAAAGATGATTGCTCTAGTGTTATCTTCATTATAGATTGGTTGACTACCGCCACGAAGGTCGATAATTGAAAGTCGTCTAAACCCTAAAGCCACTTGATCATTAGTATAAATACCATCTGAATCAGGACCACGGTGTTTAATCGTTGCCATCATCTTACCGATTACGGCTTGCTTTTCGTTTATCTTTGGATCATAAAACGCTACAATTCCGCACATATAAAACTTCCTCAAATCTCTCTAAATCATCGTTGTTAAATGTAAGTTAACTTTTTTATTATAAGCTATCAACTTGTAAATACCAAATCGCTAGAAAAATCTTAACTAAATAAAAAATATTCGTCTTCGTGAGCTTGCTCCATAGCCAAACACCTGCAAACGATGCTTAACTAAATCGACATTGACCAAATAGCCGGCTGCTTCAGTTGCCGTATCAATCTGGCGATTCCAGGTTTTATTATATTTGGTCGTGAGCGAATGATTAGGTCCCATCAAGGCTGAGCAATTAAAAATAATGTACTGTATGCCATTGATCCGGAATTGATCCTCGCGATGGCGATGGCCACAGAAATAAGCCACAATTCTCGCATCTTTAACCTTGGTAAAATCAAAATCATTGCTTAAGCGAAATTCTGGTGGCACATCATGACTTGAATGCATTTTGCCTTTTTCGCGCTGATTAAAGGCTACTAGCAATTCATGCAATGAACGACCATTAAACTTTAAGGCATTACCACCCTTGCGATTAATCGGATTAGCATGGCTTAAGAAGATAATCTTCTTGTTGCTCGAATGCGTTAAAATTTCAATAATTTCCTCAATTTGATCTTCACGTACGCCTAAAACCAGCTTGGTATCATAGCGTTTTTTACCATGAGCATCAAGGATATATGGTACATCTGACGTGTTAATCGCGATCACGCGTAGATCGCCAAAATCGTAGTAACAAACGCCGTGTTGCCGTGAAATATAGTGAATGCGTGCTTGGTTGTACATCCCTGGCCACATGATGTTATCAAATTCTTTTTCTGGAAAAGAGGCACTTAAATCGTGCATTTCATCGAATTTGTCATTTTCATCATGATTGCCTTTAACGATTATATATGGCACAGTTTTGGAACGAAAAGCATTACGAATCTTCGTTAGCTCGCTTTCGCTAATCAAACCAGCATCAGAGCCATCGATCCAATCGCCTAAATGGACTTTCAAAGCAACAGGCGCAATCTGATCAAGGTAAGAGAATTCTTTTACGTGTTGCAAGCCATTCCAGCCATAGTAATCCATACTATTTTTATTTTTAAAATGCGTATCGGTAATTACGCTAAGGGTAACTGAATTGTCACCTTTTCTAATATGAGGCTCAACATCTTGATAAAAGTCCCGCAAGTATTGTTCTACCAAATAACGTCGTCCAGTCTTAACGTTTCGAAAAGCACGATAGTGACCAAGATCCGGATTAAACCGACGCTCATATTCGGGAGCTAGTTTTTTAGTACTTTCAGGACTTAAAGCCTGATGCAAAATCCCCTTGTCATCTTTATAAACAGTCAAAGTATAGTTTTTACCGTTAGGCGTATCTTCGTCAGCACCAACCTGATATTCGCCAACAGTCATATATTTCTGGAGCGGGTCGATCAACGTATTGGTCTTAATCAATTTTCGTTGTTGTCTACTCGCTACTTTCTCAATCAACCCTCTACTGAATCTCAAAAACCCCATTATCTCGCCTCAAAGACAAACAAAAAGCCGGTCTTGACCGACTTTGAGAAAACTATGCGTTTTTTGCCAAAGCATGCGCAGCCAATCCCAAAGACAAAACTGCATCTTTTGATAAAACTTCATGCAAGTCTTCAGCAGCAATTGCTTGAACGGCTCCGATTACCTTAAGACTGTATGTCAAAACATGGTAATCCACTTCAGCATTGTAAAGATCATCTTGATATGGATCTTCGTGGTTATAGGTCAAGTTAATTTCATTTTTATCAACATAACCATCCACATGGTTAGTTAAAATCCGATCATGTAAATCTACCAAATTATTTGAAAGTTGCAATAAAGCCAGCTTATGATCGCTTTCTGCTTCATAGTATTGTTCTTGCGTCAAATCAAAGTAATCCTTGATTGGGTTATTCAAAATGCCTAATTGATCGATCACTTTGTAAACAGCTTCGGCATCAAAATTTTGTTCGCCACTTAAAATTTTATCTTGTGATAAGGCTAAATCATCAGCCAACATCATGGTTTCTAGCTTCTCCATGCTCGCCCTCCTCAAATTCACTATACATTATAACAAAAACTACTATCTTTGCTTGAATTATCACTACAAAAAATATTTTTTTAACTTTTTTGATCGAAAAAAAATAATTTTTTGCTTTTTTTGCGTATCTAATTATATAGAGGGTTTTTACAAAAATACAAAGAAAGAGTGATATAACTATGTCCACAAAAATTCACAATTTTGCAAATTTACGTTGTCCTTGGGGCCAAACGCGCAGTGAACTGCTCCAAAACTTTCATGATCATGAATGGGGAAAAATCACGCTCAATGATCGCTACCTGTATGAAATGCTGGTTCTGCAGCTATTTCAATCTGGTTTAAATTGGCCAGTAGTTTTGAACAAGCGTGAGAATCTCCGAAAGGCTTTTAAAGATTTTGATCCACGAGCTGTGGCTAAATTTTCAGCAAGCGATGTTGAACGCTTAATGAACGATCAAACGA
>NZ_CAKC01000027.1 GCF_000296855.1 Lactobacillus gigeriorum DSM 23908 = CRBIP 24.85 | reverse complement strand
AGAGATTATGCCATAACCAATTCCAAATAGGACATTTTACTAAGTTAACAGATAAGACATTATCACTTGTTAATCACAAATTTTGGTAAAGACTTACAAAAATTATTGTTTTAACGATTCCATGTAATTATACTAGTGAAAAATTTCGAAATTTTGATTTCAATTCTGGAGAAAAAATATGAATGATACAAATAAAAAAATGACTCTAGCTGGGCTATTAATCACTATCGGCATTGTCTATGGCGATATTGGAACTAGTCCTCTTTATGTTATGAAAAGTATTATTGGTGAAAATGGTGGGCTTGTTGCCGCTAACCGTGAATTAATCGTTGGTTCTATTTCATTGATTATCTGGACCGTAACTCTATTAACAACCATCAAGTACGTTGCAATCGCCCTTAAAGCCACTAACCACGGTGAAGGTGGTATCTTCTCTCTTTATGCACTAGTTAAAAAGAGAGCCAAATGGCTAGTCATCCCTGCTTTAGTCGGAGGAGCTGCACTACTTGCAGATGGTACATTGACTCCTGCAGTTACTGTTACTACCTCAATTGAAGGCTTGAAAAATATGAAATTCGGATCAAGCATCCCCGTTCCCAACCAAGCAACGGTAATCGCAATTACCGTTGTGATTCTCTTACTGCTCTTTTCAATTCAAGTCATGGGAACTAGCATTATAGGTAAAGCCTTTGGTCCCATTATGCTTGTTTGGTTTAGTTTTCTAGGAATTATCGGTCTGATCAATCTTGCTCACGATTGGACTTTGCTTGAAGCTTTCAATCCCTACTGGGCAATCAAAGTACTCTTCAGTCCTAGCAACAAAGTCGGTATCTTTATTCTCGGCTCTATTTTCCTAGCTACCACTGGTGCCGAAGCCCTCTATTCCGATGTCGGTCACGTTGGTAAAATGAACATCATTGGTTCCTGGCCATTTGTCTTTGCCTGCCTCGTACTCAATTATTTAGGACAAGGCGTCTGGATTTTGCAGCATACTAACTATCAAGCTAGCGGCGATCTCAACCCGTTTTTCGAAGTTGTTCCAACTAACTTAAGATTCTTTGCGATTATACTTGCAACGGTCGCTGCTATCATTGCTTCACAAGCCTTAGTTACTGGTTCCTTTACGCTTGTAGCCGAAGCCAGCAGCTTGAAGTTTTTGCCAAGGATGAATATCGTCTACCCTTCAACCGAGAAAGGTCAGATTTATATTCCAGCCATCAACAAAATGCTCTGCATCATCACGATTGCTGTCGTCTTCTACTTCCAAACTTCCGAACATATGGAAGCAGCCTATGGTCTAGCAATCACCGTCACTATGTTGATGACTACAATTTTATTATTCGAATATTTAGGGCTCAAAAATACCCCATTTGCCTTACGTAGTATATTCCTTGCAATTTTTGCCTTTATCGAACCAATGTTCTTCATCTCAAGCATGACCAAATTCTTACATGGTGGTTATGTTACGGTTTTAATTGCTGGTTTAATCGGTTTAGTAATGTACATTTGGTACTTCGGCAACAAGATTCGCGACCAACGTGAAGCACAAAATGCCTACGTCCGCTTAGACAACTATACTGAAATGCTAACCAACTTAAGCCATGATGAAGAATATCCAACTTATGCTACCAACTTGGTGTATATGG
Source organism: Lactobacillus gigeriorum DSM 23908 = CRBIP 24.85 (assembly GCF_000296855.1). Classification (GTDB taxonomy): domain Bacteria; phylum Bacillota; class Bacilli; order Lactobacillales; family Lactobacillaceae; genus Lactobacillus; species Lactobacillus gigeriorum. The sequence goes on along the minus strand of NZ_CAKC01000027.1, from coordinate 956 downwards.
CTAAGGTAAAATACAATAAATTTATCAAGCGCGATATTCTCTACTCGATTCTTGATAAACGGCCTAAACGAGCTAAAGCTTATTGGTTTGTTACTGTAAATGTCACTGATGAGCCATACACTGCTGAATATGCAATTAACACCTATGGTACAAAAAACGTGATCAACATTCAGCTATATCTTGGTTTTAAAAAGCAGACTAGCGTTAATGTCTACTTAAGACAAATCGTCCATGACTTAATCGAAGATGGTACGATTGAAGCTCAGCCTCAAGAATACACGACTACTCCTGGTCGTAATGTTGGCGATTTCTCCTTTGTAATCGTTAGCGATGTCATCAGTCCGTTAACCAAGCTTTCAACATATGAACGGTGGATGGTTGAGCTTCGCGTCTGGTTACAAAATCTTTCTTCTAATCCTGCATCTTGGTTTGGTCTTAGTTATGCAGACACCGTTGTCGAGCGCATTCCATTAATCCTTGGCAATCAAAACCAAGTATCAATTAAGCGAACTGGTATAAAATCATTCGAAGAAAAGTAGGTCAAATATACTTGCATACTTGATCCAAATAGATGACAATAGATTTATCTTTAAAAAGGATGTCTCCTGGCATTCTTTTTTTCATGAGATGAAAAAGTGTAAGTTTATTTGATAAGGATGTTATTATGACCAAAAATATCAAGAAACGGGTCTCAGCTGCCGGCTTATTGATTGCCGTCGGAATCGTTTATGGAGATATCGGTACGAGCCCGCTCTATGTTATGAAGTCAATCGTCGAAGGCAATGGCGGTATTGCCAATGTCAACCGTGATTTTATTGTTGGCTCAATTTCATTAGTTTTATGGACTGTGACTTTGCTGACAACTTTGCAAACAGTGTTTATTGCGCTTAAAGCAACCAACCACGGCGAAGGAGGAATTTTTGCCCTTTACGCTTTAATTAGAAAACGAGCAAAAT
>NZ_CAKC01000028.1 GCF_000296855.1 Lactobacillus gigeriorum DSM 23908 = CRBIP 24.85 | reverse complement strand
GACAATGGGTTGGCTTTCTTTTTACTACAAGCTGTCAACGATAGTATAGCTGCTGTAGCCAAGCTAGCCAATCCTAGCCGTTTAAGCCACCTCTTCATTTTTTGATTCTCTTCATCTATATATCCTAAAACAGTAAGCGCTTTCTACGCTTTGAACAAATCATAGTCTTTTCCTGTTACCAAGTAAATAATTTACATATTTTTACACATTTATTTTTCAAGAAAGCCTTTACATCTATATTCGATAATATGATAATTTACATAAATGGAGGATCTATTTATGAGGGTTACGATTACTGACATTGCTCGTGAAGCTGAAGTTTCAAATGCCACTGTTTCTCGCTACTTAACTAAAAATGGCTATGTCAGCCAAGAAGCCGCTACTAAAATTCAAACAGCGATCGATCAATTAGGCTATACCTATCGCGAGCACCATAACCAATTCACTAGCAGGGCTATCGAAGTTAATTTTCCTAATATTGACAATCCCTTTTATGCGGAACTTTTTGAAGAATTATCAACTTATTTAAAGCAGAAGGGCTACGACTGCATCCTGCACCTTGATCACTTTCAACTACAAGACTTTGATTATTTTCAGGAACGGTTTCAAAATCAAGAAATTGCCGGACTAATCACCAGTTCCCTCTTAAATATCTCTAAGCGATCACTAAATCGTAATTATCCAATCGTTAGTTTTGATCGTCGAATCAGTCCTAAAATTCCAACTATTCAATCGAACAATTTAGATGCTGGAATTCAGATTGCGCAATATGTTTTAAGTCATGGAAAAAATAATATTCTGTTACTCGCTGGTGCTAGAGAAGATCTGTACCCGATCAATGATCGGATCAAAGGAATGATGCGCGTTTTTAACAACTATCACACCCAAATTACAACTGAAGCGTTAAATGCAAGTGATTCAATCGTGGCTCAAAAAATTGCTATCCAACAATTTTTAAAAAGGAACACCTATGATGCAATTTGTTGTACAGACGACATCACAGCCCTGTTAGCCAAGCAATGCACTGATGATTTACATTTAGCTCCACTTATTACCGGTTTCGATGGAACCTATTTAATTCAGAACCTGTTTCCTAAATTAGTTACGGTACGTCAAAATACCAAAGCAATTGCGGAAGTCTTAAGCGATATTTTGTTACGCCGAATCAAATATCCGCTCTACCCACTTGAGCCGATCTATACCTTACCGGTAAATTTGATCCATTAACGGTCTTTAATTTTGCCGGCTTTTTTTCTACAATTATTAGTAAAGATTACGAAGGGAAAAATTCTATGAAACAAACTGAATGTACTACAATTCTTGTTGGAAAAAATGCAACCATCGATGGTTCAACCATGATTGCAAGAAGTGAAGACGGTGGTCGGGTAATCGTGCCTGAAAGCTTCGAAGTCGTTAATCCTGCAGATCAACCACGCCACTACACCAGCGTGATTAGTAAGCAAAAAATCGACGACGCTGATTTAGCCGGTGAAGTTTTGCGCTACACCAGTGCTCCTGATGCTAAACGCGACAAAGGTATTTGGGCAGCAGCCGGCATCAACTCAGCTAATATCGCCATGACAGCTACCGAAACTATTACTACTAATGCTCGAATTCAAGGAGTTGATCCTTTGCTTGACCCAAGCGAAGGTGGACTTGGTGAGGAAGATTTTGTGACCTTGACCTTACCATATATCCACACTCCTGAAGAAGGAGTTAAGCGTGTAGGTTACCTATTAGAAAAATATGGAACTTATGAAATGAACGGGATGGCCTTTTCAGATCACGACCATATTTGGTACTTGGAAACTGTTGGTGGCCACCACTGGATTGCACGCCGTATTCCTGACGATGCTTATGTCGTCGCACCAAATCGCTTGAACATCGACGAATTTAGATTTGACGATCCTGATTTTATGGCCAGTGCTGATCTTAAGGACTTAATTGAAACCTACCACTTGAATCCTGATCGTGAAGGCTACAACATGCGCCACATCTTCGGTTCTTCAACTATCAAAGATGCCCACTATAATAATCCACGTGCTTGGTACTTACACAATTTCTTTAATCCAGAATTTGGCGGTCAACCAGGCGATCAAGAGCAACCATTCATTTGTTATGCTAACCGTAAAATTAGTATTGAAGATATTAAATGGGCAGAAAGTTCACACTATCAAGATACTCCATATGATGCTTACGGTGATCAAGGTACTGCTGAACAAAAGAAGACTTTCCGTCCAGTAGGGATTAACCGTAACTTTGAAACCCACATCTTGCAAATCAGAAATGATGTACCTGCACCATTGGCAGGTGTTCAATGGCTAGCCTTTGGTCCAAATACTTTCAATACCATGGTGCCATTCTATACTAATATTACCGATACTCCGGCTTGCTTTAAGACTGGTGGCAAGTTCGACTTGAAGGAAATTTTCTGGCTCAACAAGTTAACTGCGCAGTTAGGCGATACTAACTACCGCGTCTATGGCGAATTAGAAAGCGACTTTGAACAAAAGAGCTTAGCTCAATGTCATAAAATTCAACATGAAACTGATCAAGCTGTCGCAGAACTTACGGGTGATGAATTAGTTGCCAAGCTCGAACAAGCTAATAAGCAAATGGCTGACTTGGTATATGAAAATACCGTTGACCTATTAGGTAAGATGGTCGACGAAGGTCATGGTTTGATGACTTTGAAATACGATCTGTTAGATTAATTTAAGAAAAAAACGCTTGCTGTCAGCGTCTTAACAACGTTGATCATCAAGCGTTTTTTATTATATTGTATCTAAAACTCCTGGAACTTCAGGATCATCAACAATTTCAACATCTGCTCCTAGACGGCGCAATTTTTGCTCTACGCGATCATATCCACGTAAGATGTTGCCAGCTTTATCAATCACTGTCTTGCCTTCAGCCATCAGACCAGCAATCATCAAACATGCACCTGCTCGAATCTCTCCAGCAATTACTTCTGCACCATGCAATTTAGCAGTTGGATGAGCCAAAATAATATTATCTTCAACTTTAATATCTGCACCCATCTTTTGCAGTTGGGCAATATGGCCTATCCGCTTAGGATAGATATTATCGATCACTACCCCTTCACCATATTTAGCAGTCAGTAGCAATGGCGTAATTGGCTGCTGCAAGTCAGTTGCAAAGCCCGGATACACATCCGTGCGTACTTGTACCATCTTCAGATCGCCGGCTGGATAAACATATAGCGAATCCTCATCGGCATCAATTACTACACCCATTTCTTCTACCTTAGCTAAATAAGCATCGAGGTGTTCTTCAATAATATTGTGAATTCTAATACCATTTCCAATGCAAGCTGCTAAAGCAACATAAGTTCCAGCTTCAATTCGGTCTGGAATAATCGTATGTGGAATCTGTGCTTCTAAGCGAGCCACACCTTCAACACGAATCGTATCGGTACCTGCACCACGAATGGTAGCTCCCATATTATTCAAAAATGTTGCTAAATCAATTATTTCTGGTTCTTTAGCCGCATTTTCAATAATCGTCTGTCCTTGTGCCGTTACACTAGCCATAATAATATTCATCGTTGCCCCAACTGAAGGCATCTTCAAATGAATCTTAGCACCATGTAACCCACTGTCAGGAGCGGTAATGATAATCTGATCATTCTCATTCTTAACAGTTGCACCTAAAGCTTCAAAGCCCTTTATATGTTGGTCTATGGGACGTGGGCCAATGTCGTCCCCACCAGGAAAACCTACTACCGCCTTGCCAAAACGGCCAAGAAGCGCACCCATGAAATAATAAGATGCCCGTAAACTTTTAATCTTGCCGGCCGGCAATGGACTCATCTTAATATTCTCAGGATTGATTTGTAATGTGGTTTCGTGAAAATCACAAAGTACGTCCATTTCGGACAACAAATCCATCAAGTTATCAACATCTGCGATTCTCGGAACGCCTTCCAAAGTTACTGGAGTTCTTGATAAGATCGATGCGGGGATCAACGCAACGGTCGAATTCTTTGCTCCACCTATCCAAACATCACCCTGCAGAGGCTTTCCACCATGAATTATCATCTGCTTCATTGGCGAAAACAAATCCTTTTCTACTTTCAATAATCATAATAATGTTATAGGAAAAACACAAAAAAAACAAGAGTTGAGACTTAATCCAACTCTTGTATTTTAACTTTTTGTATTATTCAACTAACTTTAGAATTCTTTTGCTGGCAAATCGCTAGCTGCACCAATGAATGCCTTGAACAAACCTTCTGGACGTTGTGGACGGCTCAAGAATTCTGGGTGATATTGGGCTGCAATAAAGAATTTCTTTTCTGGCAATTCGATGATTTCAACCAAACGATTGTCTGGTGAAACTCCTGAGAAGACCATGCCAGCCTTTTCGAACATTTCACGATATTCATTGTTAAATTCGTATCTGTGGCGGTGACGTTCTTGAATAACATCTTGATTATCATAAGCGGCTCTAGTCTTAGTACCCTTCTTAAGAGTTGCTGGGTAAAGACCTAAACGTAAAGTACCACCAATGTTTTCTTCATCGCGCTTATCAGCCATAATATCAATAATGCCATGCTTAGTCTTAGGATCAGCTTCAGTTGTATGTGCATCAGCCATACCTAAAACGTCGCGAGCAAATTCAATGCTAGCCATCTGCATCCCCAAACAAATACCCAAGAATGGAATATCATTTTCACGAGCATATTGAATTGCGGTAATCATGCCTTCAAGTCCACGAATACCAAAACCACCAGGTACCAACAAACCATCGGAATCCTTCATGATGTCAGCGATATTTTCAGGCGTTACATCTTCAGCCTTAACTTTTTCTACTTCAATCTTAGTGTCGTAAAGATAGCCTGCGTGTTGCAACGCATCGGTTACGGAAATATAAGCATCTTCAAGTTCAACGTACTTACCAACTAATGTAATCTTAGTCTTGTGGTGCAAATTCTTAGCACGTTCATCAAGCTTCTTCCATGCTTCCATATCTGCACTAGCAAGTGGTGAATCAATATGTAAGAAATCGCAAACCTTTTGATCCATTCCTTGTTCTTGGAATGCCAATGGCAAGTCAAACAAGGAAGGTGCGTCGATTGATTCGATAATGCGATCAACGGGAACGTCAGTAAAAGTCGAAATCTTGTTTTTCAATTCTTGGCCAACAGGCTTTTCCGCACGCAAAACCAACATATTTGGTTGAATACCAATATTACGCAATTCTGCAACTGAGTGTTGCGTTGGCTTAGTCTTCATTTCATGAGCAGCATGTAAATATGGTACTAAAGTACAGTGAATGTACATCACATTTTCTTCACCAACTTCACGACGCATTTGGCGAATTGCTTCCATAAATGGCGTTGATTCAATATCACCTACAGTACCACCAATTTCAGAAATAATAACGTCTGAATCAGTTGTAAGAGCTGCACGCATGATCTTTTGCTTGATCATGTCGGTAATATGTGGGATTACTTGGACAGTGGCGCCGTTGTAATCGCCACGACGTTCTTTTTCAAGCACCTCTTTATAAATCTTACCAGTAGTAACGTTAGAATACTTACTTGTTCTAACGTCAACGATTCGTTCATAGTGTCCTAAGTCAAGATCAGCTTCGGTACCATCGTCGGTAACGTAAACTTCACCATGTTGATATGGGCTCATAGTACCTGGATCAATGTTAATATATGGGTCGAATTTTTGCATGGTAACTTTCAAACCACGGTTTTTCAATAATCTACCCAAACTTGAAGCAGTAATTCCTTTACCTAATGAAGAAACTACCCCACCTGTAACAAAGATATATTTTGTCATTTACATGCCTCGCTTTTTAAAAAATTCACCAATAAACAAAAAAGCTCCCTAGTGGGAGCTGAACGCACATATGGTGCCCAAAAAACATACTAGCTATTTTTGGAAAAGAAGTCAAGTAAATTACTCGTCTTCATCTTCATCTTCATCATCGCCCAATTGTGATAATTGGCCTTCGATGCCGTCTGGCAAAGTGTCGTCGTCTTCATCGTCATCATCAAAATCATCATCGTCATCGAAGTCGTCTTCATCAGTATCTTCAACTTCAAGATCCTCATCTTCCGGATCATCGTTATCGTAATCGATGATGTCATCGCTACCAGTAGCAGAAGCAAGGAAGGCATTAACCTTCTTGTGGCTCTTACGTTCTGAGTCTTCATCTTCGTCTTCTGGGTGGTTAACTTCTTCATCAACTGATTCATATGGGAACCATGAACGCAATGCCCAGATGTTGTCACCCATTGAGATGAATTCGCCATCAGTGTTCATATCAGTGTAAAATTGTGGCAAACGGTCGCGAATTTCTTCATCGCTCTTTTCCAAGTACTTTTGCACCGCATTAACGATATCAGCAAAAGCCATTCTCTTACCTGAATCTTCCAAAATTGCGCGAGCAACTTCGATCATTGACAATTCGTTACGGTTTTTATCCTTAAAGTCATCTAATCCCACAGTAGTTCGTCCTCTCTTCTTACGATCTTCTTATTTTACTAAGTATCTAGCCAAAAATCAATTCAACAGTATAATCACCTACTAAGTATAGCCCATTGAAGAGCTCATATTCAAGCTGAACTTTCCCGGCTTGACCGGTACGTTCTACTTTTAATAGTTTAGTGACGCTAGTCAAATCCATTTGCCGACCGGTAACTACGTAACGCCCTGGACACTTTTCTCCAGGGATGAATCGCAATAATGAGTAATTCTGACTATCAACGCCACGCTTCAAGAGCAGCTCGTCTTTTTTAAGCAACATTTTAACTGGAATTGCATTATCTTCCAGATAATTGATGCGAATTGCTTCATCAGTAATTGTTATTTCACCTGGTGCAGCTTTTACGAAAGTCTCACGATTGTCTTCTTGGACAATCGTGCTGGTCATTTTTACCTTTATCTTAGTCATAAGTCATCCTTATTTGCTATAATTTTGTTAGTCAAGTTATATTTTAAGCTATTTGTAGCAAAAGCTAAAATTTTTTATATCGAGGATTTCTATGCCAAAATTTTACAGTGAAAAATTACCACATGAAGTGGTCCTTCGGGATCCCGTTCATGGTTATATCCATATTGAAGATCAGGTAGTCTTAAATATTCTGAAGTCTAAAGAGTTTCAGCGCATGCGTCGCATCAAGCAGCTAGGTCCTGTCAGCTATGTTTTTCCTGGCGCTACGCATACCCGATTTGAACATAATTTGGGCGTTTATGAGTTAACCAGACGTATCTGCAATATTTTTGCTAAAAAATATCCTTTGGTCAAGCCAGGAGATGGCTTATGGGACGTGGATAATCGCTTATTGGTTGAATGTGCCGGTTTGCTTCATGATATTGGACATGGTCCTTATTCACATACCTTTGAGCACTTATTTGGCACTAACCACGAGGTGCTAGGGCAAAAGATCATCACCGATCCTAATACCGAGATCAATCATGCTTTGCGCAAGGTGGCGCCTAATTTCCCTGAGTTGGTCGCAAGCGTAATTGCGAAAACTTATCCTAATCCCCAAGTAGTAAAAATGATCTCAAGTCAGGCTGATGCCGATCGAATGGATTATTTGCAGCGCGATGCTTACTTCACAGGCGTAAGCTATGGCCACTTTGATATTTCCCGCGTACTTCGGGTAATTCGCCCCTATCAAAATGGGATCTGCTTCAACAATAATGGGATGCATGCTGTTGAGGACTACATCGTATCGCGCTATCAAATGTACCAACAGGTATACTTCCACCGCGTTGGTCGTTCCATGGAAGTCATTTTGCATCACCTGCTTCAGCGAGCTAAAGATGTTTATCAACAAGGCACATTACCAGTTACGCCAGAATTAGCCCGGTTTTTAGCTGGTAAATGGACGCTTGATGATTACTTGAAGCTTGATGATGGGGTAATGGAAACTAACTTCTCTATGTGGACCGATTCTTCCGATCAAATTTTAGCTGATTTAGCTAAGCGCTATTTATTCCGCAAGCAATTAGCTAGCGTTAAAATCGATCCTGAAACGAAGAAGCTTTTACCTAAGTTGAAGAATTTGATCAAAGAGGCTGGCTTTGATCCAGAATACTATACTGAGATTAATTCTGCTTTCGACGAGCCTTATGATGCTTATAAACCGACTGGCAAAAATGCCAATAGTCAAATCGAAATTATGCAAGACGATGGTACTTTGATTGAATTGTCTGAACTTAGTCCATTGGTAAAAGCTCTTAATGGAACTTTCCAAGGGGATGAGCGCTTCTTCTTCCCTAAAACCATGTTGGCTAAAAATGACGAACCCCAAATTTTTGATCCGATTTATCAAGAATTCCAAAAATACGTCCGCAATGGCGAACTACGCTACTTGCGTCGCCCTAAGAAAAAATCCGAATAAACAAAAAGGCTGAATTCATGGAATTCAGCTTTTTTGATTAGTGCTTATCTGCTTCGTATCTAGTATTGAACAATGGGCTAAGCGGCTTGTGTTCTTGAATGCACTTAATGGCATCCCCCATCAATGGTCCAACTGATACGAGCAACATCTTTTCAAGTTGCTTTTCTTCAGGTTGATTGATTGAATCAGTCAAAACCAAATTCTTAATTGCAGATTTGTTAAGACGGTCAACTGCAGGTCCTGACAAAACTGCATGAGTAGCTGAAGCATAAACTTCAGTTGCACCCGCATCAATCAAAGCTTGGGCAGCTAAGGTAATCGTACCAGCAGTATCGATCATATCGTCGATAATGATTGCCCGCTTGCCTTTAACATCACCAATGATGTTCATAACTTCAGCAACATTAGCTTTTGGTCGACGCTTATCGACAATGGCAATATTAGTACCCAAAAATTCTGCTAACTTACGTGCTCTAGTTACACCACCATGGTCAGGTGAAACTACTACAGCATCCTTTTCAAGGCCATTGCTCAAGAAGTAGTCAGCTAATAATGGAGCTCCCATCAAGTTATCAACTGGGATATCAAAGAATCCTTGAATTTGTGGAGCATGCAAGTCAAGTGAAAGCACACGGTCTGCACCAGCTGCTTGCAACATATCTGCTACCAACTTAGCAGTGATTGGTTCACGCGCTCTAGTCTTACGATCTTGACGAGCATAACCATAATATGGAATTACTAGGTTAATCGTCCGTGCACTAGCACGACGAACAGCATCGATCATAATCAACAATTCCATCAAGTTGTCGTTAACTGGAGCACTGGTTGATTGAACCAAGTAAACATCCTTACCACGAACAGAATCATCAATATTGATTTGAATTTCACCATCGCTAAATCTTTCAACGCTTGATTTACTCAATGGTACGCCAACACGGTCTGCTATCTTTTGCGCCAATGGAACATTAGAGTTAAGGGCAAAAATCTTTAAATCGTCTTTATAAGACATAATTTCCTCCGTAAAAATATGCTAACAACTTCTATTTTAGCAAAAAATACCACTATTTAACAAAAAATACTGGCATTTCTGGTTTAATCACTGCTAATAACGGTAAATCTTCAGGACTGATGTGCCCCAAAACCGTAATGCGCTTATCTGTAGGTAAAGTAACTTTACTAATTTGCAAGTAATTGCTGAAACCAGTATAGAGCTCATTGGTGCAAGCGACTGTGCCTGCAGGACGAGCTTCACGCTCCTTAATAGGAACGCGATAATCATCGATTTTGCCTAACATCAATAGATTTTCAGCGACATAATTATCGCTATGCCAAACGTGATCAAACAAAATTTCTTGTTCACTGATCAGTTTGAAGGTAACCATACCTTTTTTCAAGTAGTTGCTAAAAGCTGCGACCTTATTGCTATCTAAATGATCGCCAACAATTATCTTATTGCAAGATGTTTGCAACTTAAGCATTGCTGCCAACGGATTAACATTCCGCAATTTTTCAAGCGTTGTATGCTGCTCGTCACCATTGCCACTTGAAACAAAAGCTTCAATCTCAAAGCCCAGCTTTTTAAGTTGCTGATTGCGCATAACAAACCAATCTTCGGCAATGCCTGTTTCCACATAAGGATAATTGCCATAGCCTAACTTAAGATGCTCAAAAGCAGCGCTATATTCATGTAATTCACTAACTAGTTCATCATTCATACTATTGGCATCCAAAATCACCGTCAGCGATTTGGACAATTTAGCTACTAAATTAATTGGCGTATCAGCTGGTAACTTTAGGCTATTGATATGTAAGCTCTGAATTTGGCCAACGTTGTTTAAATCAAAGCCCAACGTCGCTAATTCTTGAACCGAAGCAGCTAATTCCAACTTAAGACTTAAATTTTCACACCACTTACTTAATTCCAACAACCGCGTCCGCAACGCTTCGGCTTCAACAGTTGTTTGCAGATTAGTATAAACCTCTTCGAATCCAGCATTGCGCATTGCCAACAAGTAATTATAGTCGGCTGCCGTCAACGCTTGATCAAGGTAGATTGCAAAAGCTAACATGACTTCCTCACATTTTTATTCATTTATTCACACCCTAAGAATTATAAAGCAAAAAACGCAACCCAAATATTAGGTTGCGAATTTTGTATTCAAATTGTAAAGAATTAGTTAACAGTTGCATAGTCACTAACGTTAAGCGTTTGAACGAAACCATTATTTGAAGTTACCGTCAAGTTCGCATTACCATTGTTAAATTGAACTTGCGAAGCAGTAACGCCATTAACGTTGGCTACCAAAGCAATAATTTGATCAGCTTCTGAAGCAGTTAAGCTACCTAAATTGCCGACGCGTACCTTAGCACCATTTAAAGCTGCCTTAGCCTTAGTTACGGCAGCTTGAGCATTATTAACATCTAACAAAGTAGCTGTCTTAGCACCAAACATAGTTTGAGCATTTGTAATTGCTGAATCGTAAGCATCCCTTGCACTCTTAGTAGCTAACTTGTAGCTATCTGAAGCCTTTACGTTATTAGCTTCTGCAATGGCCGCAGACAATGGTGCCTTATCATTAGCAGTTGCTACTACACCACTTAAACGAGCTTCTTCAGAAGTGTTAACAGCATTCAAAGGTTTGCCTGAAATCGTAGCAACTACACTTTGCTTGATGTAGCCGTTCTTATCGCTAGCAAGCTTGTAGAACAATTCTGCTTGATTCTTGTCTGCTTCCCAAATGTAGCGTAATTCAGTAACTCTTACACGGTGACCACTTTCAAATGAATTGGTCGTAGCCTTACCATTAGCAGTGTAAGTTACCGTATCTTGACCAAGAGTAGCAATTGTATCATCTTGATCATCTGAAGTCGTATCATTATTATTTGGCAATTCATCTTCAGGAATTAAGGCCTTACCTGAAGCTAAGGTAGTGTTGACGGCCTTAATCCATTGTTCACCATCTTCGCTATTGCCGATCATGTAGTACCACTTGCCATCGATGTTCTTAGCTTTCAAAGCCACATATTGGGCACCCTTGATGATCTTTTGTTGTGGGTCATATGCTTGACCGTTACCATCGTAAACAATGGAGTTCTTGATGATATTGATCATAGTCGTATCATCTTGAACAGGTTCATCTGAAGTTACCTTAGCATTAGCGGTTTTAACGAATTGGTTATTAGCCAAAGCAAAGTATTTCTTGCCTTTAATCTTCTTAGTACCAGTGTACTTGATAGTGGTACCTTTCTTCAAAGTACCAGCTGACTTAATTCTTACCCCTTTATTGTTGTAAACATAAGCATTGTGAGTCAACTTGATAGTTTTAGTATTGTCATCTTTAGCAGGGGTGCTCTTATGATTTACCTTCTTACCATCAACAGTAGCTACGTTGGCAGCTTTGATATAGTTGCCATCACCAATATCGTAGTAGTCAACGCCATTAATGGTCTTTAAACCTGCAGATTTAAGACTAGCGCCCTTGCCAATTACTGACCATAACTTGTTTTGGTACTTGTAGTTAGTGTTGCGCTTGCCTGATTTTAAGTAAATATATGCATTGTGGCCAAGAACAATCGTAACTGTACCAGAATTGGTTTTTGCTTTTTTACTAGTGGTTACAGCTTGTACTGTAGTGGCTTGACTTGCACCTAAAACTGGGCTAACAGCCATCAAAGCAGCTGCTGATACCATTACTATTTTATGACTAATTCTCATGAATCCTATTACCTCATTTAAAACTTTAGCCAGCTATCCGTATCTGGCTTTCGGAGTTAACATATACTATTATAACGCAAAAATAAAGGCCGTTCAGTAAGAAACAGCCTTTATAACCAATACTTAATTATTGTGTAAACGATCCGCAATCTATTTTACTTTGACATCGCTAGCTTTAAGGTAGTAGTGACCTGGTTCAAGCGCATAGTATTTTTCACCTTTAATGGTAGTAGTGCCTAAGCCCTTAACTTCAACGCCCTTGCCAATTACAGTCCACTTCTTTGAACCTTGGTAAGTCTTGGCTGGATTGCCTTTTTGGTCATAAACTTGAGCCTTATGGATAGTAACAATGTTAGTTACCGTTAATTTAGCGCTAGTCTTGGTCGTCTTGGAACTCTTACTAGCTTTAGTAGTCTTCTTCGTAGTCTTTTGACTGGTCTTTGAAGTCTTAGTAGTCTTGCTAGTTTGGGTAGCAGTCTTGGCACTTGATGTAACCTTGCCTTTGCCATCAGTGGTTAAGGTAACCAGCTTCTTACCATCCTGATATTGAACTGAACCCTTAGTTAAACTAGCTGGCATCCAATAAGCCATATTGGTTTGGATGCTGTAGTACCACTTACCAGCAATTTGCTTTACTTCCCAAATAGTGTATTGACCATTTTCTGGAATAGCCTTGCTAGTTTTTTTGCCATTTTTATCAACGAAATAGCCCTTCTTAACAGTTTTAACGGTGCTATTCTTGCCATTGGTCTTGTAATATTGACTAGCTGCTTGAACTGTCATTACAGGAGCTGTAGTGGCTAAAACTGGACTAATGCCTAATAAGGCAACAGTTGAAATTGTAACTAACTTTTGTGATAACTTCATAAGTTTTTCCTCCATGCAAAATATCTTTGCTAATCCAAGTGAATATTTTAGTACTATTTGCACAGATTGCTAGCATTTTTTGCTAAAAGTTAGATATTCTTAAGAATTTTGGTATTGCTGACTTTAATCCAGCCTTCTTTAAGCAAATAATATGGTTTGCCATGGATCTGTTGCTTAGTATAAACTGTCAACTTTTTGCCTTTAAGCAGCTTTACCAAATTTCCTTTACGATTTAAGATTAACTGACCTTGGCGATCGTATAAATAAGCATTATGAATCAATTCAACCGTCGCACTTGCTACCGGATCATATAATTGATAAGTTATTTTTCCTTTACTATCAGTAAAAACCACCATATTTATTTTGCCATCTTCTTGATACCACACCGTTCCAGTGGTGCTGCTTGCAGGTAGCCACTGTTTTTTCTTCGTTCCATAAAGTAGCCCTTGATCGGTAATCTTGACATAATAAATCCGCACGCCACTATTTGCGCGATATGGTTTAACTGCCTTAATTAACCGCACATAGCTCTGCTTAGCATCGGTTTTGATAATTTCTACTGGATCGGTTTCTACTACAATTTTCGGCGCCTTGGTTTTATTTTTAGGACTAGCAGTCACAAGCGTACTAGGCAACATTAATAAACAGCCAATTAGGGTCAAAATTTTTATCAGCCAACGATTCATATGAGCCACCTCTCTCAAGCTCATTGTACTACGTTAAAGTAAATAATTGGTTTTTAGCCATTAAAAAACCGCCTACTAAGAGGTGGTTAAAACCATTATTGCCAGTCTTTTCCTTCAGATAAAGGCAACTTATGCCAGTAATCAGGTTTATTAACTTGACGGCCACGGCCAATTGCCATTTCATAACGAGCAACATCCTTAGTAACAGTAGTATCAGCTGCTACAAAGGCATGATCAGCTACATTGATTGGTGCAATCAAAGTTGAACCAGCACCAATAAATGCCTTATCGCCAACATTAGTATGGAACTTCTTAACGCCATCAAAGTTAGAGAAGATTGTACCACAGCCGATATTAATATCCTTACCTAAGGTTGCATCCCCAACATAAGTTAAGTGACCAATCTTGGTATTTTCACCAATTTCAGCCTTCTTAATTTCCACAAAGTTACCAATGTGAACACCTTGACCAATCTTAGCATCTGGACGAAGGTGTGAATTAGGACCAATATCGCTCTTGTCAGCCATTTGCGCATGATCTAAAGTCGATGAAGTAATCGTCACTTCATTGCCAACAACAGAATCAACGATTCTTGAACCACTTGTAATGTAGCAGTCATTGCCAATTTCAGTCTTGCCCTTAATTACTACATTGCCTTCAATGATCGTATCATTGCCAATCGTAACGTCAGCATCGATATAAGCAGTAGTTGGGTCAATGAAAGTTACGCCATTGCGCATATGAGCTTCATTAATCCGTTTTTGCATGATCTTCGTTACTTGTGCTAAAGCAATACGGTCGTTGACGCCAAGGCTTTCACTAAAGTCATGCATTCGGTAAGCCCCAACGCGTTCGCCTTCATTACGCAAAATTTCTAGCACATCAGTTAAATAATATTCTTCTTGAGCATTATCATTTTTCACATGACCTAAGGCTTCAAACAACTTCTTGTTGTCAAAACAATAGACTCCAGTATTGATTTCTTTAACTTTTAATTCTTCTGGCTTGCCATCTTTTTGTTCAACAATCCGCAAGAGATTGCCTTGATCATCGCGAATAATTCGACCGTAGCCAAAAGGATTAGGTGCTTCAGCAGTCAAAACTGTTGCTGCGTTGTCTTTTTGAGCATGGTAGGCGAACAAGTCGTTAAAAGTTTTAGCAGTTAACAACGGTGTATCCCCATATACTACTAAAGTTACCCCTTCTTCTTGACCAAGCATGTCTTTGGTGGTCAAAACTGCATGCCCTGTACCTAATTGCTTAGCTTGAAATGCAAATTCTGATTGCCCTTGTAACATATCCTCAACTGCTTCAGCACCAGTTCCGACAACAGTAATAATTTTTTCTGGGTCAACGCCTTGAGCAGCTGTTACCACGTGTTCAACCATGGTCTTACCACAAACTTGGTGCAAGACTTTATAAAGCTTCGATTTCATACGAGTACCCTTACCAGCAGCAAGGATCACAACAAATTTCTTCACAGTTAATAACCTCTTTTAAATCAATCTTAGCTCCTAGTATACCATTTTTATAATTGACTAAAATCAGTTTCTGTTAAGAAGTTGCCTGGTTCTGCTAAAATAATTCGTTTTTGAGTATCGATCTTACTAATCTTCACTAATGATAGGTAGTCTTCAACCAATTTTTCTTTGTCAAAATCAGCTTCACAAAGTACGCAAATACCTGCAACTGTTGAGTCGAACTCGCGAGCAAGTTCTTCCATACCGGTTAAAGTACCGCCACCCTTCATAAAATCATCGACTACTAAGACATTAGAGTTTTTCTTCAAAGCTCTGGTTGGCAATTCCATCTTAGCCACGCGATCCAATGAAGATGAAATATAGTTAACAGAAACAGTCGCACCTTCAGTCACCTTTGAACGTTTACGGGCAGTTACAAATGGAACGTTCAAGTAACGTGCAACTGATTGGGCAAGTGAAATCCCCTTAGTTTCAACTGTCATTACGACATCAATATCTGAATAAGCATAGCGGGTAGCAATTAAGCGGCCAATCCATTGCAAGTCCTGAGAATTGCTTAATACGTCTGAAAGGTAAACGAATCCACCTGGCAAAATTCGGTTAGGATCTTCAATTCTAGAAGCCAAATCGCCCAGATACTCTTCTGCATGACCCTTACCGATATAAGGGATATAGCGCACCCCGCCAGCTGCTCCAGCTACAGTTTCAAGAATACCGTCTTGATTAGTGGCAAGCGTGTGCTTCAAAATTGCTAAATCTTCGGAAATTGATGATTTAGCAGCATCATAGCGTTGAGCAAAAAACGGCAATGAGATTAAAGTATGTGGCCGTTCCATTAAATACTTGGTCATGTCTACTAGTCTTTCTGAACGTTTCATATTATTTCCTTCCTAATGTTTGTAATTTGTCTTAATAACTATACTCTAAATGCAAAAAAAAAGCACTAACATTTGTAAAAAATGTTAGTGAAAATTTTTTATGCTTCTACCGCTTCTTGGTCATCGTCAAATTCTAAAGCAATATTCTTAGTAAGCAAATCAGTATAGCTATAAGAAACGTGCTCAAAGTTATTTTGATCTTGATCTAATTCAACTACAAACACTGCTGGGAAAGTTTCTCTCAAAATTCCACGGCGTTTTGTAATTTTCTTACGCCCCGCTTGAGCTACAACGGTAATTGAATCACCCAAGTGAGAATCCAGCTTATGCTTAATTGTAGTAATTGATGTTGGCATTAAAACAACTCCTTTAAGGAGCATTTTATCACAAATTAGCCTATATAGCAATATGTTTCATGAGAAAATATTTATGCTGTTATTAGTTTTGCCAACTCTACGAATTGTTCAATTGTTACATTTTCCGGTCTAGCCTGTGGCTTTAAGCCTAATTCCGCAATAATTTTAGCTCTTCTATCTGAATCTGAAATTAGATTTTTTAAATTATTGTTGAGCGTTTTCCGTCTTTGTGCAAAACACATTTTAACCACTCTGTTGAAGTGTTTCACATCTCCGACAGCTATTTTCTTAGCAAGCGGACGCAACACCACTACGCTTGAATCAACTTTGGGTGCCGGCATAAACGAACTATGGTCAACCGTCAGCGCTAGCTTAACTGCCATCTGCGTCTGTACGGCAATCGTTAAGGGACCATAATCCTTGCTATTAGGTTGAGCTTCCAATCTTTCAGCAACTTCCTTTTGCATCATTAAGGTTAATGAGACAAAATTCAAATCAGAATTAGCCAAGCTAAAAATAATTGGTGTCGTAATGTAGTAAGGCAGATTGGCTACAACTTTGATTGGCTGCGAAAAATCAAAGAAGTCACCGATGTCCGCTTTAAAATCAGCCTGTAAAATGTCCTTTAATAACAACTTAAAGCGACTAGCTAGATCTTCGCCTGCAATTTTAGCCGGTAATTCATTATCTAAAATTTCTGGCAAAGAATCATCGACTTCATAAGCAAATACCTTAGCTCCAGCCAATAGCAGTTGCTCTGTCAGCGACCCAATGCCTGGTCCAATTTCGATTACTTGATCACCAGCTTCAATTTCTGCTGCCTCAATTATGCCCATTACTGCTTGATGATCAACTAAGAAGTTCTGCCCAAGATTTTTCTTAGCTTTGACAAAATAACGATTAACAATCGCCTGCGTTCTTACGGGATTATCAATTGCGATCGTGCTGTTCATGCTTAACCCCCTCAACTGCTTGCGTCAATTGAGCAAGCGAAATACCAAAAGTCTGCAATCTCTTATAAAAAGTTTGAGAATTGCCATAACCAATACCTAGTTCAATTCCAACTTGTTCGCGCAACTTACGGGCGCATTGTCCCCCAGCTAACCCCAAAGCTTGGTATGCTTCACTAGTTAAATCGCTAGTACGCTTTTGTTCATGCAAATCGCTCAATGCACGTTCAATCGCCTCTTTCGAAGCATGTTCAACGCCTAAGCTACCAGTTTTATGGGGTTCGCCTTCTTTACGCGTGATAAATGCTTGCTTGGCAGTTGGGACCGCTTCAGTTACCAGACGTCTAATGCGCTCGCCATTAAAATCAGGATCGGTGAAAATAATGATTTCTCTAGTTTGACTCAATTGCTTTACTTTAGCTAAAAACGCTTCAGATACAGCTGAACCATTGGTTTCTAAAGTTTCAATTCCAGGAAAAAATTGACGTAAGCGAATGGTATCATCTTTACCTTCTACAACTACAACTGCATTAAAATTCTTTTTATTCAAGCCCATACACCCTCACTGTATTCGCATAAGTGGCAGCCGCTACTTCTTCAAGCGAAATTTCACGCAAATCCGCAATTGCCTGTGCCACATAGTGCACATAAGCAGGTTCATTTTGCTTGCCACGATACGGCTTAGGCGTCAAATACGGCGCATCAGTTTCAACTAGCAAGCGATCAAGTGGCACTAGCTTAGCTGAAGCATGAACATCAACAGCCTTGGTAAAAGATACCACGCCTGAATATGAAAAATTGATATTTAAAGCCATAAATTTTTCCAGCCATTCAGGATCGCCGTTAAAATTGTGCAAAATTGCACCGTATTCAAGATTGCTTTGACGCAAAATATTATAGCAATCTTCAAAAGCATCCCGCGTGTGGATGTTTACTGGCAATTGTAATTCATGAGCCACTTCAATTTGGCGAGCAAAAACTTGTTGTTGCAGATCGCGTGGCGATTCATCCCAATAATAATCAAGACCAATCTCGCCTAGCGCTACTACTTTCTTTTCGTGCAATTGCGCAATTAAAGTAGCTTCTGCTTGTTCATCATAATCCTTGGCAACATCAGGACAATAGCCCACCATAGCGTAGACGTTATCAAATTCATTAGCCAGCTCAACTGCTCGCTCATTGAATTCAGGATCTTGACCTACACAAATCAACTTGTTTACGCCCAAGCCCTTAGCGCGTTCCAAATAGAGCTGTTCCTTACCACGAAAAGGCGTGTCATTTAAATGAGTATGGTTGTCAATTAACTCCATCTAGCCTAATTCCGCTCCAACTTCATGTTCATCGCCAACGATTGCCAACTTCACTTTGCTATCCTTTTCGCTAGAAAGCAACATACCTTGGCTTTCTAGGCCCAACATCTTACGAGGCTTCAAGTTGGTTACTGCCAAGACCTTCTTGTTTAACAATTGACTTTCATCAGGATAGAATTTTCTGATTCCGGAAAGAATTTGCCGTTTCTGACCATTGCCAAAGTCCAATTCAAAGCGCAATAACTTGCTTGAACCTTTAACTGGTTCAACTTCCAAGACTTGAGCAACTTGAATTTTAACTTTGTCAAAATCATCAATCGTAATGAAGTTTTCTTGTTTCTTCTGTTCACTACGAGTTTGTTTCTTGGGCTTAGCTTTCTTCATTTCTTCTTTGATGTACTTGACTTCTTCATCGTTCTTCAATCTAGGGAAGATTGGTTCAGGCTTTTCGGTTACGCGATTTTCCCAGCCATAAGCACCAAAATCAAGTACCTTTTGACTATCATCATTCCAGTCAAGACCTAATTGCTTAAACATCTTAAGCGGACTTTGAGTCATAATTGGAGAAATCAAAACTGCTACTAACCGCAAGCTTTCAGCTAAGTTAGTCATTACCCGAGATAATTCTGCAGTCTTGCCTTCCTTATTTAACACCCAAGGAGTAGTTTCATCGATATATTTGTTAGCACGACTAATCAACTTCCAGATGCTATCAAGTGCTTGAGAGAAATGAAGCTCGTCCATTTGCTTTTGATAGCTGGCAATCGTTTCTTTAGCTACTGCTTGTAAATCAAGGCCAAGTTCATCTTGTTCTTGGCTAACAGCAGCAACGTGGCCATTTTGATATTGATTGATCATTGATACTGTTCGGTTAAGCAAGTTACCAAGGTCGTTAGCCAAATCAAAGTTAACGCGTTCCACGAAGTCTTCTGGTGTGAAAATACCATCAGCACCAAATGGAATTGCCCGCATCAAGTAATAGCGAAGCGCATCTAAGCCATAGCGGTTAACGATCATTTCAGGATAAACGGCGTTGCCCTTAGACTTCGACATCTTGCCGTCTTTCATCAATACCCAGCCATGACCAAAAATTTGCTTAGGAAGTGGCAAGCCTAAAGCCATCAACATTATTGGCCAATAAATGGTGTGGAAACGAACGATTTCTTTACCAACCAAATGAACGTCAGCAGGCCAGTATTTCTTGAAAAGTTCATCGTTATCTGAACCATAACCCAAGGCGGTAATATAGTTAGATAAAGCATCAATCCAAACATAGACTACGTGCTTAGGATCGCTAGGAACAGGAATACCCCAGTCAATCGTTGTCCGTGTTACTGAAAGGTCTTCAAGACCAGGCTTGATGAAGTTATTGATCATTTCCTTTTCACGAGAATGAGGCAAGATAAATCCTGGGTGTGCTTTGTAGTATTCCACCAAGCGATCAGCATATTTACTCATTCTAAAGAAATATGAAGGTTCCTTAACTAAACGAACTTCATGTCCTGATGGTGCCTTACCACCAATCACATTGCCAGCATCATCCTTATATACTTCCGCAAGCTGTGATTCAGTAAAGTACTCTTCATCTTCAACTGAATACCAACCGGTATATTCACCAAGATAAATATCGTCTTGCTTAAGCAATTGCTCAAAAATCTTTTGTACAGCTTCAACGTGTTCCTTATCAGTTGTACGGATAAATTTATCGTAAGAAATATCCAATAACTTCCACAATTCTTTGTATGAAGCAGCCATCTTATCCACATATTCTTGTGGCTTAATGCCTTGTTCTTCAGCTTTTTGTTCAATCTTCAAGCCATGTTCATCGTCACCTGTCAAAAAGAAGGTATCGTAGCCTTGACTACGCTTGTAACGAGCCATGGAGTCGGCTGCAACGCTAGTATAAGCATTCCCAATTGTTAATTTACCAGAGGGATAATAGATCGGGGTTGTAATGTAAAAAGTTTTTTTATCAGCCATAAAATTCTCCTTAATGAATTTACTTTATCTACTATAATACACCATTAGAAACTTGATAGGCTAGCAAAGACAAGCAAAAAACCAGAAGGCCTGCTTTTTGATACAGACCTTCTGGTTTTTTAATATTTTATTCTTAAATCAAAAACTTTTCTTTTCTTAAATATATTTGCTTAACTGCCGTTGTCAACAAAATGTATAGTACCAACAGCCCAAAGACAATCCAGATAAAATCAATTGGCATCTTGCCAAAGTCTAACGCTTGCTTTAATCCTGAAAATGGCAACAAAGTTCCAATTACGCCGGCGCCAAAAGTTGCCATCATAACTGACCAAGTAGCCCGTTGCTTGATAAATGGCAAAGCCTTATCGCGCAAAGCATGAATAACCATTTCCTGTGTCCACAAACTTTCAATGAACCAGCCAGTATGGAAGATAGTCACAAAGATTGCCTTTTGGGCAAGCGACAAACTTGCATAATCGCCACCTACTAGATGTGGACAAATCACAAAGAAGAGGATGGCAAAAGTAAGGATGTCGAAGACCGATGAAGTTGGACCAAAGAAGAACATAAACTTGGGTAATTTCTTAGTCGACCAAGTCCGGGGCTGTTCCAAATAAGCTTCAGACATTTCATCAAATGGCAATGACAAGCAGCTAGTACCATAAAGCAAATCAACAATCAGTAGTTGCAATGGTAACATTGGCAAAAATGGCAAAAACGATGAGGCAATCAAAATCGATAAAATATTACCGAAGTTTGAAGAAAGCATGATCTTAATGTACTTCATCGTATTACCAAAGATCTTACGTCCGATCAAAACACCTTTTTCTAAGACATTAAGATCTTTATGCAACAGGATAATATCGGCTGATTCCTTAGCAATATCAACCGCTGTATCAACTGAAATTGAAACATCTGCTGTTTTCATTGCGGGTGCATCATTGATACCATCACCCATATAAGCGACTGTATGACCATTGGCCTTCAAAATTTCAATAATCTTTGTCTTCAATTCAGGCGATAACTTGACGAAAATATTGCATTCTTCAACCATTTCCTTCAATTCGTCATCGCTCTTATCAATCAGATCGCTACCTTCATAAACCGTATCGACATTCAAACCCACTTGTAAGCCAATTGCACGCGTAACTGCTTCATTATCGCCAGTCAGAATCTTAACCGTGATTCCATCTCGTTTCAAATTGGCCAAAGCTTCCCGAGCACTTTCTTTTGGTGGATCCAAGAATGCTAAGTATCCGGCCAGAATCATATCACTTTCATCTTTAACCGAAAATTCACCAACAGGAGCAGGACTCTTCTTATACCCGATCAAAATTACCCGCAAGCCATCTTCGTTCATATCATTGATATTTTCGAGAATCTCATGCTTACGCTCATCAGTAAGTGGCAACACTTGCCCTTGCTTTTCAATATGGGTGGAAATAGCCAACATTTCTTCGGCTGCACCTTTAGTTACCAACAAGTGTTCACCATGTTGTCGATCTGAATTGGCGACAACTACGCTCATGCGTCGCCGACTAAAGTCAAATGGAATTTCATCAATCTTATTGTAGTCTCGTTGAATTTCAGAAATATCCAATTCATCCCCAGCAGCATCAATTACCGCCGTATCAATTAGATCCTTCATCCCCGTTTGGTAGTAAGAATTCAAGTAGGATAATTCCAAAACGCGCTTATTTTCTTGCATTTCCAGGTCGTAATGCCGTTCAAGCACTACTTTGTCTTGGGTCAAAGTTCCAGTTTTATCAGTACAAAGAATATCTGCAGAGCCAAAATTCTGAATCGCATTCATCTTTTTTACGATCGTGCCGTGCTTGGACATTTCAACAGAACCCTTAACCAAATTGGAAGTCACAATTACTGGCAACATTTCTGGGGTCAAACCAACTGCAGTTGCAATTGCGAAAATTAACGCATCAAGCCAACTGCCTTTAGTTAAACCATTAATGATAAATACTAATGGCGCAATGATAGCCGTCATTGTAAGCAACAATTTAGAGATATCTTTAATGCCAACGTCAAATGCAGTTTCTTTAATCTTATTCTTGGAAATGTCTTGTGCCAACTTACCAAAAATCGTGCGATTGCCCGTCGCAAAAACAACACCTTGACCTGAACCAGAAACGATCGTCGTGCCCTCATATAAGATATTTGGGTAGTCAAGATAATCGTTATCCCTGCCAATTCGTGGAAACTTAGTAGCTACCTTTTCTACCGGATTAGATTCACCATTGAGCGAACTTGAAGAGCAGAACAAGTCCTTACTCTGCAACAATCTCATATCAGCTGGCACCATGTCCCCAGCAGCTAAATTGATAATATCGCCTACAACTACCTCAGTAGTTGGCAATTCTTGGTTTTCTCCATCACGCCGAATATTAGTCGTTACTGAAACCAAACCCAAAAGTGCTTCGACAGCATTTGAAGTGTGAACGTTTTGAATATAGCTGGTCAAACCCGAAATAATGACCATTACTAGCATAATAATAACCGTACTTAAATCTTTTTGGCTACTTGGTACAAAAAGATAGTCAGTACATAGCGAGATTGTTGCCAGTAGCAACAACACGATAGTAAACGGATTTAAGAAAGCTTCAATTAAAAAACGAATTCTTGAATCATGGCGGTTTGAAGCAATTTCATTAGCGCCATATTCTTCGCGATTAATGGACGCTTGTTTACTAGATAACCCATCTGCACTTGCATGAAGCCTCGCCAAAGTTTCACCTCTGGTTTCCTTAGCGATGGCTTGAACTAACCGTAAATTTACGGTGCTGTTTTGTTTTGTTCTTACATTCAACATGCAAATCCCCCCTAGCTTCGATGTTTCTAGGCAAACAAACTTAAAAAACCACCTGTACAGGAAACTGCACAAAGGTGGTTTTATGCCAAACAAGGCTTGTTGTACTCGTCGTTCAGTTTTAACACTACGTGACGTAAGCACATGCTAGCTATCTGGATGCCGCCTTAAGTCGACGGCACCTATTTAACCCGTTGGCATCTCTAGATGTTTCTGGGCGATAGCGTGTGTTCACGTAGGAGTCTCACCTAACAGTTCATTTGCGATATTTAATTTTCTCTTTGAGTTTAAACTCTTATATTGGCTACGTCAAACCCTTTTACCTAATCTTTAGAATTTTCTTGCTTTGCCCTAACCGTCCGGAATAGATAAGCAAGTCCCATCACAATCACGGCAATACCAAAAGCAACTGGTAAGGCTACGCGGCGCGGATGACTGATCTGATTCAACTCATCATTTGAAAGATCATATTTGTCCAAAGTATATTGATACTCTTGATCAATCTTTGTGGCACAAGCCCGAAAGACGAATCTAATCCCTTCATTGAAAGTAGCTTTATTAGGACTGCGCAACGTATCAGCAGCTGCTCTAATAATGTTCATCCGTGAATCAGCTGTAAAAGCCCCATGCAAATCCTTGCTAGAATAGATTTGAACATTTTGCTTTTTGCCTTTTTTACCAACCACGATAAAAGCTGTCCGCTTATATGAATTCAACTTCGGTGGCGTCAACTTATCCAATCGTTTGACCGTAATTACGCTAATTTGTGGTTGTTCCTTAGTCTGCAAGTAGCGGTTGTTTTTAGATAAGATTAAGTCTTTAGTGACTGGTTCTAATATTTTAGCTTGGTCGTCAACATATGGCTGGACAAAACCAGTCGTCATCACAAACATCGCCACTAAAGCCAAAATACTAGTTAACTTGACCCTCATCGTCTTCAAGCTTGCGCGACAACTGTTCAACATATTTTCGATCAATTTTGATTTGCTCATATTCTACTCCACAATCTTGCAATAGCTTAATTGCCAAAGGATTATCACGATAATTAAAGTAATAGTTGATCCGCTTAACGCCGGATTGAATTAAAGCTTTGGTGCAATTGTAACAAGGAAAATGCGTTACATAGATTTCCGTATTGCTAGTTGAAACCCCGTTTTTAGCACATTGCGTTAAGGAGTTGATCTCGGAGTGAATCGTTCTTACGCAGTGACCATCAACCATTTGGTGTCCAACTTCATCACAGTGAGGCTGGCCAGTAACTGCGCCGTTGTAGCCAGTACCAATAATACGATTATCTTTGACCAAAACGCTCCCTACTAAAGCACGGTTACAAGTCGAACGTTGGGCAATAACCAATGCTTGCATCATAAAGTATTGTTTCCAAGGTATCCGATCACGCATATTATTATCCTCTCGTTTTATCTATCGAAATAATTCAAACCAATCGCAGCTCTTACTTCATTTAAAGTGGCATTGGCAGTTTCGTTAGCTTTCTTTGAGCCTTCAAGCAACATTTCATAAACGCTGTCTAAATCTTGGGCAAATTTTTCACGACGTTCGCGGATTGGGGCTAATTCGGCTTCCAAAACTTGGTTCAAGTAACGTTTGATCTTTACATCGCCTAAACCACCCTTTTGGTAAGCAGCTTTAAGTTCTGCTACTTTATCCTTATCTGGATCAAAGACATCTAAGTAGGTAAAGACCATATTGCCTTCAACTTGACCAGGATCT
This sequence comes from Lactobacillus gigeriorum DSM 23908 = CRBIP 24.85, assembly GCF_000296855.1. Lineage (GTDB taxonomy): Bacteria > Bacillota > Bacilli > Lactobacillales > Lactobacillaceae > Lactobacillus > Lactobacillus gigeriorum. The sequence goes on along the minus strand of NZ_CAKC01000028.1, from coordinate 45,104 downwards.
TCCACATGAATGTGGTTTGGGTCAGTGTACATTGACATAACCTTTTTCTTAACCGTTTCTGCATCGTCTGCAAGGTAAATGGCATTTCCTAGGGATTTGGACATCTTCGCATTGCCATCAAGACCTGGAAGCCGGCCATGACCCTTAGCTGGGAAGTAACCTTTTGGTTCAACAAGAACTTCTTTGCCATAGATGCGGTTAAATGAACGAACGATTTCCCGGGTTTGTTCAAGCATTGGCTCTTGATCATCACCTACTGGAACAACAGTAGCCTTAAAGGCCGTAATATCTGCAGCTTGAGAAACAGGATAATTTAAAAAGCCAACAGGAATAGAATCCTTGAAATCCTTTTGTTGGATTTCTGCTTTAACCGTTGGATTTCTTTCAAGTCGCGCTACTGATACCAGGTCCATGTAGTAAGCAGTCAATTCGAACAAAGCTGGAATTTGGGATTGCACAAAAATGGTGGACTTTTCAGGATCAATTCCTACAGCTAAATAGTCAAGAGCTACTTGGACCAATGAATTGCGAATTTTTTCAGGATTGCGGGCATTATCAGTTAAAGCTTGGGTATCCGCAATCATGATATAAGGATCGTAGTTGCCTGAATCTTGTAGTTTAACTCGATTCTTCAACGAACCGATGTAATGTCCAATATGAAGTTTTCCGGTAGGACGGTCTCCGGTAAGCAAAATTTCCTTTGCCATAATCAATCTCTCGCTTTCTTTTTCATCATTTTATCGATCTTATGTTATTGTTTTCATTTTAACAAAAAAACCTTTATTATTAAACAAAGAGACCGTTTTTATGGGGGACTTGTGATGTGTAATCAATTTACTCTGCCAACTTATTCTTTGCTCAAAAAATATTTACAAACAGAATTAGCCTTACCACTTGTTGATTATGAGCAGGATTTTTCTAGCCATGATATTTTTCCAGGTCATACAGCACCCGTTCTGCTGTATGACCATGAAAAATTACAATTGGTGGATAAAACCTGGGGCTATCCTAGTCCAGTTGATGCCAAAAAATTATTGTTCAATGCGCGGATCGAACGTTTCTATGAGGCCAAGCCTTCGCTTTGGGATCATTCATTTAAGCGCCAACGCTGCTTAATTGTGTGTCAGTCTTTTTATGAATATGGTCCTGAACGAATTAAAAAAGCCAACGGTCGTTACTACCGTCAGCAATATCAATTTTATAATGAACATGAGCCATTAACGCTAGTTGCTGGAATCTATGATCAAGATCGTTTTTCGATGGTGACTACCGCTCCTAATAAAACGATGGCACCAATTCATCAACGCATGCCTCTTGTGATCGAACCTAATGAGTTGCGCCGGTGGCTATTTCAGAATTTTACTTCATTAATTGATCGCAGTCAGATTCAGTTGACAGCTACCAAAGTAACAAGCAAATGATTGCTCTAACCTCAAAAATTTATTCGCTTTCATCCCACAAACATGATAAAATAGTAAACATAGCGCGGGTATAGTTAAATGGTAGAACGTCAGCTTCCCAAGCTGAAGATGCGGGTTCGATTCACGCTATCCGCTTATTAAAAAAGGAGTCATCATTCAGATGGCTCCTTTTACTTTGTCTATATTTACATCATTACCACGATCAAAACACCGCTCAAAATCGCCAAATAAATTGGCATCCGCAAAGTCTGAGTATACATGTAAGACCATGCGAAAAACATCCCGTAAGCTGCCTCAATTACTAGCAAAATCAACGAATGCTGGAAATTCAATAAACTAAACAAAATTCCTGAACAAACGATGCCAATCAAGGCAACAGTTCGATTATTATCTCTAAATAAATAGTTAAACAAAAAACCGGTAGTAAGGTACTGCTGCAGAATTGGTAATACAATCCCTTCTGCCAACATTAAAAACCAAAACAATCCCGTACTTTCATGTTTAACAAAGCTAGCCTGAAAACCGTAGCTAGGAACCTTACCTAAAGTCTGGAAATACATCACCAAAATTCTACTGGCGATAGTCGCTAGCGTTAAGCCGACCGTCAAACCAAAGTCACCTAGGACCGGTAAGGTAGCTACTCGCTCAAAGAAGCGCTGCTCGCGATTAAAGCGATAAACATAGAACAACAAAACCATTGTTGTTACTAATGCATATAAAATTAAGTCCCAAACTCGAAGCGGTGTCTTCTGGCTTACTAATTCGACCACGCCAGCTGCCATAACATAGGCAATACAATACACGACGAACCGAATCAAGTTACCTTCTCTCGAATTAGGTGTATTCACATTTCCACCCCTATCTTTACTTATAAGCTATATTATAACAGAGTTAGTCATTTAAAAAATAAGAATCCTTTACAAAATCCACGCTGGCGTTACTTAACTGCAACAATCGTAACTTGATAATTGCCTGCTGGCGCCTCTACTGTAACCGTAGTTCCAGCAGCTTGTTTCATAATTGCTTGTCCAAGTGGCGAATCAAATGACACTTTGCCTAATGCCAAATCTGCTTCCATCCGCCCAACGACTTGATAAGTTTCCACTTCATCGTCATCATCAAAGCGCAATTCAACGCTTTTGCCGAGATTAACTAACCCATCATCTTGTTTTTCAACGATTTCTGCATATTTTAATTGCTTTTCTAGATAACGAATACGGCTCTGCAAATGGCCTAAATCGCGCTTAGCTTCTGTATACTCTGTATTTTCTGATAAGTCGCCCAAAGCTCTAGCAGCCTGCAAAATTTTGATTCTACGAGGACGATCTTGCTTCAACTTAGCAATTTCTGCTTCAATTTGTCGATAGCCTTCCGGCGTCATTTTTTGAAAATATACCATAACTTTTAACCTTCTTATTCGTTATGTTTGATTTTAGTGAAAAAAATGGTACAAGTAAAGAAAAATCGGTCAAGGAAGTTGCATTCTAAGCGTATCAACAGTATCATGATGATGTATTGAACTATTGCTTTACTAATGTTAATAATAGTGATGGGTCAATTCAATTGATTAACTTATATCTAAATGCAAGAAGTCCTATAAGTAATCAGTTTACATAATTCTCTAAACTAAAAGGCTCGAAGGTAGATCCTTCGAGCCTTTTTGCTTACTATTTTTATGCCATTGAATCCCATGGCTTGATTGGCGTAGCTGCGCCTTCGGCAAGCTTAACCAGTTCTGCTGGCAAGTATTGCTTCTTAACCACTACTTTAAATAAATATTCGTCGAACCACTTGTCGTCCATTACAAAGTAACCATTCTTGCCGACCTTAGTGCCCCAAGAATTTTCAACTTTCCATTGACGTGGCTTACCAGCAACTACATCAACCCCCACCAAAGTCATGGCATGAGTTGAGCCACTAGCCCCCGTCAACAAGCGAGCTTTTTTATCTAATTTAGTTTCAATACCCAAAATCGTATCCGTTTGATACAAATCAGCAGCTAAGATTCCTGCTTGACGATCGCTAGCCTTGCCAACGTCACAGCCAAACCACAACGTTTCACCAGCCTTCAACTGTTCAATGGCGGCTTGTTTTAAGACATCGATTTTAGCATTTAAGAACTGCACTGGTACGCCACCAACGACATTGTCTTCAAATGGCAAGCCATAAAGATGATTGAATTCGTGATCAGGTGCATTAAATACGACTACATAATCATCAAGATCATCAGTAAAGTATTCATGGAAGAAATCAAGTGGTGTTAAATCCTGCTTGAGTTGATATTGACCATTATCGTCTTTGTATTCCAAGTCGAATTTTTCAACTGGCTGACCAAAGGCGATTACTGCCATCCGGTAGACTTCACTCAAGAAGGCTTGACGCTTGGCTTCAACTGCATCATGGTCGCCTTTTTGACTTAATTCGCGCAAAACTAAGGCATCTTCGCGCAATTTCATGTTCAAAGCTTGGTTAAAGGCTGCGGTATTATTAGCAGTAAAGCTTTCAGATTGGGCATAAGCAGGTACTAAGCCATACTTTCTGATCAGCGAAACTGCCATATGCCATTGACCACCATCAGTGTCGGGTGCCCGCAAGTAGCTTTGCACTAACCGATCATCAAGCGGTTCATCAGCCGTTTCCAAGATCCGATCAAAGAAAATATTTGCTCTTTCAATTCGATCCCAGAAAAACAAGTAGCTTTGTGAAAATAAAAAATTCTTAGCTTGATACTTCTTAGCAAATTCATGACGCAATACGTTTAACGCTGCAAACAACCAGCAGCGGCCTGATTGCTTTTGATCCGTCACATTGTCAGTGGGAATTTCAATTGAAAAAGTACGATTCAAGCGATCAACAGCTGCAGTATTGTAGCTGGCTTTTTGCACGCCATTGGTAACTACTGCTAATTCAGCCACGTGATTTTGTGCTTGACCAGCATAATCTTTCTTAAATTGTTTAATTTCATCTAATGATAATTGATGTGCCATACTTACCTCGTCTATTCGTAACTTTGCGCAACCGCTTCGTAATGAGCCACTTCGTCGTCTGCACAACGAACAAAATGACCTGGACGAATTTCATGCATCGTCCGCTTTTTACCATCAAATTCTTCTTTGTTGGCATCATAAGTCAAACGTTTACGACTGCGTTCAATTTCTGGATCAGGAATTGGGACTGCTGAAATCAAGCTCTTCGTATAATCATGCAAGGGATGATCATAGACTTCATCAGCTGGTCCTACTTCTAGCAACTTGCCGAAGTGCATTACGCCAATTCGATCTGAAATAAATTTTACCATTGATAGGTCATGCGCGATAAATAAGTAAGTTAAGCCCCGCTTTTTTTGCAATTCAATCATCAAGTTGACCACCTGAGCTTGAATCGAAACATCCAAGGCTGAAATTGGTTCATCGGCTACGATAAATTTTGGTTTAACGGCTAGTGCACGCGCAATTCCAATTCTTTGGCGCTGACCACCTGAGAATTCATGAGGGAACCGACTAGCATGGTTTTTATTAAGTCCCACTGTTTCCAGCAATTCTTCAACCCGCTTTCGGCGCTCGTCCTTATCCTTAACTAGGCCATGGATGTCGAGACCTTCCGCAATAATGTCCTCAACTGTCATTCTTGGATTCAAAGAAGCATACGGATCTTGGAAGATCATCTGCGCTTGACGGCGGAAAGCCAATTGGTCTGAGCGAGATTTTAATTTAGCGACATCTTGACCATCGAATAAAATTTCACCCGAGGTTGGATGATACAATTGCAAAATTGATCTTCCAGTCGTCGTCTTACCCGAACCGGATTCGCCTACCAAACCAAAAGTTTCACCTTCATAAATATCAAAGCTTACATCATCGACGGCTTTGGTGGTATGACGTCCATTTTTAAAGTATTGCTTCAAATGCTTAACTTGCAAAAGTGCCTTCTTTTCAGTCATCTTATTCCCCCTTATCCGCTGATGCTTGCATTGCTTTAAACTTCTTCCACCGGCGTTGAATTTCCAATGGTGGCTCTACTTCTGGTGCTCCCGGTGCGAGCAGCCAAGTGGCCGCAAAATGTGTTGGCGAAACTTGGAAAAATGGTGGCTTGCGTTCGACATCAATGCGCATCGCATAGGCATTACGTGGTGCAAACGGGTCGCCTTTAGGTGGATCCAGCAAGTCTGGAGGCGTTCCCGGAATTGCTTCAAGCTTTTCGCTTTCCAAGGTTGGCATCGAATTAATCAAGCCCCATGTATACGGGTGTTGTGGATTATAGAAAATATCGTCAACCGTACCATATTCCAAAAACTCTCCGGCATACATTACGGCAACGCGATCAGCCATGCCCGCAACCACGCCTAAATCGTGCGTAATAAAGATAATCGAAGTCTTTACCCGCTTTTGTAAATCTTTCATCAAGTCCAAGATTTCTGCTTGTACGGTTACGTCTAAGGCTGTAGTTGGCTCATCCGCAAGTAAAATTTCCGGTTCACAGATCAAGGCAATCGCAATGACAATCCGTTGGCGCATCCCACCAGAGAATTGATGCGGATATTGATTAATTCTTTCTTCCGCATTCGGAATCCCTACTGCCTTCATCATTTCCAAAGCCTTTTTCCAAGCTTCCTTTTTGGAAACGCCCTTGTGCTTAATCAACGGCTCTGCAATCTGTTGGCCAATTTTCATTGTTGGGTCGAGCGAAGTCATCGGATCCTGGAAAATCATCGCAATCTCATTACCACGAATCTTTTGCCATTCTTTTTCTGACAAGCTAAGCAGATTTTTACCATGAAAATTAATCTCGCCACCCATTACCTTGGCGTTTTTGGCTAATAAACCAATAATGGATCTTGTAGTAACCGACTTACCTGAACCGGATTCGCCGACAATAGCTAAAGTCTCGCCTTGATTCAAATGGAAAGAAACGTCACGGATGGCTTTAACTTCACCAGCATAAGTATGAAAGTCAATTTTTAAATTTTTTACATCTAAAATTCTCTCTGGCATGTAAGTCTTCCTTTCTATTTCTGTCCTCTAGGGTCAAAGGCATCACGGAGACCATCGCCCAATAAGTTAAAGGCAATCATTAAAATACACAAAACGATGGCTGGATACCACATTTGATATGGCAAGAATTGGAAGTTCTTTTGCCCTTCGTTAAGCAATACCCCAAGCGAGGTTTCTGGTGCAGTAATTCCGATTCCGATGAAACTTAAGAAAGCTTCAAAGAAGATTGCCGAAGGGATCGTATACATCGTTTGAATAATAATGATGCTGGAAAGATTTGGCACCAAGTGCTTCCACGCAATTTTCCAGCCTGATTCACCAAGTGAACGAGCCGCCAAAACGTATTCTTCATTTTTTAAACTAAGCGTTTCTGCCCGTACCTGCCGTGCCATCGTTGTCCAACTGGAGATGGCGATCGCTAAAATAATTGAAGTAATTCCTGGGTGCAAAACCACTAACATCAAAACTACGATAATCAAGTTTGGTACGGAAGAAATGATTTCAATGATTCGCTGCAGGACGTTGTCTACGCCACCGCCTTTCCAACCAGAAACGATTCCGTAAAACACCCCAAGCGTAAGGTCAAAGAAGGCTGCCACCAAAGCAACGATCAACGAAACTTTAGTACCATAGATAATTCTTTGAGCTAGCGAGCGGCCAAGATAGTCAGTTCCGGCAATAAAGTACTTATCCTTAGGAACGTTGTTTTGGGCATAGGCATCAACCCATTGACCATTTTGCTTAATTTTGCCATTTAAGCCATTGATCGCATCAAGGCCAGGAACTTTCGCTGGCAAGTTAGCATATTCTGGATGCGATCTAACCAAGGTACTCTTATTGATAAAAGGCGTTGAGCCAAAAGCTACCAAAACCATCAAAATAATGACAACGGCAGAAATAACTGCTGCCTTGCGCTGCTTAAACCGTAGCCAGACATTTTGTCCAAAAGAGAGCGAAGGTCCAGAAATCTTTTCGTTGTCTTGCGCAGCGCCTTCTGGTAATGGTTCAAAATCTTCTGGGGTTAAATTAAGGTCTTTTTCATCCATTTACGCTTCGCCTCCTGCTAATCTAATTCTTGGATCAATTAATCCATAAATAATATCAGTAATCAATAAAATTACCACTAAGCCAATACAGTAAACCATGGTTACCCCCATGATCGTTGGGTAGTCATTGGTCAAAATCGATTTAACGAACTGTTCCCCAATACCAGGAATGTTGAAGATATTTTCAATTACCATTGATCCGGTCATCAAAGCCACAGCATAAGGTCCAATCAAAGTAACCAACGGAATAAAGGAATTCCGCATTGCGTGCTTGCGAATTACTTCCATTCGACTTAAACCTTTAGCTTTACCTAATTCAATGTAGTCGCTACTGAGCGTATCAACCATGCTGGTACGAATAAACCGCGCTGTTTCCGCCAATGGCCCCACTGACAAGGCAATGGTTGGCAAAATCGTTTGGGAGAAATCACCCCAACCGGCAATTGAGAACCAACCTAGCTTTAAACCAATGTAGTATTGCAATAAAACCGCCAAAACAAAGTTAGGTACACTCTTACCGATAATGGCGATGACCGTGGCAGTTGAATCAACCCAGGTTCCTTGTTTCATGGCAGCAATTGAGCCAATAATTACGCCCAAAATTACGCCGACAATCAATGCCTGCAATCCTAATTGTACGGAAGCCCCTAATCTCGCTGCTATCAAGCTAGACACTGGTTGGTTACTGTATTGGAAACTAGTCCCAAAGTCGCCATGGAGCATCCCACCTAGATAGAGCAAATATTGCACAATTAATGGTTTATTCAAGCCATATTGTTCATTCATGATATGAATCTGTTGTGGGGTCAATTTTTCTTCATTGGCATATGGTGAACCTGGCATGAACTTCATCAAGAAGAAAGTGATCGTCGCCACAAGAAACAAAGTGAGAATCATGTAAAATATTCGTTTTAATAGATACTTTGTCATAAATCCGGCTCCCTCGTATTAATGTTACATTTTTGTTTTAAGTTTTTTGTTATTATAGCAAATTTCTTACTATTAGTCAGTTATCGACCATTCATAAAAAGAAAAAGCAGCGATCACTGCTTTTTCTTCTTGCTATTTAGCTACGTAAGCTGACTTAAAGTTATAGTTCAAACCAGCTCCATTGTAGACGATACCCTTGATTGAAGGACGAACGAGCCATGCTTCAGTCTTGTAGTAAAGTGGTGAAATACCTTGTTCCTTAAGCAAGATCTTTTCAGCTTCCTTCAAGTCGTTCCAACGTTGAGTTTCGTTACCAGTAGACTTAGAATCAGCTACTAATTGGTCGAACTTAGCATTTGACCATTTACCGTTGTTGTTAGCATTCTTTGAAGTAAAGAGGTCGATGAAGGAAATTGGATCCGCAAAGTCGGCAGACCAACCAGAAACAACGATATCAAAGTTACCATTGGTTGAACGGTTCAATCTCGTCTTAAATGGTACGTTAGCAACTGATACCTTCAAGCCACTAAGGTTTTCTTCCAATTGACTTTGCAAAGTTTCGGTCGTCTTTTGACCAGCATCGGTATCGTCTGACAAGATTGAGAAGGACAAGCTCTTGACGCCTAATTCCTTAAGTGCCTTTTGGAAGTACTTCTTAGCTTCGCCAGGATTGTATTGGTTAAATTCCTTGTCGCCAACCACATCTGACCAATCTTGACCACCGTGGTTAACTACGCCCTTGGCAGTAAGGCTAGTTGCTGGAGTGTTAGAACCACCAAGCGCATTCCCTAAAGCCTTACGGTTGATTGACATTGAGATGGCTTTACGCAAGTCTGCGTTTTGGAACATCTTCCGCTTTTCATTGAATTGTAAGTAGAAGGTGGCTGCCGTATCTCTCAAAGTGTAGCCAGGGTTGCTCTTTAAGTTCTTAGTTTGTTGTGAGTCAAGCATAACCGCATCAAGCTTGTTTGATTGGTAAAGGTTGTAAGCCGTTGATGGCGTCTTTTGGACGGAGTAGTTAATCGCCTTCAACTTAACTGCTGACTTGTCCCAGTAATTAGGGTTCTTAACTAACTTCCAAGAAAGGTTAGAGCCTGTCCAGCCCTTTTGAACGAATGGACCGTTGTAAACCATGTATTTAGAAGCGGTACCGTACTTATAACCGAATTTTTGGACGGCTTTTTCTTGTTGTGGGAAAAATAGTGGGAAGCCCATTAACAGCTTGAAGTATGGGATTCGCTTGTCCAAACGAACAACTAACTTGTAGTCGCCTTGTGCTTCAACCCCTAAACTGTTAACAGGAGCCTTACCAGCAGAAATTTGCGTAGCGTTGTGGACGCCTTCGAACAAGTAGGCATATTCTGAAGCTGTCTTAGGGTTAACTGTACGACGCCAAGAGAAGACAAAGTCTTTAGCTGTAAGTGGCGTACCATCTGACCACTTAGACTTTCTTAAGGTGAAAGTCCAAGTCTTACCATCTTTAGAAACTTGGGTCTTGGTTGCCAAAGCATTTTCAACTTTATCATTTTCGCCTAAACGGTATAAACCTTCTTCGACGTTACCAAGTTGATTCATACTCGTAACATCGGTTGCCTTAGAAAGGTCCATCGTTGGGATTTCTGCATTTTCGATCCAATTAACAACTTGCTTAGCATTTGATGAAGAACTGCCACTCTTATTTGAACCACAGGCTGCTAAGACTGAGGCTGACACAAGAGCAACTGCGCCAACGCTAAATACTTTTGTAAGCTTCATGGTCATTACTCCTCTCATTTATGAGAATTTTATTGCTTTTTAATTGTTATCAAGTATATTCCCGATAAAATTAAAAGTCAAATAAAATTTTTATTTTTATTGTAAATGATATTCTTACACCTGAGTAAATCCTTTTTATATCAGTAATCTTAGCCTGAGAAAAAACAAAAAAAGAACGAACTTCTCAGATCGTTCACAATATAGCCTATTAATTTTTATTTATAATTTGGAGCTTCTTTAGTAATTTGTACATCGTGTGGGTGCGATTCGCGCAAACCAGCATTAGTAATTTGCACAAATTGCGCCTTTTCAATTAATTCTGGAATGTTAGCTGCTCCGCAGTACCCCATACCTGAACGCAAACCGCCGTCAATTTGGAAGATAACGTCAGAAACATCGCCCTTGTATTCAACGCGGGCTTCAATTCCTTCTGGAACCAACTTGTTAGCTTCGTTAACGCCACCTTGGAAGTAACGGTCGCTTGAACCATGAGCTTGCGCCATCGCACCAACTGACCCCATGCCGCGGTATGCCTTGTACTTCTTGCCTGCAACTTCGAATAGTTGGCCAGGAGCTTCTGTCGTTCCTGAAAGCATACTGCCAAGCATTACGGCATTACCACCAGCAGCTAACGCCTTAACGACATCGCCTGAGTACTTGATACCACCATCGGCAATAATTGGCTTATTGTATTCACGAGCAGCAGAAGCAGCATCATAAATTGCCGTAATTTGTGGAACACCAACGCCAGCTACGATTCTCGTAGTACAAATTGAACCAGGTCCAATTCCTACTTTAACGACATCAACTCCAGCATCAAACAAAGCTCTTGTAGCATCCCCAGTAGCAACGTTACCAGCAATTAAAGTTTGCTTTGGGAAGTGATCGCGAATTTCCTTGATCTTGCGCAAAACTCCAGCAGAGTGACCATGAGCAGTATCGATCACGATTGCATCTGCACCAGCTTCAAGCAAAGCTTCAGCTCTTTCAAACGTATCGCTAGTAACGCCTACGGCAGCTGCAACCAATAAATGATTATCCGCATCAACTGCTGCCTTAGTAGCACTAGCTGGTACAACTACGCTCTTAACATTGGCAACTTCACTGGCTTGTGCTTGAATCGACATGTTCTTGTGGATTACGCCAAGACCACCTTGAAGCGCCATGGCAATTCCCATTGCTCCTTCAGTAACAGTATCCATGCCGGCACTGATTAAGGGAATATGCAATTGCAAATTGTCGGCTAACTTAGTACTCAAATCAACTTCGTTAGGCAACACGTGACTTTCAGCCGGAATCAACAACACATCGTCAAAAGTTAACCCCTTTTTGGCAAACTTATTTTCCCAATTTGACATCCAAAAGCTCCTTTTCTATTTTCAAAGCAACGATAAATTAGTTTTACTTTACTAGTAGTTAAGCTATTGGTCAAGAGAAAAACCGTTCGACTTAATGATAATTTTCACTCCGGCAAAATATCCCTTAAACATTCCATTCTGCTAGGAATTTTGCTACGAACTCTTTCATATATTCTGTCCGTTCATGGGCTTCTTTTTTTCCACCAGCGGTATTCATCAACTTTTCCAGCTTAAACAGCTTTTCGTAAAAGTGATTGATCGTAGTTTCTTCATGCTCACGATATTGATCATGGCTGACTAATTCGGCTGGCTTGATTGTTGGATCATAAATCAAATTGCCATGTTTGCCACCGTAGGTAAAAGCCCGTGCAATACCAATTGCACCCAAGCTCTCAATCCGGTCGGCATCCTGGACATATTGTCCACTCATTGGCAGTTGGTAGTGATGTTCAATATTTTTCGAAAATGACATGTGAGTCATAGTAAAAATAATATCTTGGATTTCTAAATCTTCAAAGCCAACTTCGGCCAATAATACTTTGATTTTGGCTAAAACGCCTTCTGGATCGGCACATACTTTTTCATCAATTGTATCATGCAAATATCCCGCACATTGGATAATAGTGCTGATGCGACTAGTTTCACTAGCTTCAGGATGATCCGCCAGATACATTTTCAAGGCTAGATGCGCTACGCGTTGACCATGGTAAAAATCATGTCCCGTTTTTTCATTTTGTAGTTGTGCTTTAACAAATTCGATTACTGCTTCAATGTTCATAATTAATCCTATTCCCCTTTGGTCAAAAACATCGCTTCCGCTTGATTTAAGCTGCTTCCCAGCTCGATAGTTAAAAAGCCATTGTATTGATACAATAGCTTTTCTTTCATATTAATTATAAATTATGTGCCAAACTCTGTGCCATGTCCATTAATTAAATCAATCATGCGTTTATTAACATCTCGATCGATACCTGCATCAACAACTATCAGCAAATTGGCTGAAATATTTAAAGTCAATTCAAATTATTTTTATCAAGATTTCGATGAGACAAATATTTTTCGCTATATAACTGAGGTTCTTCATAATCATTATTTTAAAACTGAGCTTTCACAAGATAACCTGCACCAAGAAATAGTCAAATGGTTAAAAAGCCCTTTTCTTCCTTCCAAAACCAAATTTGCTTCAAATAGCATTCACACTCCTGATCAGCTCTATTGTGACGAAAATGGAACTATCAAACCTGAGTTTAAAGACTTTCCTATTACTGATAAAATTTCGAATTTTTGGCAAACAGAATTTAAATTTCTATATAATGACCCACAAATTATTTACTTTTCAGAATTTAGTAGTAAATATTCATTTGAAGAACTATTAGCAAATAAGATACATAATCACGCACTCTTCATTTCAAACAAAATGCTTTTAGATGCATTAATTGAAAGTACTGCCAATATATCTGAAAAAATGAAAGAAGTTATTTATGATTATAGAAATGGAACACAGAGTTATGATGCTATAATTGAAAATACTGAAATAGCCATATCTAATTTATCTACACTATTAACTTCGTTAAAAGCGGGAAAAAATATTGATAACTAAAAAAGCTTACTACCATAAATTTGGTAATAAGCTTTTCTTTTACTATTTTGGCTGTATAATTTTTCCTGTTGATGAATATCTATGATATCCTATCGACAGGATTTTTTATTGCGTAAAAAAAGAGGACATAGCCTCTCTTAACTTAAAAATCCTTCTTCGACTAATTCAATTAAGTTTACTTGGAGTTTTTGCTATGTCCTCTCTTAATGAGAGTATTAAATTTTCTCTCAATATTGAAGACCCTAATATTATTTTTTCTGATTATTTTAAAAAATGGATTAACGGCAAATATCATAATCTCTATCTAGCTGAGCTTATTCAACCGCATTGCCCTTACTGCCACTCCCCTAACCTTAAGCATAATGGCCATTATACTTCTAAGCGAAAAATACTTTCTGCTCTCACTGAAGATCGCTCAATGACCAGCATAGCTAGAGAACATAATGTATCTGTCAACACGGTTCAAAGGGTATTAGAATCCTGCTCTTCTAACTTTTATGATGATTTTGATCATCTACCTAGACACTTAGCTTTTGATGAATTCAGAGGTACAGGTAAAAAACTGCACTTTATTTGTCTTGATGGTAATACTCACAAAGTTGTTCAAATTCTTAGAACTCGTTTCAAACCTGATATTCTACGCTATTTTTACAAGTTCACCCCTAAAGCTCGTGCAATGGTTAAAACAGTAACTATGGATCTTAATTGTTACTATCCCTTAGTTGCTAGAGAATTATTTCCAAATGCTCAGATAGTTATTGATCGTTTTCACATGGTTCAAATGCTTACTAGATCGTTTAATATTTTTAGAGTTCAAATCATGAAGCAATTTAATAAAAGTGGCCGTGAATATAGGCTCTTAAAGTCTCCTTGGAAGCTTTATCTCATGAAGTATGACAAGCTTAATAGGACTACTCCATATTACGATAAAGACTATCTTACTCAGGAACATGTTGTCTTAGATGGTTTTAGCTCAACTTATTCTAATGGTTGTCTTGAAGGAGTTAACCGTAAGATTAAACAAATTGAACGTACTGCTTATGGTTATAGAAATTTTAGTCATCTCTTAATTAGAATTAGACTTGAAGAAAATATTGTAAAAGAAAAGGAATCAAGCAACTTTTTCTTCGTTGCTTAATTCCTCATTAAACTTATCCATCAACAGGATTTGCAAAAGAACCATTAATTTTCTTTCTTACGATTAATAGCTATACCAAAAATACCCAAAGCAGCTGCTAACAAGCCGATAATTGAAAGAAGCATACCCTTCTTTTCACCAGTTTGTGGTAATTTATCGCTATTGGTCTGACCAGCTTTAACCCCTGTAGTTGCAGCTTGAGCTACACCAGTTAAGCCGTTTTCTTTTTGTCTAGTCATTGGATCAGCAATTGATTTACCATTGTTTGGTTTATTATTATCAGTTGATGAATTCTTAATACCTGTCGCCTTAGTCTTACTCTTGCTTTCCTTTTGGCTTCGGCTATTATTTGCCTTTTTATCTGGCTCATCAGTAGGCTTAGAAGCATTGTCAGTTGGCTTTGACGTATCGGTATTATTGTCAGTTGGTGCAGTATTTGAATTATTTGAGTTATTGTCACTAGGATTTATTGGCACAATCGCACCTGAATTGTTACCACCATTGTTGTCATTATTACTGTTGTTATTGTTGTTATCGGATGGATTATTTGGTTTTTCAACTGGAGTTACAGTAATTTGACCAGAATTAGAAATTGTCGTGCCATTGAAATCTCTAGAATAAGTAACAGTATAAATTCCTGGCTTAGACAAATCATACTTTCCGTTAGCATCTGGCTTAACGGCTTGACCATCTTTAGTGATAGTTACCGTAAAGTCTTTAGCAGTTAGTTGTGCTGCAGTATTATCCATTCTAACTGCGCTATCGGTCTTTTGATCCCAGTAGCGATAATTAGTTGGATCAGCAACTTTATTAACCATAGTAGATGGATCCCAAGCAGTTGGTGCAGTTTTGGTTGTATAAGTTTCATCTTGATTAAGCAAAATTACCGGTACAACTTCAAAATAAGGATGTCCCTTAGTTTCACCTTCTACTGGATTACCATTTTTATCAACCACCTTTGAACCAGTTTTACTTAACTGATACATGTAATATGGCACTGGCTTGCCATTACTAAAAGCTACACTGAATCCATGTTTAGTTAGATAATCTTCATATTTATCAAGAAGTAAATACGAATTGGTATAGCTGCCATAGACCGTACTCTTGTTAGTTGGCGTGCTGTAATTATATATATTACCCTCCCAGAAACCATTCATGAAGTCTTCATCACGGTACACAGAAGGATCCAAAGTAAGTGCACCTGGATTATCTGGGTAGTCATGAGTATAATTGTTATTTCCTACATTAACCATTGGATAAATCTTGTCTTCTGGATATAATGGCGCATAAGTTGAAGATCTGACAACCAAATAACCAGTCCGTTGTCCATTTTTAAAAATCATAAATTCATTGTGATCATCAATCGTGGTAGTAGACTTCTTAGCAGTAGTGTTAAGCACAAATGGAATTACTAAATCGATTGCATCATTAGCTTTAACAGTTAGATTAACTGGCACCTCCCCTACGTAGCGCAAATCACCATCACGTGATTTAACCCCATCTAAAGTTTTAGTTAAAGAACTAATATCATAAGTATTTCCCTGTTTGCTAGTAACTTTAACATCACTTATTCTACTACCATCTGGAACTAAACTAGATTCTGGACGTCCTGCCTTATAAGGATTAAGGTAATCAGGCATTCTCAAAGTATAATTAATTGTCTGGTCTTTATCAGCATTGTTTTGATAGTAAAAATGAAACTCTAAACTATTTGGATCGTATGCACCAGCATCCTTATCTAATATGGAATTAAGCACGACTCCTTTAGGTTCATTCTTTTCTGCAGCATATGAACTAGCGTATTCCTTACCAGATGCATCCTTTGCAGTGAAGTAAATGTTATACTGTCCATCTTTAGATTCATTATAAATTAGTTTTGAATTTGTACCTTGAAGGTTAGGGTTGTTATAAAAAGGTGTATCAACTACTTTTTTACCATCATAGCTAGGTACAGTGGTAGATGGTGCAATTGGTGTTGTTGTATCAGTAGGATCAATTTGACCTTGAGTAGTAGTTTGCTTAGCTGCTTTAATTTTGGCTGGGGTTGCTAATTCTTGTCTACCATTATCTGTACTACCATTATCTGTAGGTTGAACAGGCCCTTTATTTGTATCAGTAGTTGCAGGCAAGGTATTAGCTTTAACCTGATTACTTGTTTGCATGAAAAACATTCCTAGACTAACTGAAGCTAACCCAATAGTTAATTTTCTTAAAGAAAAGCGGTTTTGCATTTCTTGTCTATTTTTGTTATCCATTAGTAAATCTCCTCGATTTCCATCACCGTAAAAATAACTAATATAATCTATACTAGAGATTATATATTTCAAATATCGGTACCTATTCTAGAATGATTATTTTAATTTGTCAAGCAAAAAAGGCTTGGTTTTATAAAATTCTTTAACAAGATTAACAAAAATGAATATTATTTTCTAGTTAATATATACGTATACCCAACTTATAAAATAACGCAAAAATAAAAAATATTGATACCAATGATTGCTCGTTACATATAATTTGCTTGTTATTTTAAATAGCAAAAATTGAATTAAATCCATTATTGTCTTTGTAATATCACTGCTATTTATTTTGTTAGTGCTTTCTATAAAATACAGGCTGTATAATTTTTCCTATTGATAAATATCTATGATATCCTATCGACAGGATTTTTTTATTGCATAAAGAAAGGGGCCATAGCCTCTCTTAACTTAAAATCCTTCTTCGACTAATTCAATTAAGTTTACTTGGAGTTTCTGCTATGTCCTCTCTTAATGATTGTATTAAATTTCATCTCAATATTGTTTTGCAAAATTAATTTCAATAATACGATGCACAAGCATTAAACATTTATAAACACTAGTATATCAACATTTTCGAGTGATCAAATAAATTTTTCTGACACACAGTTAATTTTCTGTGTCAAAATCTGTGTCAAATCTAAAAATAGCATCTAATTTGATTTATTCAAAAAGTGATAAGAAACCTGGTTTAATAACGATTTATTACTAATAAAATTTTCTATAAAAGCTGCTTCCCAGATTTGAACTGGGGACCTCCTCCTTACCACGGCGGTGCTCTACCTCCTGAGCTAAAGCAGCGCTTATATTATACACAAAAAAAGATGAATCATCATCTTTCACATGACAATTCATCTTAAAGAAATATCTAATTTATTTAACGTGTACCAAAGTGTACTTTCTCTTACCCTTACGGATAATTACGTATTTGCCATCAAAGGCAGCTGCTGGATCAACTACGAAATCAAGATCATCTTGACGTTCACCGTTAACATAGATCGCACCATTAGCCACATCTTCACGGGCTTGACGTTTTGATGATTCAATCTTAGTTTCTACTAAGAAGTCAACGATATTCTTAGCTTCGTTAGCAATTTCAGCACTTGGAGCTGACTTCAAAGCACCTTCAATTTGCTTGACTGAAAGTTCCTTGATTTCGCCTGAGAACAAAGCTTCAGTAATCATTTGTGCTTCTTTCAAACCAGCTTCGCCATGAACGAACTTAGTTACTTCTTCAGCTAACCGCTTTTGGGCAGCGCGCTTCCAAGGTTCCTTTTCAGTTTGTTCAGCCAAGGCCTCGATTTCATCACGGTCAAGGAAGGTGAAGTACTTCAAGTATTTAACAACGTCGCGGTCATCTTGGTTAATCCAGAATTGGTAGAATTCGTAAGGACTGGTCTTTTCTGCATCAAGCCAAACAGCGCCACCAGCAGATTTACCAAACTTCGTACCATCAGCTTTAAGCATCAATGGAATAGTTAAACCAAATGCAGGACGATCTGAGCCTTCTAACTTGTGGATTAAATCGATACCAGCAGTAATGTTGCCCCATTGATCGCTACCACCGATTTGCATTTGCACGCCATTTTCCTTGTTCAAGTGGTAGAAGTCGATAGCTTGCAAAATTTGGTAAGAGAATTCCGTAAAGGAAATTCCGTTTTCAAGACGGCTGGCAACTACATCTTTGTTGATCATGTTGTTAACTTGGAAGAACTTACCATAGTCACGCAAGAAATCCAATAGGTTCATATTGCCAAGCCATTCAGCGTTATTTCTGATTTCAAAGTTTTCAGTACCAAACAAGCGCTTCATCTGGTTAGTTAAAGCTTCTTCATTGTGCTTAACTTGTTCTGCAGTTTGCAAAGTACGTTCAGTCTTACGACCAGATGGGTCACCAATTGCACCAGTTCCCCCACCAATCAAAATAACTGGATGGTAGCCTGCCATCTGGAATCTCTTCAAAATCATGAAGGGAATCAAGTGACCGATGTGTAACGAATCCCCAGTTGGGTCAGTTCCACAGTACAAAGCCAAGTCATCATGTTCAGCTAAGTACTTGCGCAAACCTTCTTCGTCAGTTTCTTGATTGATCGCACCGCGCCATTTTAAGTCTTCTAAGATGTCGAATTTTGCCATAAAAAACCTCCAACAAAAAACGCCCCTCGAGCCTAAGCTCAAGGGACGACTAAATTTCATTATTAGCCGTGGTACCACCCACGTTTGTGCATTATGCACCTCATTAAATAGTTGCTATAGGAACTACCCTATTCGTATTTCGCCAAATCAGCCTGCCTAGCTCGCACTAACCGCTAGTTCTCTGAACTCCGAGCTGTTTGCCTACTTTCTAGTTATCTATGATCTTACTGAGTTTTTATCCAATAGTCAACCACTAAATTTTATTTATAAAAACCAGCAGTGGCTAAGCCGTATGCATCCCCAGTAGTCATATCATATTGCACCATCTCGTAGTCTTCAAGCAAGTCTTGTTGTTTCTTGGTCAAAGTCTTTGGATCAACTTGGTGACCCTTTTGATTGATCAATTCAAAACCTTTGTCGCCTTCGAAGTTAATCGTTAAGGCTGGCAATTCCTTGTGAACTTTGGTCAACAAGGCTTGGTATGGCGTAACCTTTGAGTTGGTCTGTTCCAACATCATGGCAATAAAGTCACTAGTGTTGACGAAGTTAGTTCTAGAAGTCAACTTAGCCTTTGAACCATGTTCGCGCGCATATTTGTTTGAGTAAATGAAGTAACGCGTTGAGTGCATTTCTACTGGATACTTAGCAGTATAGCTTTGTGACAAGATGCTTGGGTAGTGGTCGCCGTAGAAGACAATCGTGATCGGCTTCTTGATCTTGTTGATTTCCGTAATAAATTGTTTTACAGCTTTATCGGTGTATTGAACACCCTTGATATAGGTTGCCATTTGTTGCTTTACGGCACCGTTAGTGAAGAGTTCACCAGTAAACTTGCCCATGTATTCGTTCTTTGGATACCAATCATTGTAAGGCATGTGGTTTTGAATGGTGATCAAGTTAATAAATTGACCGCCTTGACGTTCGTTAATCTGCCTCAAGCCGTTGGTGTAAGCCGTAAAGTCAGAATTATACGTACTCTTGCCTAATTTCTTTTGATCGATAATCTTGTATTTAGAACCATCATAAACAAACTTGTTAAACTTGAACCGCTTGTAATCTTCGATTCTCGAGTAGTAAGTACCAATGAATGGGTGAACCGCTGACTTGTAGTCAAAGTTCATACCGATAGTTGGATAGTACTTGTAACGAGGAACTACTTGAACGTATGGCGTCAAGGTTGATCTAAAGAGTCCCATATTGAGACCAGTTAAACTTTCCCATTCCATGTTAGCCGTACCACCACCGTAACCAGCACTAAGCATCGTACCGTAGGTTGCTTTATTCTTCAATGATTCAATATACTTCACTGGATTTGGCACAGATCGATCAAGCTTAATCGTTGGGAAGGTATGAGGATCGACAAAACTTTCACTCAAGTTAAAGACGATCGTTTGATCCTTCAAATTATTCTTTCTCGTCTTATTAATTTGTGCTGCAATTTTAGCATAGCGACTAGCCAATTCCTGCATCGACTTCTTAGAATAGCCCTTTGGCTCATTCATGATCTGTAAGTCGATATAGTTGAAGAAGTTCAAAACTGGTCCATTAACCTGGATATCTCGCTCTGGGTTTCTGAAGGATTGCTTGTTGTCAAAACCACGGTTGATGTGGTAAATTACGCCACCATCATGGTTAAAGCGGAGTGGCGTCAAGAACAAGAGCAAGCTGACCAAGGCCCAAATTCCTCTTCGCTTCCATGAGCCCTTCTTTTTAACTGGGAACTTGATTTCCAAGAAGACCGCCAACGCTATGATTACCAGCAAGGCTACCAAAACGATAATCAACAGCTTTTGGCCAACCATTGGGATCAAAGTCTTGATGTTGGCGGCTTCACTCAATTCACTTGGATAAATTGGTTCCCCACGCAAGTTCAACTTAACTTTGTTGGCAATTGCCCAACCAATTGCAATTACGGTTACTAATACCGTTGAAGTCCAGTAACGCGTAGTGATGAAGTAAAAGATCGAGAACATTGCATCTAAGAAGATCGTGGTCAACACAATCGCAAAGAATTTAGTTCCAAGCAAGAAAATTACAGCGTTGATATCAGTTGCAGTACTAATTTGAATCCGCAAGTTATCAGATTCAATCAAGAACGAGCCAAAGCTCAAAATGTAGAACCATGCCCAGGTAAGCAATTTGACGCGATTTTCGAGGCACCAGGCCACGCTCTTTTCCCAAGTAAGTTCAACCACTTCTGCCAAATTCTTGCTGGCATTCAACGCTTGAATCGTGTTTCTAACTGGTTTCCACTTAAATAGATACTTGCGATAAACGCCACCAAGCAAAACGCAAACCAGCATCATGATCATAACGATCAAAAATTTATTCAAGCCGGCACTATTAGTAAAGCGGAAGGATCCCATAAAGCTCTTAGAAATTGGCGCTTCCATGATAATAATCACAGGAATGAAGTAGCGCATTTCTTTAGCACTAAAGGAAAGGATTACTTTTCTAAAGATAATGAAGGCCGAAATTACCATCAAGGCCATAAATGGCGAAGTCTGGTTACTCAAAAAGCCACGGTTCCATAAACTCAAGCTTCTTCCTGACAATAATTGATACCAGTAAACCCCGTTAAATCCAGGTACCCCGATCAAAACTACCAAGAAGGAGAAAATTCCGGTTAAAAAGGCACCTTTAAAGACTTTGCTACTAATATTGATATTGGCTAAAAACATCCCCCATGCAAAATAAAGGATCAAATAAACGCCAAAAATCGAATAGTTGAAGAGCATCGTACCAGCACTAGTAGCAAAACCGACAATCGTCAGCAAACTCAACAACAATAAGTTTTGCTTGAAGCTAATCTTGTGTTGCAAGTCATAGATATAAGGCTGTGCCAGCATGGAAAAAACTAATCCAGCTAGCGTCACTGAAGTACTCGTCAACAATGGGAAGAATACGCCCCAAAGTCGCCACATGTTAAAGTGTCCTGGTAATCTAAAGAAGAACACGACGTAGTACAAAATCAACGTGACGATTGCTAACAGCCAAAACCGAAACGGTTCAGCGATGCTAACCTTTTGTTTACTATAAACCGCCCCAAAGACCATCATGATTAAAATCATCGTGGCACTTTCGGCCGTTGCCGGAACAAATCTCAACACGCTCCCTAAAGGAAATCTTCCTAGTGAGCTACCAAATGAAAAGACTTGAACCAGCATAAAGAAAGTTGCAATCAACAGACAGATAATCTGCCATGAAGTCAAAGATTTCTTTTTTCTCTCATTCATCTTTCTATATCTCTAGTCCTTACTAAATTTGCTTTTTTCTCAATTAACCTTGATTCCCAACTTTTTCTTGATGGTATACAAGATATCGACCTTTTTGCCTCGGCCCGCAAAGAAATCGACAATATCCTTGCGGAATTGCCAAGCCATCACCAAAGTCATAATTAAGAAAACTATCCCTGCTTCTTGCGCTTGAGTTGTTACATAGCAACTAAATAACAGCATAAACACAAGAGGTGGAATTGTTAAGTTTTGCATTGCAGCCGTTAACACCAAGGCTACTAGCAAAGTACTAAAACCCGCTTGCCAATTATAAGCCACGCTGACAAGGGCAGCTACCGCTACGCCTTTGCCACCGCGAAAATGATTCCAGACGGGAAAGCAATGTCCTAAAATCAAGCCTAAACCTGCATAAGCCAGATCAACTTTAGCCGGCAACCATAGCGCCACCACAAGCAAAGCCACGGCAGTTTTGAGCAGATCGCCACTAGCCGTCAAGATGCCGTACTTTTTACCAAAAACTGCTCCCATATTGGCCGTTCCCGGATTACCCGAACCATACTTGGTGGGATCGCGTTGCAATAAAATTTTTCCGACTACCATGGCTGCTAAAAAGTTTCCGCAAACATAGCCGATGGCTAATGCTAACAGTCGTGCCATCAATTGTCCCCCGTTCCGGTATTGTAATCATAGATGTGGTAATTCTGCGTTTCGCCACTGTCGAAATCAAAGCCATTTTCAACGTTCTTCTTATTTTGGAAGGTTTCGTTGTTATCCAAAGTTTCAGGCGTCAGTCCTAATTCCGTGCGGACATAATCGGAAACGCGCTGCAATTCCTTAGTTGATTGAATCTGGTAAGCCGCATCATCAATATACGCACTATAGCCATGAAGATAATCGCTTTTAACCTTTTCTGCACTTGAACGATAGTTCAAGACAATCTCTTGCAGAGCGCTAAACGGCAAGTTCGTCCGCACGTTTTTGGAAATTGACGATAGCACTGAATCAAGGTTGGTCAAGGTATTAGCCGACATCGCCTTTTTAATCAAGGCCGTAATTACCTGCCTTTGACGCTTTTGACGACCATAATCGCCTTCGGGATCGTCATAGCGCATCCGCGAATAAGCCAAGGCTCCACCGCCACCCATATGGGTCAATTTACCCTTTTTAAAAATATAGCCACCATATTCAAAGCTGAGCAACGGTCGAATGTTCAAACCGCCAACATAGCGAATCATCTTCATGATTCCACCCATGTTGACTAAGGCATAGTACTTCACCGGAACATTGAGCATGGTCGAAACGGTATCCATGGCCATTTGGGCGCCACCGATGGAATAGGCCGCATTGATCTTCTGTACTTCAAACGAACTCGTTCCAATCATTTGCGCCATCGTGTCGCGTGGAATCGACATCAAAGTATAGCGTTTCTTCGCTGGATTGACGATTGCTAAAATTATCGTATCCGTATTACCCATCTTTTCTGTTCGATCTAAGGCTCCAGTATCAGTTCCTAAGAGTAAGACGGCAAACTTCTTCTTTCCGTCGAATTCACCCTTCTTGATCTTAACGCTCGTCTTTGGATCATAGGTTTGATCAACTGCATTTTTAGTTTTGAAATAAATATAAGCAGAGTAAGAAGCAGCCGCAATTGCTACCACCGCAATTATGCTGATGATCCAAGCTAGCCAATGACTCTTCTTATATTCTTTGGCATGCACATCAACCCGTCGTTGTGCGGGATGTTTTTCATTATTTTTCATCTCAAACACCTAATATGTTGTTAATTAACAATGTATGTATTATAGCAAAAAATACTTCTTATGGTAGAAGTACCGTCAGATCTTATTAAAATCATTAACTTCATTATAGTTATTTTACCAAAAATAACGTCACGTCGGCAGAATCGTTCAGAATTGCTAATGCAAAAATAGTTAATCTATATTATAATAGACACGTTCCATAAAATTAAAAACAAAATTATTTTTTGGGGCAAGTTGATAAAAAGAGGCACTTCTCATTGTGGGAAGTGCCTTCTTGCTATATTTGATAATCGATGCGATCCTGTGAAGCTTCCGTCAAATCGGCGGATACATTGACGACCACGCAATCTTTTTCAACTTTGATATCTTTAATATTAGTTGGCTCAGGAAGTTCTCTTCTACTGTAAAGACGACTAGCTAAAGTCGTAGCTGCCATCTTCATCGCATCTTTTAAGCCTCTTCCCTCCGTAATTGCTCCCTTGAGATCAGGAAAACTGATAACGTAAAAATCGTCTTCGAGCTTTTTAAAAATAGCCGAGTAAGTAACTATTCTATGACTCATATTCATTCCTTCCATTCTTGTTAGTTTTATAAATAATAATAAAACAAAATCAGATTTTTGGGGTGAATAATGCAAGAAAATCGAAGAATTTTTGATAGTTTTAACTTTTTATAAGGTAATTTTTTATAAGCATCGCTGATACAGTCTATTGCCAATTCCTGTTATAATGTTTTGATGTAAACGCACACATTATAATTACAATAACTTTGGAAGGATGATGACTAATGAAGCATGCTCGCCGTTTAATCATTAAAAGCAGCCTAGGTTTGTTGTTTTTGTTGACGCTATTTGTGGGAGGCAAAACCGTCAAAGCTGATTTCTATGATGACCTCAACGACATGATGCCGTTAACTGTGGCCAACGACGTAACCGATTATAATGTCATCGAAGATGATACCTACGTCTATAACATTCAGGGCAAAAAATCAGCGCACAAAGTTACTGCTAAAATCAAGCGCACGGGACAAACCGTTAAAGCGATGCAGTTCAAATTAGCTTACGGAACTTTCGTTAACGTTCAAGGCAAACGGACGATCAATGGCCAAGAATTCTACCAAATTGGCCCGAACGAATTCGTTAAAGCCAAGTACGTTCAACAAAAATCAGAAGTGCCAACACCAACAGCTAACGTCCAAGATGACTCTGATGAGTTTTGGGATGACGACGAAACAGACAATGATGAAACTAGCACTGGTAACTACGACAGTTGGGCTTCAGCTGGCTCCCGCTATAACTTGTCCGAAACCTGGATCGACAATACTAGTTCTAAGAACAAAATGATTAAAAACGCCATCAAACTGCTAGGCTACTTCCATTACGGCAGCGGTTCACTCAGAACCCAATATGGTTCAATTGCTAAACCTAATAAAAAGGGCTACACTGACTGCTCCAGTTTTGTTTGACTAGTAATGCGCAAAGCCGGTTACTACAAAGCTGGCAGCTGGCCATTCTACACTAAGTCAATGGAAATCGATGCGCGTAAGAACTACCGCTACTTGCGTCAAATCAAGCCTAGCGAAGCTAAAGCTGGCGATATTGTAATTGCTAACGTCGGCAACGGCCTTGGCAATAACGGCCATACCGCGATTATCGATGGTCCATACAATGGCTGGGATACGCAAATCATTCAAGAAGGTGGCGACGACGGTACTGGTCCCGTTCACCGTTCTCACTTAGGCGACTCTCTTGGTGAATACTTGATGGCTGGTAAAATTACCTACGCTCGTCCAATTAAATAGTTGTAAATAAAAAGGCTCTGACCGACATTTAGTCGACAGAGTCTTTTATTTGGGATGAAATTAGTCGTCCAACTTTTCCTTGTTAACAACGTTTAATTGTTCATCGAAAGTGTAAACAACTGGTTCACCAGTCTTCATTTCCAAGTCCATGATATCTTCATCAGAAATATTTTCAATGTACTTAGTTAAAGCACGAAGTGAGTTACCGTGAGCAGCAATAATTACGTTCTTACCGCTAAGTAAGTCAGGAGCAATGTGATCTTCCCAGAATGGCATTACACGGTCAAGAGTAACCTTTAAGTTTTCAGCCTTTGGTACGATGTGTGGATCAAGGTTAGCGTAACGACGATCGTGTGCTTGGCTGTATTCTGAATCGTCTTCGATAACTGGTGGTAAAACATCGTATGAACGACGCCAAATGTGAACTTGTTCGTCACCGTACTTTTCAGCAGTAGCCTTCTTGTTCAAACCTTGAAGAGCACCGTAATGACGTTCGTTAAGTCTCCAAGTCTTAGTTTCTGGGATCCAGAGTTGGCCACTTTCTTCCAATGCAAAGTGCAAAGTCTTAATGGCACGAGTTAAAACTGAAGTATAAGCTTGGTCAAATTGAAGACCGTGTTCCTTAATTAAACGACCAGCCTTCTTAGCTTCTTCAACACCTTTTTCTGAAAGGTTAACATCAACCCAACCAGTAAATTGGTTAGAAAGATTCCATTCGCTTTGTCCGTGACGGATCAATACTAATTTTGACATGAAAAATCTCCTTTGAAAAATCAATATATCCGTGTTTTATTTTACACGTTTATTGCAAAATTTCATAGGAAATCACGAAAAAAAGCGATTCAGATTAGTGATAAAATGGTACTAGTGTAAATATAATTTAATAGAAGCGAGTGAACTTTATGGAACAAGATATTCAATTGCTTGGCGGTCATCTTAGCCTAGCAGAATTAAATGCGATTTTTAAAACCATCCCTCAGGAATTCGACGTGCTCGATGCCAACGATCGCGTGGTCTGGTCATCGATGAACGAGCACCGCGTGTTCAAGCGCACCCCTGATGATGTCGGCAAAAGCGTGTTCGAAGTGCATCCCGGCCACAGTCAAAGCCATGTCAAAGCTGTCTTGCAGCAGATGCACGACAACAAGCGTCAAAGCATTTCGATTATGATTAAGAAAAACGGCCAACCAATGAATATTGCTTTCTATAGCTTGCATGATCCTGAAGGCAATTATCTCGGCTGCGTTGAAGTAACTCAGCCAGTTGCCCAGCTGCAAATTAAAGGTAGCTTCTGGCGCAACTTAAAAAACATCTTCAAAAAATAGAAAGGTACTTTATGAAACGAAAGAGTTTAGCTTATTCCATCATCTTATTGTTGACGCTAGCTGTAACTGCTTGTGCTAAACCCAAGACCAACGAAAGCAAGTCGCCCCTTCCAAGTGTACAAACGGTTTTAACTGAAGCAGTCAAAAGCAACTTTAAAACCATGCGTGCCACTTGGAGACAAACCAACGCCGAAGGCAAGGTTTTACAAAAAACCGAAGCCAAATACAATCACCAACCATTAGTACTTTATGCCAACTTCACTACCAATAGCAATCACTACCAAATTTGGCTGAATCATAAAGCCAGCTATGTGAAGATGCAGGGTACGGCTACCAATCAATGGTTCAAGACTAAGTTGAGCAAGTCTTCATCCTATGCACAATTGACTGACGATGCAGCCAAAGCTGCCCTGCTCTCTTTTACTGACCATGCTAAGCTCTTCAAGGTTACGCAGACAAATGGCTATCAATTAACCTACCAAGGTACTAGTGGTAAAATTTGGCATGACATCTCCGGCAACAACGTCATTACTTCGATCATTGGTCTTGATCTTAATGAGGTCAAACCCGCAGAGATGAAGGTTAAAATTGCCACAGATAAAAAATATCAATTGCAGGCAATTATGATCGATGCCGCTTATCGCGAAAGTGGTAGCAAAAAGCATTTGCAATTCAGTGTCGATCAAATCAACAAGCTACCAGCTTTAAAGATTCCTAGCAAAATCCAAAAGGCTGCAATTGATTTAGGAAAGTGAGAAAGCAAAAATGAAAATTCGTAAATTTTGGTATTTATTGTTGCTCTTGCCACTCTTGATACTGGGAGGCTGTAAAAATCAAGCCAGCAAAAAAGCGCCGGCTCCGTTAACGAAGGCTGAAGCCATCAAGATTGCAGGCAAAAGCTTTAAGAGCGGTCAGGTCATTCAATCGCTAAAGCTTAGTAGCGATACTTCGTCGCAGGTAGTAATTGCCAACACCATTTTTGGTGGCGAACGGGCAACTTTCCATATCAATAACCAAATTTCTAGCGAAGGCAAAACCCGTCATTCTGAAATTTGGGTTAACAGCAACCATTTGTACATGAACGGTTCATCAACGTGGTATAAAGCTGATCTGGAAAAAATGACCAGTCATACATACGCTGACGTCGTAGCTGCCATTTACAACAATCCAATCTTAACTGATCCAAGTCAAATCAATTACAAATTCAGCAAGAAGAAAACCCTATACACGCTAACAGGAAAAACTACTGATGCTAAAATGATAAAGGCCTTTATTGATAGTATTGCAAGCAGTCTGCCCCAATCTACCAACCAGGCAGATGTCTTGTCGAGAATTCAAAAATATAGCAAAAATTCAGCTTTAACGGTAGAATTGTCTATAAGAAATCGAAAATTGGTAGGTGCCAATTTCTTCGTCAACGCCAAATTCGGTAAGTTGATGAAAGTTCGGTGGGGGCAAAGCTTCGGCAACTTTGGTAGTCACGACTTCTTGAAAGTTCCAACCAACGTTTTAGCTGCTAAGCCATTGCCTACCACCAAGAGCACCAAAAAGAATTAGAGAATGAGGAAGTAAGACGATGAAATTAGGAATTGTTGGAAGTGGGATGATCGTCCACGACTTTTTATCAGTTGCGGATCAAGTCCCCAATTTAGAATTAGTCGCCATTTCTACCACTAAGCGCAGCGAAGCCGTCGGCAAGAGCTTAGCGCGCAATTACGGCATTCAAAAGACTTACACTGATAACGAAGAATTGTTTAGTGACCCTGACGTAGATACGGTTTATGTCGCAGTTCCTAACTCACTTCATTTTGAAGTGGCTAAGGCAGCTTTGATGCACGATAAAAACGTGATCTGCGAAAAGCCGTTTGTTGCTACGGTTGAAGAAGCGTTGGAATTGAAGCAAGTAGCTGATGACCACCACCGGTTGATCGTCGAAGCCATCACCAATGTGCACTTGGAAAACTACAAGCATATTAAGGAAGCCATCGCTGGAATTGCACCAATTCACATTGTCAGTTTGAATTACACACAATATTCAAGTCGCTATGATAGCTTTTTGGAAGGCGAAATTGCACCCGTCTTTGATCCTGCTCGTGGTGGCGGTGCCTTGATGGATCTTAACATCTATAATATTCACTTAGCTGTAGGTTTGTTTGGTAAGCCAAGCAAGGTTAATTACGAAGCTAATATGCAAAAAGGCGTCGATACTTCTGGAATTTTGCAAATGAGCTATCTTGATAAGCAAGCGGTATTGATTGCCAGCAAGGATTCCTTTACCAATCCTCGTTCCTTTATTGAAGGCGAAAAAGGAACCATCTACTTTGATGGTTCTACGGGAACTTTGACTAACTACACCTTGGAACTTAAGGCGGGAGCTAGTCAGGAATATAACTTTAACCAATACAACCATCGCATGATTAGCGAGTTTGTTGACTTCGTTAAGGTAATGGATACGCACGATCAGGCGTTAGCTGATAAGTGGTTTAACCATACCTTGCATGTGCTGGAAGTTCTGGTTGCTGCTAAGGCATAGAAAAAAGCCATCTCCAATTTATGGGGATGGCTTTTATAGTGTGCTATTTCTTACCTAAAATGTGACGGATTCTATCAGCAGCTTCAAATTCACCGGAGAAGATCAATTCATCCCCTGGCTCGATTACCGTTGAACCATGTGGCGCAATCCATTCGCCATCACGACGAATTCGACTAACTGTCATCTTATCGATGAATTCCCAATCCATCAAATGTCTACCTGTGTAGTGGGTATTGGTTACAACAACTGAATACAAGACATTCTTGGTATCAGTCATAATTTGGTAAACTGCTGGCGATTCGATTAAGGCTCTCATCAGGGCAGAACGAACATTAGTAAAGTTGAAGACGCCAATTTCGTTATCTTCCAAATCCTTGACTGTGTCCGCATCTGGCTGACTTAAGCGAACGATCACCCGAGCAACGCCATTAGCTTTGGCCAACTTACCTAAGCGATAGTTGGTCTTGTCATCATGAGCTGCTGCTACGAAAATATCGCCATTGAAGGCGCCATGCTTGAGCAAATCATCTTGTTCAAGATCTTCCAATAAGGTTAAGTCTGCCCGACTCTTGAAAATATCATAGTGTTCAGGATCAGCCGTGAACACCTTAACTGAATACCAGTTGCTATGCAAATCGTGAATTACGGGCATAGTAAAAGTATTAGCACCAATAATTACTACCCGTTGCTTGATGCGATCTTCAGGAGTGAGCTTAAAGTTAGAGTTAAAAATAATTGGACTCACAATACATACAATTACCGCTGCCAAAATAAAGGCATCAGATTGTACGGCGGAGATCACTTGCAATCTCCGTGCTACTTGCAAGGTTGGCAACACGATCGTAATCGTAGTTGCAGTCAAAAAGCCACCAGCAAAAGCATTGCGTCGGTTAAACTTCTTGAAGTACAGCAAAACTACTGGCAACTTCGCTAAGAAGAAGCAAATTACCAAAACAGGGAGTAACATCAAGGCACTTGGACGTGCAAACAAGCTACGCAAGTTCAGGTTGACTCCCGTTACGATAAAGAAGATTGGAATGAAGAAGCCGTAGCCAATTGAAGTCAATTTGTCTTTAGTCGCTTCGCTTGGCTCAAGCAACTTCATTACCATCCCTGCCAAAAAGGCACCGAGGATGTTCTCCGCCCCAACACTTTCAGCAACTGTAACCAATGAGAAAATCAGGAAGAACGCCAACCGAATATCGATTTGCGTCGTCGACTTCGTAACTTTAACAAACCAGTTGTATGGTTGGCGGAAACGATAAAGCAAAAAGATCGCTGCCACAAACAGCAAGATAATCAACCATAGCTTTTCGGGATCGCCACCATTAATTGAGGCATAGATCGTCAATAGCAGCAAAGGAATAACTTCTCCCATGACCGCAGTTAATAAGATGGTTTGGCCAATAGGACGATTCAAAATATCCTTTTCCTTCAAAGTAGCGATTACTACCCCAAGGGCAATCGTCATAAAGATAATCGATGCTAAGTAGATTTCACCGAATAAGCCAATGGCTTTAAGAAAGAAAGCTAAAATCACTGACATCCCGGCAATGCCAAAGAAAGCAGCCGTTGCAGTTTTTAGCGGATCGACTACTTGTCCCGTATGACTGGTAGTCTTCGGATTATTCTTGCGCTTAAGCAATTCAAAGTCGATTTCCATACCGGATAAAAACATCAATAAGATCACGCCTAGATTTGAAAGGAAAGTCAAATCATGACTGATCTTAACTAAGTTAAAGCCACTTGTTCCCATAATAATTCCGACAATAATTTCGGCCACCGCAGTTGGTACATTCGTTACCTTAAAGCGGGCCATAAAGATCGGGATCACCAAGGCGAGCAAGACAACTAAAAAGAGTGATAATTGTTCCAAAGATAAACCCCCTTTTAAATTACATCCAATTATACTAAAAAAGCCACCGCTTTCCTAATATAGAAACTGGTGACTATTGTAAGTTATTAGCTTTTACGAATTGCGTTGGCCCGATCGCATAGTATTTGATTCCACCAATGGTTACCTTGCTACCATAGGTCTTGACGCTACCGCCTTGAAGCAGTTTGGTCTTGCCTACTCTTACGCCTACTGGGTTGTAGATATAAGCATTATGCTTAACCAGCCGAAGCAAGCCGTCTAAGTTGCTAGCAACAATGTACTTTTTATTGCTTAGTTGGTAGAACTTCCGTCCATTGATCAACTTGCTAGTCTTAACATTAACGGTAATACCAGCTTTTTGGAGCGGTTGATCCTTAAGCCGCTTGCCCTTGCTGTCATACAAATAAGCATCATGCATCAAAGTTTGCTTGCCAGGCTGTACTTCAGGAAGTGGCGTTACTTGCCCCTTATCTTGGTTTTGGTCTGGCTTTTTGCTTGTATCTTTATCCTGACTTGGCTTAGATGTTGATGGTTTTTTGCTTGGCGTCTTCTTGTTGTAATAGTAAGAAATCAAGTCGAAAAAGTCATCCATCGAATAGCCCCAGGAAGCAAAGTAGCCATCGGGATCACCATGATCAGTCTTGCCGAGAAATTGGCTGACGGCTGAGTGTGACCAGACGGTGCCTTCACCATCATGGGTTGCGTTAATTGGGGTTAACCCATAGCGCTTGAGCACCCCGGCGACATAGATGGCGTCGTTATTGATGCTTTTGACAAAATCATCAATATTATCCACTTCACAGAGTTCAATGTGAATGAAGCGGTCGTTAGCCATGGGACCGGCGCCCCAGGCACCATAATTCGGCGTCATCATCTGCATTACGGTATTGGCATCGATGAAGGCATGAACGTAG
Organism: Lactobacillus gigeriorum DSM 23908 = CRBIP 24.85; assembly: GCF_000296855.1. Classification (GTDB taxonomy): domain Bacteria; phylum Bacillota; class Bacilli; order Lactobacillales; family Lactobacillaceae; genus Lactobacillus; species Lactobacillus gigeriorum. The sequence goes on along the minus strand of NZ_CAKC01000028.1, from coordinate 12,991 downwards.
GCATACATGTTCATCCATTCGCGGTTGAAATAGATTGCCTCATCAAAAGCACTGGCTCCGGGAGTAGCCGTTTCATGAATTACCACTCCTTCTGGCTTGCCATTGCGATATTCGATCTTGTTGTCTTCGCTATAAAAAGGATTGTATTGAATTCCTTGGGCTTGAAGCCATTGATACAGATAAGTTACGCCAACATAGCTGTTTTTCTTAGCAAGATTATTCAGCTCTTTCCCAGTCGCATAGGTAGTAACGCTTGAATTACTTGATCTGTTTGAGCTGCTAGAGCTGCTGGAACTACTAGTCTTAGAGCTATCAGTCTTGGCGGCCGTAACGCTTGTAGATTGGCTTAGCAAAGGAGTGGCAACTGTCAAAGCTAATGCTAGAGTTATTACTTTAGTAAACTTCAAATCAGTTCCTCGCTTCCTTTATTTCACAAAATTATTAGCCTTAACGTATTGATTAAGTCCAATCTTGTAGTACTTTTGACCCACGATTGTGATCGCACTACCGTAAGTAGCTAACATGCCACCCTTCTTATAGACAGTTTCATTGTCTCGGTTACCACTGCCATTGTAAACATAGCTGTTGTGACTGAGCATTCTAGTCGTGCCATCGATATTGCCGGCAGCAACGTATTGGTTTTCACCAATGATGTAGTACTTCTTACCTTTGATAGTCTTGGTGCCGTAAGTGTTGATTGCAGTATCTTCTCTGAGCATCTTGACGCCCTTAACACGCTTATGATTGCTGTCGTAAACATAGGCATTGTGCATCAACATCTTGCTTACTTTGGTTTCTACTTTAGGTGCTTGAGAAATGATGCTGGTCTTAGCAAAAACCGTTGAATTTACCCAACCTTTACCGGCGATGTGCATTCTCTTGGAGCCATTGTAGTAAGTGATAGTCTTATCAACAGTTACTTGTTCGCCCTTGGCAACTGAACCTGACTTGGCAGAAATAACATGATCGGTTGGCCAAGCATAAGTAGCCGCATTTTCCCCAACAGTATAAGTCTTGGTTTCATTTGAAATCGTAGGATCGTATTGTGTTAAGTTGTATTGGGTAATTCTTAAGTTAAGACTGGAATCGTAATTGTGATCAGTCGCATAGGTACCGGTTAAGGCTTTAGTCGCATCGGCATAAGTAGCGGCATTTTCAAGCCAAGCTCCTTGGTAGCGCGTTGGTTGCCAGGAAACTCCGAGCCGCAACTTTTGTCCGTTGTCATCAAATGAGCCTTCATAAGAATCGTAAACTCTGAAAGCAGCATTGATGTAATAGCTCTTGCCTGAAGCATCTTCTTCACGAGTCTTAACGGTGTAAGTTGGTCCGGTCCAGTCAGTACCAGCTTTAATACCAAAAAGATTATTGGCTTCGGTAGCTAAAGTAGATTGTCCCCAACCTGATTCGAGGATTGCTTGGGCAATCATAACTGAAGGATATAAGCCGTAAGTTTTTGAAGCTTTTTGTGCTTGGCGAGCTGCTTGGGCAATAAAATCAGCTTGGTTATTCACAGGCTGAGCAGTTGTGGCTGCTTTAACTTCTTTAGGCTTAGCGAAAGTGCTAAGCAATGGCATAGCGGTAGCAGTTAAGGCAGCAATCGTGGCAACGCGAGATATTCTTTTTCTATTCATGGTCAGATTTTCCTCCTTAATTATCAATTCTATTGTATCCGCCAAATGCAACTTACTCAACACATAACCCTTCTTTGTAGCCAAAAAATAATATTCTGCAATAATTTCGGTTCTTTTATTACAGCCTGTTAACAACTGCCCCTTGCTCCTGTCGCTGCTGCTGGCGTTGTTGTACCTGCTTCTACTGTTTCAGCTGCTGAAGCTACTGACCTTGGTACATTAAGAGGCACCATTGTTCTTGACCGTGCTTCAAATACTCAATTCAGTATCAAATTGAGCGATGCTCAAAAGGATGCTATCTTACAATTAGGTGGCGATGCATTAAAGGATGCTAAGCCAGAAGATATGAAGTATATTACTGTTAAGTCAGCATCTGCTTCAAACTCAAATGGTGAATTCCAACAAGTTGTTACATTAACGGTAATGTTCCAGCTCTTGCAAAGGGAGCAGCTGTTTACACATTCGGTAAGGTAACTGTTAACGGTGTTGAATACACTCTTATCAACAAGGAAGGCTCAAACGAATTCGTTAAGAGTTCAGACTTAACTGCTACTAAGCCAGATACTACTGTTGCTAGCCAAAGCAAGACTATTATGCATAACGCATTCTACTACGACAAGAACGGCAAGCGTGTTGGTTCTGACAAGGTAACTCGTTACAACTCAGTAACTGTTGCTATGTCAACTACTCCTATCAATGGCAAGGCTTACTACGAAGTAATCGAAAATGGTAAGGCTACTGGCAAGTTCATCAACGCAGACAACATTGATGGTACTGAACGTACTTTGAAGCACAACGCATACGTTTACAAGACTTCAACGAAGCATGCTAACAAGGTTGTTCTTAAGAAGGGTGACAAGGTTCGTACCTACGGTGGCTCTTACAAGTTCAAGAACGGTAAGCAATACTACAAGATCGGTAACAACACTGACAAGACTTACGTAAAGGTATCAAACTTTAATTAAGTCTATGTAGTAGATAAGATAAAACGAGGCAATTTGCCTCGTTTTTCTTTTGCTCTAAAAAAGACGTCGCTGTTGCGACCCCCTCGGAAAATATTGTTGTTACAACTTAGCTCTGTTTCAGAAATTCTTCTAACTGCTTATCATAAAATACATTGCCATACTTTTGCTTTAATTGCTGCAGGATTTGTTGGCTAGTGCAGCCAACATCTTTCAAAGAAGCGACTAAGGTAAGTGCACCTGTTTTAAGGCCTTGCTGTAGGCCTTTCTTTTCACCAACTTGCTCGCGTTCAAGCATTCTAGTTTCAAAGTCCATAATAGTATCCCTCCATTCTGGATCAGCATTCATTGATTTAATGCGTTTTTGTGCCCTATCAAAAAGTTTATCGCTATGTACTGGCAAATCTTTCATGAGTTTGACTAAATTCAGCAATGTTTCAGTCTCAGTTCCGTCAGGAACTCAGTTTGAGTTAATTATAATTTTAGTCAAGCCATCCTGAAATATATCTGCATGATTGTCTATGTTAATAGTTTGGTACGTAGACTTAATTACAGCTTTCTGTTTAATTAAAAAATAAGCTTTTCAGCATAATAATTTCTAGCTATACAATCAATGCTTCATCCTGTATAATACTATTCAATATTTAAAATAATATAGATATATTCAAACATAGGGAGTGTGATGGATGTGTCAGCCTACAAGCAACGTAACTTGGGGATTATTAGCTTGCCCACTGACATAAAATATCGTAATTGGTCCAAGGACCTTACCAAATGGAGAATTGAGAATGACGCGCAACTAGCGCAGTACATTACGTATGACAATAAATATCGACTCAATAAGAACACATTGGCAGTCTATGAGTTCAAGCAAAATCCTATCTTAGGCAAATATAAGGCAGTATCCTTCGACCTGAATCGTGGAATTGTGCTTAGTCAGAAGTCAACACATGCCATGAGGCAAGGATTGATGCGGCATGCCGTACATTGCGATATGATTTGGCAGAGAATGCTAGCTCGCGAGGCTGGAGTTGATATCTATCAAGGGATTGTCATGTACAATGTGCTTTATTTTTCAATGCATGCATTTAGTGGAAACTTCTTCACGGACTAGATTTGCTTGCACTGGATTAAAGACTTCCACGTCAAATGCCATGATCAAGCTATTTTCAACAGTATTGCACTTAATGAAAATGGCTTGGTCTATAATTTTGCCTTTGATTCGCCTAAGCCTAATCTTACTAAGATAATTGGTCAGTATCTGTTTCATAATCATTATTATTCTGACTTATATTATCAGCATATGTTGCAAGAAAATAATCTTCGCGTAACAGCCATTAATTCTGACTCAATCCTGCATAATTCCAACTATTATGTGCAACTGGACTTGTATGCTATTGATAGTTTTAAAAAGCTAGCAGACAAATTCTATAATCATGTTTTGAACTTACACCTACTTACGATTGGGAAAGAATTTTAGCCATTAGATTATTTGCGCCGGGAGCAACGTGTATGTGAGCGCAATACAGTTATCGATGAAGCTTATGATCTGGGCGAAGCAGCTGCCTGGGACAACCTTGTAGCACTGAAGAATGAGGTTAAGAAGTTGAGCCAACTTGAACAGGTAATTCTTTTTGACCACTTGCTCGAGCGGAAAACTATCACGCAGTTAGTTGAAGAATGCGGTGTCCCGCGCACCACATTGAAGCGACTAAAACAGCAACTATTAGGTAAATTACGCGCTGTGATTGAAAGATAATAATACGTTAGAAAAGCCATTTCAGTGTGACTGAAGTGGCTTTTGTCAATGAAAATATAAATATTAGAGCAAAAGAAAAATGAGACATTTTCCTAAGCTTGCAGCGACAATAAAAGGTGCAGAAAACTTAGTCTTTCTTATTTTTACTGAATATTTTTTCATATAATATTTGGCATTGATTCATATTTAATCAATTTAGATTGGTAAAGAAATAGACTCCGCGTTTTTCCATTCGTATAATTCCAATTTCTCTGCACTTTTGAATAATTTTTGATGCAGAATTTGGTGCTATCTCTAAGAAACTAGCAAGTAAATTTCGGTTAAACGAATATTTAAAGCTATATCTCATATAAAATTCTAGTAATTTCTCAGTAGTTTGCTCTCTAAAGATTTTATCTATACCTTTTTCGTTCCATTTTTTAATTATATTGCTTTCTTCTCTTTGAAGTGGACTCTTCTCACTCTGAAGTGGACTCTTCTCATTTTGAAGTGGACTCTTCTCACTCTGAAGTGGACTCTTCTCACTCTGAAGTGGACTCTTTGGCGTAGCAATTCCTCTGTTAGGTAAGGTTACTAAGAATACTGTATCATCTGAATAGAAAATGGGTTGTTCTACAAAATTAGTATATGCACTTAAGATTCGTTGGATACCACTACCGCGGCGATCCATGTAATGTAGTCTACCAAAAATGTCAGAGATTATTTCGTTCCTTCTCATAGAGGGAACATGTTTTAAATTAAGATCCTGAATTCTACTCCCATTAATCATGCCACCAGGTGATACAATTTCCATTCGATCATCAAACATATCAACATGTACCTCAGAACCCTGAATCTGGTAATCACGGTGAATCAACGCATTAACTAAAACTTCTCTAACAGCCTTGAATGGATAATCGCTATTCTCTTCTCGACGCATTCCGCGAATTGTCCAAGGATTCTTAGAATTAGTTCGAATAAATGCTTCCGCGTTAAACAACAAAGTAATCAAACTTGCATCTGTGAATTCCTCATCATCTAAAGCATCTCCGTCAACGCTTCCTTTTTCAGTTCCTTTCCAACGAGTGCAAACAATCTTAGATTGGCGCAAATAGCCTTGATCACATAACAATAGTCCTGCATTAGTTACGATATTATCTTGGGTTACAAATCCCATCGAAATTAAATCACGTGAAATATCAAATTCTTCGCCAGTTTCTTTTTTGAAAGTAGCAGCTAATAAGGTGAAACTTACATCTGGTAATTTGTAACTAGTCGGAAGTGCATCAAATGTTTTATTCATTCCTTTTAGCAATAGATTATTTTGCTCTATCGGTGTTGCTTTTTCTGAACGGTCTCCATGCCGCATAAAAATCGCATGTTCTTGTGTATTGATATAATAATATGGGTAATCTGGCCCAGGAGCGACTTCTAGATCAATGCATTTCTTATCTGGATATTCACTATCAATAGGAGTTAAAGTAAATCTAGGCCATGGTGAAACTCTGGTAGAAATGAATTCGGAGATTTTAGAAGAAGTTTGTTGCAAATTATCTATTCCGATAAATTTATGTTCTTCATCAGTCACGCCAAAGATGATGTGTCCACCTTTAGTATTGGCAAAAGCTACAACAGATTTGAGCCAGCTTACAGGTTTAATGGTCTCTAATGATTCTTTGTAATCAAGATAAGTGGCTTCTATATTTTTAATTTCATCTAACTTCATTAACACACTTCCTTATATTTTTTTGTTTTATTATATCATGTAAGGTCCGATCAAAATTAGCTGGTTGGAAAGACTTTTGCTGTAAAGAATCTTATATAGTCTTGTTTTCTTTGATAAACTTTGATCTCTAAAGTCGAATTTATGATTGTCCATTTGTATAATTATAAAAGAAAAGGAGCTAACGAGTAGCTGTCGTTAGTCCCAATCGTAACCTAGAATGACTTTTGAGTTAGCTAATCCTTATGATTATCTTTTTTGTTAATCATAAGGATATTAAAAATGGGCAAGTTTTTACTTTGATTCATGAACCAGTTCATCTGTTTATGGATAAAGCAGAAATCCTTGGTCCACAGAACTGTACTCAAAATTTTAGTACCAGATGAATTATTCAACAAAGAAGCGGCTAATGAGACTGATATTGAATCATTAGCCGATAATTTTGAAACTTATGCTATGTTTTTTCGCTATGTAGATGATGCCTTAATGAATCAAAAGATTTCTTACACTGATGCATTCAATATGATGGGTGTTGGTTACAGGGAATATAAGACATCGAAAAAACTATTGCTGAATTAGTTTGAACATTAAAGCGCAATTCACAGCAATAAAGATTATTGAAAATTCTTATTAATTTACTTCATAAAATAAATTTCACTAAAATATAGATATGATTTGCTTTATGAAATAATTTAATTAATCGCCCACAGTATTTGAAGAAATTAGTAGGTTTTAAAGACACAGAGTTTATCAAAGTACTAACTGGTGTCCGTCGATCTGGGAAGTCATTCATTTTATTGCTTTATCGCCAATATTTGCTTAAATCCGGTGTAAAAGACGAGCAGATAATCTATTTGTCGTTCGAAGATTTTGAAAACATTGCTCTATATGATCCTGAAAAACTTTATGCCTTTTTGCAAGAACATATAATTGACGGCGAAAAAATGTATATTTTACTCGATGAAATTCAATATGTGAAGGATTGGCAAAAAGTGGTGAATAGCCTGCAGCTTAAATTTAACGATTACAGGTAGTAATTCCCAAATCCTAAGCGGCGAGCTAGCAACTCTTCTGTTGGGGAGATACGTTGAAATTCCTGTTTATCCTCTTTCTTTCAAGGAAATGTTTAGTTTTAAAGATATCGAGGAACTGACTGAAAGAGAAATAGACAAATTTTATCAGGAATATATTAAGTTCGACGGTTTCCCTGCAGTTGTGCTAGCTAAAGACGAGCTAAAAAATACTATCTTGCCTGGTATCTACAATACGATTATCGTAAATGATATCGGTTATAAAAATGGCTTGCGTGAACCTGAATTAGTAACTTTAGTCGCTAAATATCTTGCTGATACAGTTGGACAATTAATTAATCCAAACAAAATTGTAAATACTTTGAAATCCAATCATTTTAAAATCTCATACTCAGCGGTGCAAAGATATCTAACTTATTTTGAAGAAGCCTACCTTTTTTACAAAACTAATCGTTATGATATTAGAGGTCGAAAAATGCTTGCCACCCAAGGAAAGTATTATATTATCGATTCGGGGTTAAGAACGCAGGCAATTGGCGATCGGCTCAGTGATCGTGGCAGCATTTTATTGTTTTTGTTGAATTATTAAGACGTGGATACAAAGTGCAGGTCGGGAAATTAAATGATAAAGAAATTGATTTCATCGCAACCAAGGTAAATGATCGAAAATATATCCAAGTTACTTACCAGTTCTCGGAGAATTCTGACAGGGAAATCAATAATTTATTACAGATTCCTAACAATTATCGGAAGCTGGTCATCACTGATCGTTACGCCGGTCCAGAAATGATCAACGGTATTCCCATCATTAACATCCGTGACTGGTTGTTGGAGTAAAATTGATCAAACAAAAAAACGAGGCATTTGCCTCGTTTTCCTATTTGATTAGCGCTAGCTAAACGTACTGGTTATTAACGGAAGTTAGCAACCTTTACGTATTGGTTCTTACCAACACGGTACATTTGTGAGCCATTGATCATGAATGACTTACCGTAAGTAGTCTTTGAAGAACCCTTCTTCAAGGTCTTAAATGCCTTGTTACGCTTACCGTTTGACTTGTAAACGTATGCGTTGTGCTTCAAAGTACGTGAAGTACCGTCAATGTTACCAACCTTTACGTATTGGTCCTTGCCAGCAAGCTTGTAGTACATACCCTTTGACTTACCAGCAGCATCCTTCAATTCAACTGGAGTTGAAACAACTGATACTGAGTCGTATGCACGAAGAACTGGTTCACTAGTTGCGTTACCGTTCTTGTCGTAGATAGTTGCGATGTGCATTACAGTCTTAGTAGTAGTAGTTTCGTTAGCTACAGTTGGGGTTACGTTGTCAACATTAACAGTTACAGGCAAAGTTGCAGTAGCACCGTTATTATTTGACTTAGCAGTCATGTTAATAGTGAATGATGCTGGAGCAGTGAAGTAGCCGTTATCATCAACCTTAACGTTTTGCTTTTCCAATTGTGCCTTAATGTCATTTACTGGTACAAAAGTATCAACATTTTCACTCTTAGTTAATTGACTTGCTTTGTATTCTTGAGTCAAAGCAGCAAATACAGAGTTAACATTAAGTTGACCATTTACAGCATGTAAACTTACTGAACCTGAAGTTACAACGTTACCAGTCTTAACTGAGTAGAAGTGAGCTTCTTGAAGATCAGTTGAATCATATGCCCAGAATGGAGCCTTAACTTCACCAAGCTTAGCAACACCATTTGCATCAACAGCAACCGTTAAAGTTCTACCGTTGTCCTTGGCACCTTTATCCATGAATACGGCACCGCCACCCAAATGGAAGGTAACAGGTTTGTTTGCCATCTCATTACCTAAGTTGACATATACACCGTTAAAGTCTGCTACGTACATACCAGGCTTTAAAGTCTTTGGATTTTGAACTTTGCCATCAAGGTCAGTAATTGTAGTGTTGGTACCGTTAACCAAGTTGTGTAAAAGTGCAGTATGGTTTTGACCCTTAGCATCAGTGTAAACAATGTTACCGTTGATTGCACTTGGAGCACTCTTGGTTGCAGCTACAGCTGAAATATTAACAACAGTGTTGGTGTTAGCATAGAATACTGATGATGAACCAGCATTAATATTTTCTGATGAAGTGGTAGCAGGCTTAGCTTGAGTAGTTGAAGTAAGGACTTCAGCATCACCGGTTAAAACGTAGTTACCTGCGTACTTACCTGAGGTAATTTGGTAAAGGCTTAAGCCACCTTTTGCCCAATCCAAACCAACACTCTTAGCTTCTGCTTCAGTCATTGGAGTAAGCTTAGTAGAAACAGTAAATTCAGTGTTTACTTTAAGGTCTGAAGCACCCTTAGAAGCAATTGACCATTCATTTCCATTCTTACTGAATAACCAAGCAGCTCCGTTTTTAAGGCGAATGTTTTGGGTAGTGTCACTAGCAGCTGAAACAACAGTAGAAGCAGCTGGAACAACAGTAGTAGCAGCGACAGGAGCAACAGCTAATAAAGCAGCAGCAGCAGCGCTAACAATTCTTAAATTTTTCTTCATGTGGTCTTTTCCTCCTTGAAATATAAAAAATGTAATAGGCCATAGGTTCAGTATGGTGATTAGGAGCCTATAATGTACAAAACCCTTCAAAGCAAGATCCATGAGTTTATAACTCTCATGAGGTAGTAGTCATTGCTGAAGGATCAGCATGCGTACAGGCGACACGCCTGAAGCACGTCCTATTACTTACCACGATTCATATTGTACCTACATTTGGCTTTTAAAGCAAGCCTGAAAGCCATTATTTTTACTTTGTAACATACTTATCAAGTCTTTTACTCCCTGATCATTCGCCTTTGTATCCAGTAAAAATGCCATAAGATAAATAAAAAAAGGGTGTCGCCATACCTTTACCAAAATTTATAGCTTTTATTATAAGTTCGTTAATTTTACATTTTTTTGACAGAGGTTCAATCTTTTGTAACGAAAAAACCGCTTCAAGCCTTCTTATTGTCGGTTGATTTGACAACAATTTTTGCTTTCTCCCCTCCCCTTTTATTCCATTTTTGCCACTTGCTCCTCTATACTTGTATTACATAAAGCAACATCATTTTACTAGCACTTTATTCCTAATCTCTAAAAGTCACTGCTTCCGATTTTTAGTTCAGGTTCGTTATTTGCATTTTGTGGATAATTTGCTCAGATTTGAATATCTACCTCATTATAAATAATCTTCCTCCTAATTTTTCCATTTAGCTTTTTCTACTAAATTTTTGCTAATGACGCAACTATTTGGTACATTGGTTTTAAGAAATCGGTTACTTATAAGAAGGGATTTTTTATGAAGTTAAAAAAATCAACGCTCATTACTGCAATTTTTGCATTCATGATTGCTGTCGGTGCGTGTTTTTACATTTATCATCAACAAAATGCATCGACCGTAGCGCCAACTAGCGCCGAACTTACAGAATACAACAAAATCATTAGCCAAGGTAAGGCAGCTGCTCGCAAGATGCAATATGCTAAAGCCCAAGCTTTGTTTGAGCAAGCTTATGCTAAGCACCCTACTAAGGCTGCCAAGATCTATACTAAACAAGCTAAGAACTTACAATTGGCCATTAAGCAAGCTAGGAAGAGCCAATTTTCAACGGGAATCAAAACCGCTCAAACCGTTATCAATGAAAAAGGCTATTGGTTGTTAAACGATCATGCCAAGCGCTTGATCACTACGCTTAAAACCGCTAAAAGCAACTATCAAAATGAAATCAAGCCTTTATTAGCACAAGCCACTACTGCAGAAAGCCAAGGCCAAGTTGATACTGCTCGCGAGAACTATCAAAAAGTCCTTGATCTTTCCTATATTAAGCAGCCATATTACCAAAAGTATTTCCAACAAGCTGAAGCTGGTATTGCTCGTCTCAAAGATCAAACCAATTCCACCACTAGCAAGCAATCTTCATCAAGAGATACAGGAACAGCTGGCACTACTGGTGCTGGAGCGATGGGTGATCACACTGTTAATGGCAAAACAGTTACCCAACCTACCCTTGATGAAATCCGCGCGCAATTAACTAAGCTTGGCTACAATGCCAGCGCTTGGAGTCCACAAGACTTGATTGACCTCTTCCGCCACGCTAGCGAAAATGGTCATACCAAGCCAGAACAAATTACCAAAGAAGACGTTGATTCCTTCTAAAAGATAAGAAAAGAATAGAATTAATTGCGCTAGTATTTGCCTTTATTCCTAAAACTGAGTAAAATTATAATTGATTTTCTGATTTTTTATGTACAGATAAGGAGCGCTCGCATTGACTGAAGAAGAAAAGAACGTAAACCAAAAGGCTGAATCCGAAAACACTGAAGATGCTAACAAGCCTGACTTAACTGTGGTTATGCCAGAACCCAACCGCGTAGTAATGCCTGCCGAAGTTTACAAGGAACAACCACTTTCCTTGCAAGTCTTCGCTAACTTCTACATTTCCAAGTTCGACGAAGATGATCTTGAAATCATGAGTTTATATGATCAAGTTCACAACACAGTTGATATTAACAAGTACTTACTTAACAATATCCACTTTCCACGTAAGACTTTGGTAAAGCACGCTTTGCAATACCACGATTACAACTTCAAGGCAATTCTTGATGAAATTGTTAAGGATGAACAAATCGATCCAGAAACTATGCTTACTTTTGAAAGTTGGGACACTTGGTACGAAAAGCGTCGTGCTAAGATCACTGGTTCATTATCATAGGATAGAACAACCAAAAACGGGCAATTGCCCGTTTTTTTGTACCCTTTTTTCAAGAAAAAAATAATTTTTTCGATTTTTTGCGTATCTGGGGGTTATTTTGCTCTCAAATCTATAATTACGAGGAGGCAAAACTTCATGGATTATGAAGTCTCAAAGGAATTCGGCTTTACCGAAGATAAGATCTTTGGTTGGGTCATGGAAAACGAGGAGTTTTGCTTGTACATTTTACGAATCATCTTTCCCTTTTTGGAAATCAAGGAGATCGTAGAGTTTAACAAGCAGGATGCGCTAGGCAACGATCAAAGAGAGGCTAAGGATATCAGACTTGATATCAAGGTGGTCGACAAGAATGGTCGCATCTTTGATATTGAAATGCAAACATCGCCAAGCAAGTACTTAAGTCGCCGTTTGAGATATTACCAATCAACGATCGATGGAGCTAAGGTGTTAAAGCCAGGTCATGATTACTCTGAACTGCCTGATACCTTCATCATCTTCTTGTGTTCGTTTGATCCGTCTGAGGCTTTTTCTAAAGTTGATAATCGAGCAGTTCATTTCTTCAAAACGATTGATACCAAAGATCATGCTTTAGAGTTGAATGACGGCGCTACTAAGGTTATCATTAACTCAAAAGGCGACTTTACTGGCGAAAGCGAGGAACTTAAGGAGCTGGCGAAGTTGATGAACGATGAAGAAGTTAGTCTAAATGAGCACTTCATTTGGGCTCAGAAACGAATCAAGGAACTTAATCAAGACAGGAGATCAGATATCATGGACTACGAAATGAAGATCATGGATGCCAGAATTAGTGGTCGGGAAGATGGCGAAAAGGTTGGAGAAAAGAGAGGCAAAGAGCTGGCAAATCGTGCAGGAGTTAAGAATTTAATTGATGTTTTAAAAGATGATGATTATACTTCTGAAGATATTTTTTCTAGAATAAAACGAGTATACGGCCAATGCTTCTCAGACGATGAATTAAAGCAATTCATCGCAGAAGCGAAAAACGATTCTTTACAAGAAGCTTAAGTTATATCATATTTTACAAGAACGGGCATTAGCTCGTTTTTTTCTTTGTAACAAGATCCTTTAATTTTGGTAAAGACTTACAAAAATTATGTCAATAACTTAGGATAATGTCCTAAAATTTGTTAATTATTAGCGGAGATTTTTCTCCGCTATTTTTTTATGTATATTG
>NZ_CAKC01000029.1 GCF_000296855.1 Lactobacillus gigeriorum DSM 23908 = CRBIP 24.85 | reverse complement strand
TGTGAGATCGTCGGCGTCGGCGGTGTGGTAGCCAAGACTTTCCAAGGCGGTAGCGACTGGATTAAGCAAGCTGGCTACCGCTTTGAAGCACTAGCAGAAATCGATAGTTTTAAGGACGGACAAGTTCATTTCGTGGGAGAAGAATAATGCAAGAAGTCAATCATAAGAAAGCCGCTGTCCTAGGTTTACAACACCTATTAGCCATGTATTCGGGAGCTGTAGCCGTTCCTTTGTTGATCGGAACTGCCTTGCGTTTTAACAGTACTCAAATGACCTACTTGGTTTCAATCGATATTTTTATGTGTGGGCTAGCTACCCTGCTCCAACTATTTGGCAATAAGTATTTCGGTATTGGCTTACCAGTCGTACTAGGATGCGCTATTCAAGCCGTTGCTCCGCTAGAGTTAATTGGTCAAAAGTTTTCAATTAATGCGATGTATGGCGCAATTATCGTCGCCGGAATATTTGTTTTCTTAATTGCTGGTTGGTTCTCCAAAATTAAGAAGCTGTTTCCACCAGTTGTTACTGGCACTTTAATCACCGTTATTGGTTTAACTTTGATTCCTGTTGCCATTCAAAATATCGGTGGTGGAAGCGCAACTGCTAAAAGTTTTGGCGATGGCAAAGATCTCATTGTTGGCTTTCTTACGATTGTCATTATTCTTGCTGTTGAAATTTTTACTAAAGGATTTATCCGCTCAATTGCTGTTTTAATCGGCTTAATCGGTGGAAGCTTAGTGGCCGCCATGCTCGGCATGGTTTCAATGAATCCTGTCAAAGAAGCTGCTTGGTTCCACTTACCTCAAGTTTTCTACTTTGGTATGCCAGAGTTCGAATGGTCATCCTGTGTTACCATGATTATAATCGCACTTGTTTCCATGGTAGAATCAACGGGTGTTTTCTTCGCTATTGGCGATTTGCTTAAAAAAGACATTACTGAAGCTGACTTACGTAAGGGGTACCGTGCTGAAGGTTTAGCACAAATTTTTGGTGGAATCTTCAATACCTTCCCCTACACCACTTTCTCACAAAATGTTGGTTTGCTTCAATTGTCTGGGATCAAGACCAAGCGTCCGATTTTCTGGGCTGCTGGCTTGTTAATGGGTATGGGCTTATTACCTAAGATCGGTGCGCTTGTTACTATCATCCCTACCCCTGTTTTAGGTGGAGCCATGTTAGTCATGTTTACTATGATTGCTGTTCAAGGAATTAAGGTGTTAGCTCATGTTGATTTTGAAGATAACCGCAACGTCTTGATTGTAGCTCTTTCAATTGGTTTAGGTTTGGGTGTTACCGTATATCCTCAAATTTTCCAAGCCTTGCCGCAAACAGTGCAATTATTCCTTAGCAACGGCATTGTGGTTGCTAGCTTATGCTCAACTTTATTAAATCTCTGTTTATATGGACTTAAGTCCCATAATTAATTACCTCAATAAAAAGGCCCTCACGTTTGTGAAGGCCTTTTTGCATGTCATTAGAATTCAATCGTTTGACCGTTTTCGGTTACCTGATAGTTCATAGTTTGTAAATCAGCTACTAAAGTAGCAACTTGACTACGATCTTTATTTGTTCTAGTAATCTTAAGCTCATGCTCACTAGGCGTCGAAACTTCAATTGCGCCATCTAAATCAAACGCAGCGCTCCTATTTCTAAATCTAAACAAGTTAAGCAAAGCCTTGACTACTGGACGTTGCACTTCTTCACCAACTTCTTGACGACTATAGTAGTGACGATTGATGTTGCGTCCTTCTTTAGTCTGCTCAAGCAATTCCAAGTCATTTTTACCAGCAAGCATCCCTACGTAATAAACTTGTGGAATACCCGGTGCAAAAACTTGCAATAGTCGTGCCATGAAGTACTTCCGATCATCATCGCCCAAAGCAGAATAGAAACTAGTATTGATCTGATAGATATCGAGATTATGGTATTCTGCACTTGAATACTTCCGTTTCACATTAGCTCCAACTCGGTAAAGTTCATTACTTGTGTACTCGACTTCTTCAGGAGTTAAGATGTCCCGCGCATCTACTACGCCAATGCCATCATGGGTATCCAAAGTCGTAAATTGCTTCATTGGACATTGTTTTAACCAATTTGCTAAACGCTCAGTTTTTCCACTGTAAATTGAGTACAAAGTTACCATTGGCAATGCAAAATCATAAATAAAGTAACCATGCTTGGCAATCTTGAACGGATAGGAATAGTGTTCATGAATTTCCGGCAAAATCGTAGCCCCTTGATCTGCTAGATCAGCCTTAACTTCAGCTAACAAGTCCCAAATCTCTGGTTCAACGAAGAAGTCATTCGTATCAAGCTTTTTAACGGCATAAGCAAAAGCATCCAAGCGAATAATATCAGCGCCATGAGCAACCAATTGCGTCAAAGTTTCTTTGATAAACTGCTTAGTAACCTTTTTTCGTACATCGAGATCAATTTGTTCTTCACCAAAAGTATTCCACAGCTTTTCCCGACTGCCATCAGCAAAGGTAATCTCTTGATACGGCGCTTTATCCTTGCGCTTATAGATCAAGTCAACGTCAGCTTGCGTTGGTCGATTTTCTGGCCAAAACTTATCCCAACTTAAGAATAATTCGGCATATTTGCTGTTGGCGCCATTGGCTTGAAAATCGCGATAATACTTAGACTGACGTGAAATGTGATTGATCATAAAGTCAAACATCAAATAATATTCTTTTCCCAACTTTTCCACATCTGCCCAAGTCCCAAATTGTGGATCGACTACGCTATAATCGGTTGGCGCAAAGCCACGATCCCCTGTCGATGGGAAAAAAGGCAACAAGTGCACGCCACCAACGGCACCTTTCAAATCGGTGTGCAAAACATCCGTTAATTCTTGAATATTTTTACCCAAACTGTCTGGGTAAGTAATTAACATTACTTTATTAGTGATTGCCATGGTACTCTTCCATTCTTCTTAATTAATTGCTTTGAAATGATACATTTGCGCTTGATAATCGCCGGCTTCAAGCTGATCATATAAACCTAGTTGCATCAACTCATCGCCACCATACTGCTGATGGCTTGTGGTTTCTTCATAAACTAAATCAGCATCCAAACCCTGAAGCTTGGTTTTAGTAAATGCCGGTTGGGCACTAGCTGCGACTGTCACTACACTGACGACAGTTTCTTTTTGGTCCTCGCTGACTACTTGCCAAGCACATTGGTTGCTAGTCTCAGCACCTTTTAAGCGATAAAACTTGCCATATTGCATTAATGGTCGCAATTCTTTATAGCAGGCGATTTGTTGTTTAACTGCAGCTTTTTTCTCTGTGGACAACTTGTTCAAATCAAATTCATATCCAAGATCGCCCCACATTGCTACGATTGCTCTTGTCTTAAGCGGTGTAATTCGACCATTCTGTTCATTTGGACTAACCGACACATGCGAAGTCATTAGCGATTGAGGATAAACCAAGCTAGTCCCTGCTTGAATACGCAATCGATCGATTGCATCAGTATTGTCACTAGTCCAAATTTGTGGATTATAGTATGCTATTCCTAGATCAAAGCGACCTCCACCACCAGAACAGCCTTCAATCAATAAGTTAGGATAGCGATCAACGATTTTTTCCAATAAATCGTATAAACCTAAGACATAACTATGGTAGACTTCGCCTTGGCGCTGAGCTGGTAAATCAGCTTGATAGATATCAGACAAGTGCCGGTTCATGTCCCACTTGATATAGTCAATTTCGCCCGTATCGAGCAATTTGATCATTTGTGCTAAAATATTTGCTCTTACTTCGGCTCTTCCCAAGTCGAGCACATACTGATTACGTGAGGGACTTGGTTTTCTTCCAGGTACATGCATTAAATAATCTGGATGCTGACGGTATAAGTCAGAATCCTGCGAAATCATTTCTGGTTCAAACCACAAGCCAAATTTCAGTCCCTGTTGATGAACATATTTGGTAAAATGCCATAATCCTTCAGGGAATTTTTCTGAAGAAACTTGCCAATCTCCAAGTGAGCTATTGTCGTCATTACGATGGCCAAACCAACCATCGTCTAAAACAAACATTTCAATTCCTAGATCTTTTGCCGTATCAACCAGTGGACGTAATTTAGCTTCATTGAAGTCGAAATAAGTCGCTTCCCAATTATTGACTAAAATTGGTCTTGGTTGCATTTTGTATTGACTACGAATTATGCGCTCCAAAATCAATTTATGGAAGGTTTGACTCATTTGATTCAATCCCTGATCAGCGTATACCAGCACTACCTCAGGAGTTTGGAAACTAGCACCTGGCAATAGTTCCCAATTAAAATTGAAATCGTTGATACCGATATTAAGGTGAATTTGTTGTAATTGATCCTGTTCCACTTCAAATTTGTGGTTACCAGAATAAATTAGCGCAAAGCCGTATGCTTCCCCCATAAATTCAGTTGTAGCAGGATCAACTAAAGCCAAGAACGGATTCATTTGATGACTTGACGTTCCCCGATGACTAGCATAAACATGAAGCCCTTGTTCAAGTTTAGCTCGCGTAAGCTGGCGTTCATGAGCATGAGCACCTGGCAAAGTGATTGTTTCTAATTCACGACCTACAACATCAAGCTGCATTGAAGCGATTTTTTCTAAATTTATTGGTGCAAGCCCATCATTGCTGGCTTCAACCGACCGCGTAATTACTGCTCGATCGCGATAAATCGTGTACTTAAGCTGAACCGCCAAGGCCGTTTTTTGATCGCGTAAAGTAATAATTAACGTTTCTGCTTCATCATCGCCAGCTACCCATGCTTGTGGCAGTCCGCTTAAAGTTGGCTTGCCTTTGACGACTTGGTAGCCTTCATAACTAAGCATTAAGGCATTACTGCCATCTTGTTGGCATGCAATGATTGCTGGAGTATGATAATCCATCTCGCCTGCACTGCTATATTCCTTAGGCAAAGTATCACGTGAAAAGGTTCGATCGAGCGAACCCGGAAGATTGCCAGAAAAGCCACGATCTCTTCGCGGATAGCGCAACTGGCCATGATATTGTTTAATCTGTTTACCAAAATAGAGATGAGATAAGCTACCTCCATCTTCAATTCCGATTAAGTAAGATACTTTTTTATTATGTAAGTGAAAGACTTGTTGCTTTTCATCAAAATCGATCAAATTAGCTTGCATAATCCACCTTCTAAAATGCTACTTAACTGCCCCATTACTCATACCTGCAATAATATTCTTTTGGAAAATCAAGT
>NZ_CAKC01000030.1 GCF_000296855.1 Lactobacillus gigeriorum DSM 23908 = CRBIP 24.85 | reverse complement strand
CTGCTGCTTCAGCTGCCATTTGAGCTGCAAATGGAGTAGACTTACGGCTACCTTTAAAACCCAATGCACCAGCTGAAGACCAAGCAATCGCATTACCTTGAACGTCAGTAATCATGACTAAAGTATTATTAAACGTAGAATGAATATGAGCAACGCCGCTTTCGACATGCTTCTTCACACGACGCTTACGTGCTGTTTTAGGCATCAATAAACCTCCTTAAATTAATTAACGACTTCTCTTGCTACCCTTACGAGTACGAGCATTGTTCTTAGTATTTTGACCACGAACAGGAAGTCCACGACGGTGACGGATTCCGCGGTATGAACCAATATCAACCAAACGCTTGATATTCATACTTACTTGACGGCGCAAATCACCTTCAACACGGTACTTGTCTACTTCACTACGAAGCTTTTCTTGGTCTTCAGGAGTCAAATCTCTTGAACGAATATCTTCAGAAACACCTGCATCCGCACAGATCTTCTTAGCAGTAGGTTCTCCAATACCGTAAATGTATGTTAAAGCGACAACAACTCGCTTATCTCTTGGTAAGTCAACACCAGCAATACGTGCCATAAATTGCACCTCCTATTTCTTTACTAACCTTGACGTTGCTTGTGCTTTGGATTTGCAGGGCAAATAACCATAACACGGCCATGTCTCTTAATAACCTTACAATGTTCACACATTGGTTTAACAGATGGTCTAACCTTCATGTTTACCTCCGTTATTATTTAATAAAACGATACGTAATTCTACCTTTTGTCAAATCATATGGAGAAAGTTCCACAGTCACGCGGTCTCCAGGTAAGATTCTAATGTAGTGCATTCTAATCTTACCAGAAACATGAGCTAAAATAGTGGCACCATTTTCCAATTCGACCTTAAACATAGCATTAGGTAAGGTATCAACTACCTTACCTTCTACTTCAATGACATCATCTTTTGCCAAAGTCGTTCCTCCGCAATTAAACAGTCATACTTTGAAATTATAACACGGAATTTTAAATATACAAGTAATCAATTACTTGATCTTGCTTAATACCGCATCAATATCTTTGAATACTTCTTCTGGAGTTTGTTCACCATTAATTACTGTCAACAATCCTCTTTCTTTATAGAAGTCTTTCAATGGAGCATTCATCTTTTCGTTAACTTCAAGACGATTCTTAACTACTTCAGGTTTGTCGTCTTCTCTTTGGTAAAAGTCGTGCCCACCACATCTATCACAAGTACCTTCAACTTTAGGCTTCTTGGATATTCTGTTGTAAGTAGCACCACAATTTTTACACATGTAACGTGCAGAAAGTCGATCAACCAAAGTAGATTCATCTACTTCTAAAGCAATTACGCTTGATAATGGTTTGTTTAAACGCTTAGTAATATCAACCAAAAGTTCTGCTTGATAAGTAGTTCTTGGAAATCCGTCTAAAATGTAACCTTCTTTAATATCAGGTTGAGATAAACGTTCTTCTACTAATTTAGCAGTAACTTCATCTGGAACTAAGTTTCCTTTGTCGATATATGACTTAGCTTCAAGTCCTACTTTTGTTTCATTGTTAATAGCTTCTCTAAACATATCCCCAGTTGAAATATGAGTTAAATGATACTTATCAACAATTTTTTCTGATGCAGTACCTTTGCCTGCGCCTGGCAAACCTAAAAGAATTAAGTTAATCATTTTCTTTCCTTATCTGATGAATCCAACATATTCTCGTTTCATCAATAAACCATTGATTTGACGAGATAACTCTAAGACAACTCCGATAACAATCAATAAACTGGTTCCTCCAAGACCAATGGAACTTGGAAGATCCCAAAAGTTGGTAGCTAATTGTGGTAGTAAAGCAACCAAACCCAAGAATACTGAACCAACAGTCGAAAGTCTAATTAATAATTTTGAAACATAGTCCTGTGTATCTTTACCTGGCCAAACACTAGGTATGTATGCACCCTGTTTTTGTAAGTTTTCTGCTAGCTTTTCAGGATTTACCTGTACAAATGCATAGAAGAAAGTAAATAAAATAATTAAAAGGGTGTAAATTATAACACCAGGAGTAGTTTGCATACTGAAGATATTGGTTAATACTTTAAACCATTCCTTGTCGCCTTGAGTTCTCTGAAAGAGCATTAAAACGGTTGCTGGTGTAATAATAAACGAACTAGCAAAGATAACCGGAATAACTCCAGAAACATTGACTTTTAATGGTAGAAAACTTTCAGATCCACTAATCGTTGCCCTTCTAGTATATTGAATAGGGATATGACGATTAGCTTGTTCAACCCAAGTTACAAGTTGCACAACTATTAAGATTGCAACGATAACCGCAACAAAGAATAAGATTCCTTTCCAACGATCTGCTGCACTATTATTAATAATTTCTTCTTTGTATATCTGCCACATTCCTGCAGGGAATCTTGCGATAATTCCTGCAAAAATTATAACCGACACACCATTACCCAAACCTTTATCAGTGATTTCATCACCTAACCAGTTAAGTAACATCGTACCACCGGTCATGATGATAGCTATTTCTATATAAGTTTGAGGTGTTTGATTCTTAACCAAGCCCATTTGTGTTAAAGCATTGAAACCTAAGGTAATACCAATACTTTGTACAAATGCAACAGCTAATGTGAGCCATCTAGTTACAGTATTCGTCTTTCGACGACCCACTTCACCTTGTTTACCCCACTCGACCAAAGTAGGAACAATATCCATTTGAAGAAGTTGGATAACAATTTGAGCTGTGATGTAAGGTGAAACACCTAATGAAAAAATTGAATAGTTATCAAGCCCACCACCAGTAACGGTATCTAGCATGGGAACAAGTCCAGTTTGTGCAACTTGACTGATCGCCTTTGCATTAACTCCAGGAACCGTAATATTTGATCCAATTCGATAAAGCAAAAGGATAAATAAAGTAAACCAGATTTTATTTCTAATTTCTTTATCCTTAAAGGCGTTCCTCAAGGTTGAAAACATTAGATCACCTCAACAGTTCCGCCAGCAGCCTCTACAGCTTCTTTAGCAGATGCTGAAACTTTGTTAACCTTAACAGTTAACTTAACTTTTAATTCACCCTTACCTAAAAGCTTAACGCCAGATAATTCTTTCTTAATTAAGCCATTTTCTTTAAGAGTAGCAGCAGTAACTTCACTACCATCAGCAAACTTGTTTAAGTCAGCTAAGTTAACAATTGCGTATTCCTTACGGTTAATGTTCTTAAAACCACGCTTAGGCATAGTTCTGAACAGTGGCATTTGTCCACCTTCGAAACCTGGACGAGTGTGTCCACCTTGACGTGCTAATTGACCCTTTTGTCCACGGCCAGAAGTTTTACCGTAACCACTTGAGGTACCACGACCTACACGTTTTCTAGAACGACGTGATCCTTCAGCAGCATGTAATTCATGAAGCTTCATTAAATTAGACACCTCCTCAAAATTATTTATTAATCTCTTCAACAGAGATCAAGTGAGCAATCTTCAACAATGCACCACGAGTAGCAGCATTATCTGGAAGAACAACACTACTATTAATTCTACCTAAACCAAGAGCCTTAACGATCTTCTTTTGGTTAGGTAGACGGTGAGCAACACTTCTAATTAAAGTAACTTTTAAATCAGTCATTTAAAATCTCCCTAATCTAAGCTCTTGATTTGACGTAACTTATTAACTTCTTCACTAGTTCTAAGCTTCTTCAAACCGTCCATAGTTGCACGAACTACGTTAATTGGAGTGTTTGAACCAAGTGATTTTGAAGTAACATCTGCGATACCAGCCATATCCATAACGATACGTACAGCACCACCAGCTGCAACTCCAGAACCAGCTTCAGCAGGCTTCAATAAGATGTTACCTGAACCGTAGTGACCAATTACTTCATGAGGAATAGTAGTTCCAACCTTAGGTACATTGATCATGTTCTTCTTACCGTCTTCAACAGCCTTACGGATTGCTTCTGGGACTTCTTGAGCCTTACCAGTACCGAAACCTACACGGCCTTTCTTGTCACCTACGACAACAAGGGCAGCAAATCTCATCCGACGTCCACCTTTTACAACCTTAGTAATACGGTTGACAGCGACTAATTGATCTTCGATATCGTCCTTGTTTCTACGATTATTACGAGAATCGTTGCGGTTTGCCATCTGTTAATTCTCCTTTCCTAGAATTCTAATCCGTTTTCACGAGCAGCATCTGCTAATGCTGAAACACGGCCGTGGTATAAGTAACCACTTCTATCAAAAACAACAGTTGTAATGTTCTTTGCCTTTGCTGCTTCAGCAATAGCCTTACCAACAGCTTGAGCTTGTTCTACTTTGGTTGCATCTTGAGATACTGCTTTATCCAAAGTTGAGGCACTTGCAAGCGTTACACCCGCTACGTCATCAATTAATTGAGCGTAGATGTTTTTGTTTGAACGGAAAATACTTAAGCGTGGGCGGTCAGCGGTACCAGAAATCTTACCACGAATTCTCTTATGACGCTTTAAACGTAATTTGTTTTTATCTGGTTTCGAAATCACAATTTCACCTCAAAAAAATTAACTATTACTTACCAGTCTTACCTTCCTTGCGACGTACAAATTCGTCAGTGTAACGAATACCCTTACCCTTGTATGGTTCAGGTGCACGTACGGCACGGATTTCAGCTGCAAATTGACCAACGTCTTGCTTTGAAATACCTTCAACTTCTACATCAGTAGCTGAAGTAGCTTTAACTGTTACACCTTCTGGAGCAGTTAAAACAACTGGGTGTGAGTAACCAACATTCAAAGTAAGTTTGTTACCTTGAGCTTGTGCACGGTAACCAACACCGATTAATTTCAAAGTCTTCTTGTAGCCATTAACTACACCTTCGATCATGTTAGCCAAGTTAGCTCTTGAAGTTCCGTGAAGAGCCTTGTCGCTTTCACTTGAACGAGAGAAGTTAATTTGACCATCTTTTTGTTCAAAAGTAATCTTTGGATCAAAATGTCTAGTTAATTCACCCTTAGGACCTTTAACAGTGATGTTGTCGCCTTCTTTAGTAACAGTGACACTGTCAGGTACTTCAATAGTCTTTAAACCAATACGGCTCATTGAGTTATCTCCTTTCTGTCAATATTACCAAACGTAGGCAATAACTTCGCCACCAATACCCTTTTGTCTGGCTTCTTTATCAGTAATAACACCAGCAGAAGTAGAAACGATGGCAACGCCAAGTCCATTAAGAACTTTTGGAAGATCTTCAGCACTTACGTAGTTTCTAAGACCTGGCTTAGAAATTCTCTTTAAGCCTGAGATTACACGTTCTCCATTTGGACCGAATTTCAAGAAAACCTTGATTACGCCTTGCTTGTTGTCTTCAGCAACTTCGTAGTCACGAATAAAGCCTTCGCGTTTAAGGATTTCTGAAATTGACTTCTTAATATTTGATGCAGGAATTTCAACTGAACTATGCTTTGCAATATTTGCATTTCTAATTCTAGTTAAGTAGTCTGCAATTGGATCTGTCATGACCATTATGCTATCCTCCTAACCGTATTTTACCAACTAGCCTTTTTAAGACCAGGAATTTGACCTTTGTGTGCTAAATCTTTTAAGCAAATGCGGCACAAACCGAACTTACGGTAAACGGAGTGTGGACGACCACATCTCTCACAACGTGTGTATTCACGTGAAGAGAACTTAGCAGGACGACGATTCTTGATTTTTAATGATGTTTTAGCCATTAATGTCCTCCATTACTTTGTAAATGGCATACCAAATTGACCTAAAAGTTCACGAGCTTCTTCATCAGTATTGGCAGTAGTTACAATAACGATATCTAAACCTCTTGTACGGTTAACCTTGTCGAAATCAATTTCTGGGAAGATCAATTGTTCCTTGATTCCCAAAGTATAGTTACCGCGTCCATCAAATGAACGGCTTGAAACACCGCGGAAGTCACGAACACGAGGAAGTGAAACGTTAATTAACTTGTATAAGAAGTCGTACATTCTATCACCTCTAAGAGTAACCTTAGCACCGATAGCCATACCTTCACGTAAACGGAAGTTAGCGATTGACTTCTTAGCCTTAGTGATTAAAGGTTTTTGACCTGAAATTAAAGTTAATTCTTCAACAGCTTCATCCAAGTTCTTAGCGTTGGAAACAGCGTCACCAACACCCATATTCAAAACGATCTTTTCAATCTTAGGAACTTGCATTACTGATTCGTAGCCAAACTTTTCTGAAAGAGCAGGCATAACCTTTTCTTTGTATTCTTGAGCTAAATAACTTGCCATGTGTGTCCTCCCTTCTAGTTCTTATCTGCCTTTGAGATTACTTTAACGTTTGATGCGTGGATTGAACCTTCAACTTCAATCACACCACCATTTGCGTTAGTTTGAGAAGGCTTTTGGTGTTTCTTGATCATGTTAAGACCCTTAACAACTACACGGTTCTTCTTAACATTTACTGATAAAACAGTACCTTCTTTACCCTTTTCTTTTCCGGCAATAACTTTTACCTTGTCACCAGTTTTAACAAACATCAGTGCACCTCACTATCAATTATAAGACTTCAGGAGCAAGAGAAACGATCTTCATAAAGTCGTTCTCACGTAACTCACGTGCAACTGGCCCAAAGATACGAGTACCACGTGGGCTCTTATCTGCATTGATTATAACGCCTGCATTTTCATCGAACTTGATGTATGAACCATCTTGACGACGAGCACCTGATTTTGTTCTGACAATAACTGCTTTAACAACGTCGCCTTTTTTGACAACGCCACCTGGTGTTGCTTGTTTAACAGTAGCTACTACAATGTCACCAATGTTACCAGTTTTACGCTTTGAACCGCCTAAAACTCTAATAACCAAAAGTTCTCTTGCGCCAGAGTTATCAGCAACTTTTAAACGAGATTCGTTTTGAATCACTGTATAATCCTCCCCTCGATAAATCCGTTATAACTAAACAGATCTCTTAACAATCTTAACTAAACGGAAACGCTTTGTACGAGATAATGGACGGGTTTCCATGATACGAACAGTATCGCCAACTTTAGCTTCATTATTTTCGTCTTGTGCGTAAAACTTCTTTGAGTACTTAAAACGCTTGTTGTAAACAGGGTGGTTCTTGTAAGTATCAACTACTACAGTAATAGTCTTGTCCATCTTGTCAGAAACAACACGTCCTTGATATACGTGACGACGATTTCTTTCGATTGATTCGCTCAAGTTAATAACTCCCTTCCACTAATTCTCTTCTAATGCTTTTTCGCTAAGGATTGTTTTAATTCTAGCGATGTTCTTACGAACCTTGCTTAAGCGAGCGGTATTTTCTAATTGACCCGTTGCTTGTTGGAAACGCAAGTTAAAGAGTTCTTCTTTGTATTGCTTTTCCTTTTCTAACATTTGATCAGTGGTTAATGCTCTGATATCTTTAGCCTTCATTAGAATTGCCACCTACTTCCGAACTTCTTGATACAAACTTAGTCTTGATTGGCAACTTAGTTGAAGCAAGTCTCAAAGCTTCACGAGCAACTTCTTCTGAAACGCCACCAATTTCAAACATAATCTTTTCTCTTTTTACTACAGCTACCCAACCTGCTGGTGCACCTTTACCTGAACCCATACGTACACCAACACCTTTAGCAGTGTATGACTTTTGTGGGAAAATTCTAATCCAAACCTTACCGCCACGCTTCATGTAACGTGTCATAGCAACACGGGCAGCTTCGATTTGTCTATTAGAAATCCAGTGTGATTCGAGGGCTTGTAATCCAAATTCGCCAAAGGCAATGGTCTTACCACCTTTAGCAGCACCACGCATCTTACCACGGAATTCACGACGGTGTTTTACTCGCTTTGGTACTAAAGGCATTACTTGTTTCCTCCTCTCGCTGGTTTAGCAGGCTTATTCTTACGAGTTGGTAAGATTTCGCCACGGTTAATCCAAACTTGTACACCAATTTCACCGTAAGTAGTGAAGGCGTTAAGCCAAGTGTAATCAATGTCGGCTCTCAAAGTTTGCAATGGAACACGTCCTTCAGTATGCCATTCTCTTCTTGCCATGTCGGCACCGTTCAAACGGCCTGAAACTTGAACTTTAATTCCCTTTGCGCCTGCACGCATTGATCTTTGTGATGCTTGACGCATAGCACGTCTAAATGCTACACGAGCTTCAAGTTGACGAGCAATACTGTCAGCTACCAATTGTGCATCAAGATCTGGCTTCTTAATTTCAACAATATTAATGTGAACTTGCTTGTCAGTTAAAGCAGTTAATTCTTTTCTTAAAGCTTCAACTTCTGCTCCACCCTTACCAATAACCATACCTGGCTTTGAAGTGTGAATAGAAATGTTTACTCTATTTGCAGCACGTTCAATTTCAACAGTAGATACAGAGGCATCCTTCAATTTTTCTGAAATGAACTTTCTTACACGAAGGTCTTCATTTAATGTTTCTTTATATCCTCTGTCAGCATACCATTTTGATTCCCAGCCACGGATAACACCGAGACGAAAACCATTAGGGTTGATCTTTTGACCCATTAATATACCTCCCTTAATCGTTCTTTTCTGAAACAACTACAACTACGTGACTGGTTCTCTTGTTAATTGGAGAAGCAACGCCCTTTGCGCGAGGACGGAATCTCTTCAAAGTTGCACCTTCGTTTACGTAAGCTTCTGAAACGTAAAGATTTGCACTTTCAAGATCGTAGTTGTGTTCTGCGTTAGCAATTGCTGAACGTAAAACTTTTTCAACGATTGGGGAAGCAGCTCTAGGCGTAAATTGTAAGATTGCTAATGCTTCTGCAACACTCTTGCCACGGATTAAGTCAATAACCAAACGTGCTTTTCTTGGAGCGATGCGAACAGTTCTTGCTTCAGCTTTAGCTGAACTAATTTGTTCTGCCATTTAGTTTGTTTCTCCTTCCTCTTACTTACCAGTAGCCTTGTCGTCAGCTTTGTGTCCACGGAAAGTTCTAGTTGGTACAAATTCACCTAACTTGTGACCTACCATGTCTTCAGTAACATAAACTGGAACATGCTTTCTACCATCGTAAACAGCTATTGTCAAACCAACAAAAGAAGGGAAAATAGTTGAACGACGTGACCAAGTCTTAATAACTTGCTTTTTGTCTGCATCTTGTTGTGCATCAACCTTCTTTAGTAATGAAGCATCAGCAAAAGGACCTTTTTTAATACTACGGCTCATTAATTAACCCTCCTTCTATTACTTGCTACCCTTGCGGTGACGAATAATTAACTTCTCGCTAGCCTTCTTGACATTTCTAGTCTTAATACCACGAGCCTTCTTACCCCAAGGAGTCATAGGTTGCTTACGTCCAACAGGTGCCTTACCTTCACCACCACCATGTGGGTGATCGTTAGGGTTCATTACGGAACCACGTGATTGTGGACGCTTGCCTAACCAACGTTTTCTTCCAGCTTTACCTAATTGGATTAATGAGTGTTGTTCATTACCAACAGTACCGATAGTAGCACGGCAAGCTGACAAAATCTTACGAACTTCACCACTTTGCAATCTTACTAATGCGTAATCACCATCAAATCCAAGAACTTGAGCTGATGCACCAGCACTTCTTACAAGTTGGCCACCCTTACCAGGCTTCAATTCAATGTTATGAATTTCAGTACCTGTAGGAATGTTCTTCAATGGTAATGCGTTACCTGGCTTAATATCAACGTTTTCACCAGATTCAACTACAGTACCTACTTCCAAACCCTTAGGAGCAAGGATGTATGCCTTAACACCATCAGTGTAGTGAAGTAATGCGATGTTAGCAGTTCTGTTTGGATCGTATTCGATTGCCTTTACAACTGCCTTTACATCATCTTTATTACGCTTAAAGTCGATGATACGGTACTTTTGTTTGTGACCACCACCGCGATGTCTAATAGTAATATGACCGTATGAATTACGACCTGCAGTATGTGATTGAGATTCAAGCAAAGTGCGTTCTGGCTTGGTCTTAGTAATTTCTGCAAAGTCTGAAGAAGTCATATTACGGCGACCATTTGTGGTTGGCTTGTAAACTTTAATAGCCAATTGACTGACCTCCTATTACTTATTGTCTTCTGAATTTTCTTGGTTATCGAAAATCTTGATGTCATTTGAATCGTTAGTCAAAGTAACGATTGCTTTTCTACGACGAGCAGTCTTACCGAAGTAGCGACCTACTCGCTTGTCCTTGCCGCGAACATTCATAATGTTTACGCTCTTAACCTTAACATCAAAAATTTCTTCAACGGCTTCACGAACTTGAGTCTTGGTTGCGGTCAAAAGCACGTCGAAAGTGTACTTCTTATCGTCCATTAAGTTCGTAGACTTTTCAGTAATGACTGGTCTTAAAACGATATCACGTGCGTCCATTAAGCCAAAACCTCCTCAATCTTCTTAACAGCATCTTGAGTCAAGATTAATTTTTGGTAGTTAACTGCATCTTCAACATTCAAACCGTTAACTGGGACAACCTTAACCTTAGTCAAGTTTCTAGCTGAAAGTTGTACGTTCTTGTCGTCAGAAACAACTAATACCTTACCTTCAACATTTAAACCGTTTAACAAAGCAACAAATTCCTTAGTCTTAGGAGCTGCCATAGTTAATTGATCTAATACAATTAAATCTTCATCAGCCAACTTTTGAGAAAGAACTGACTTGATAGCCAAACGGCGTTGCTTTCTTGGCATTGAGTATGCGTATGAACGAGGAGTTGGTCCGAATACGATACCACCACCACGCCATTGTGGAGCTCTGATTGAACCTTGACGAGCACGACCAGTACCCTTTTGTCTCCAAGGCTTCTTACCACCGCCACGAACAGCAGATCTATTCTTAACTTTTGAAGTACCTTGACGCTTACCAGCTCTTTGTCTGATGATTGCATCAAAGACTACGCTTTCGTTAGGTTCAATACCAAAGACTTTGTCATTTAAAGTAATTTCGCCAGAGCCTTTACCATTTTGATCCATAACCTTTAAATTAGCCATTCTAGTCCTCCTTCCTACTTATCAGCGTTTGCAGCCTTAGCAGCTGACTTAACAACGATTAATGAGTTCTTAGCACCAGGAACGTTACCTTTAATCATCAATACGTTCTTGTCTGCAACAACTTTTTCAATTACTAGGTTTTCAATAGTAACAGTCTTTACACCCATGTGACCTGGCAACTTCTTACCCTTTGGCACACGGTTGATGATTGAGCCCATTGAACCAGGAATTCTGTGGTATCTTGAACCGTGAGTTTCTGGTCCTCTTGATTGACCCCAACGCTTAATGTTACCTTGGTATCCATGACCTCTTGTAGTACCAGTAACGTCTACGACGTCACCTTCCTTAAATGTATCCACAGTAACTTCTGAGCCTACTTCATAGTCCTTAAGCTCAACACCGCGGATTTCCCGAATGAAGCGCTTAGGCGAAGTCTTAGCTTTTTCAGCATGACCTTTTTCTGGTTTGTTGCTCAATACTTCACGCTTGTCTTGGTAACCCAATTGAACTGCTTCGTAACCATCTGATTCAACAGTCTTAACTTGCATAACAACGTTAGGAGTTGCTTCAACAACAGTTACTGGAACAAGGATACCATCTTTAGTGAAGATTTGAGTCATACCAACTTTTCTTCCTAAGATTCCTTTGGTCATGTTTACACCTCTTTCTATCTAAAAATTATAATTTGATTTCGATGTCTACGCCACTTGGTAGATCAAGCTTCATTAATGAATCAACAGTCTTAGGTGTTGGATTCAAAATATCGATCAAGCGCTTGTGAGTACGCATTTCGAATTGTTCACGTGAGTCCTTGTCCTTGTGTGGTGAACGAAGAACAGTAAACAAAGTTCTTTCAGTAGGAAGTGGAACTGGACCTGAAATTTCTGCACCAGTTCTCTTCGCACTAGCTACGATCTTAGCAGCTGATTCATCGAGAATACCATGTTCGTATGACTTAAGTCTGATACGAATTGATTGACTTGCCATTAAATTACCTCCTTAGCGTCTTCTTTAAAAAGATGACTAGCTCAACAAAAATTACCGACGCACCACTGTGGCAATGCAGCCTGGTGTGCCGCAACCTTTTGCGTCAAAGCTTAACAACATTTTACTGTGCGAGAGCATAATACGCCCAAATGCACAAAGACTATTGTACTTGGTCCGAGTAGAAATATCAAGTGTTTCACTCGCTGTTTCTCAATTTTTTTATGGAAATCGTTTTCTGTTTTCTTCTATATTAAATTGCTAAACTCAACAAAAATTTCTTTTATCATTTTTAATTTCTGAAAACAAAAAAATAAGCTTGGATTAACCAAACTTACTTTTTCTTATCAAAGATTAGTTAGCTTCGCCGCCACGTTTCTTGATAATTTCTTCTTGAATTGACTTAGGAGTTGGTGCGTAGTGGTCAAATACCATAGTGAAAGTACCACGACCTTGAGTTGATGAACGCAAAGTAGTTGCGTAACCAAACATTTCAGCAAGTGGAACCATAGCATTTAATACCTTAGCGCCTGAACGATCTTCCATTCCTTCCATGTTACCACGACGAGCAGTAACTGAACCCATTACATCACCTAAGTATTCTTCAGGAGTAATTACTTGAACTTTCATGATAGGTTCAAGAATTACTGCACCAGCCTTAGGAGCAGCGTTTCTCAAAGCAAGAGAAGCAGCAACCTTGAAGGCAGCTTCTGATGAGTCGACTTCGTGGTATGAACCATCGTAAAGCTTAGCCTTAACGTCGATCAATGGGTAACCAGCAAGAACACCGTTTTGCATAGCTTCTTGAAGACCTGCATCAACTGATGGGATAAATTCACGAGGAACTACACCACCGACAATAG
This sequence comes from Lactobacillus gigeriorum DSM 23908 = CRBIP 24.85, assembly GCF_000296855.1. Lineage (GTDB taxonomy): Bacteria > Bacillota > Bacilli > Lactobacillales > Lactobacillaceae > Lactobacillus > Lactobacillus gigeriorum. The sequence continues at coordinate 41,699 of NZ_CAKC01000030.1, read as the reverse complement.
CATCTTCAAATTCGTAGCCTTTACCTTCTTCATTTGGAGTAAATTCAATCCAAACGTCACCATATTGACCTTTACCACCGGATTGACGAACAAACTTACCTTGTGCCTTAGCTTCCTTGGTGAAGGTTTCACGATAAGCAACTTGTGGTTGACCAATTTCAGCTTCAACGTTAAATTCACGCTTCATTCTTTCAACCATGATATCGAGGTGAAGTTCACCCATTCCGGCAATCAAAGTTTGACCAGTTTCAGGGTTAGTTTCTGCCTTGAAAGTTGGGTCTTCTTCAGTAAGCTTTTGCAAAGCAACGTCCATCTTATCACGGTCAGCCTTTGATTTAGGTTCAACAGAAACTTGAATAACTGGATCTGGAACTTGAAGACTTTCCAAAATAAGTGGATGATCAGGATCAGTTAATGAGTCACCAGTAGTAGTGTTCTTCAAACCGATCGCACCAGCGATATCACCTGAGAATACTTCAGGGATTTCAGTTCTTGAGTTGGCGTGCATTTGCAACAAACGACCAACACGTTCACGACTATTCTTTGATGCGTTCAATACGTATGAACCTGATTGTAATGAACCGGTGTAGACACGGATGAAAGTCAAACGACCTACAAATGGGTCAGTTGCGATCTTGAATGCCAAAGCTGCAAATGGCTTGTTATCATCGGCAAGCAATTCAACTTCATCACCAGTTTTTGGTTCGTGAGCAACATAAGGCTTAACGTCCAATGGTGATGGCAAGTAATCAACAACACCATCAAGCATCATTTGAACACCCTTGTTCTTGAATGCTGAACCAGCAAATACTGGGAAGAACTTAAGTTGAAGAGTAGCCTTACGGATTGCCTTCTTCAAGTCTTCGTTGCTGATTTCATCACCATTAAGGTATTTTTCCATGATGTCGTCATCAACATCAGCAACTGCTTCAATTAATTCAGCACGACGCTTTTCAGCTTCTTCTTTGTATTCATCAGGAACTGGAACAGTATCCCACTTAGCACCTAACTTATCTTCATCGTAGATGTCAGCAACCATGTTGATTAAGTCGATAACACCTTCAAATTGATCTTCAGCACCGATTGGCATTTGAACTGCATGAGCATTCGCATTCAATCTTTCATGCAAAGTCTTTACTGAGAAGTCAAAGTCAGCACCGATCTTATCCATCTTGTTAACAAAAACAATTCTTGGAACGCCGTAAGTTTCAGCTTGACGCCAAACGTTTTCAGTTTGAGGTTCAACACCTGATTGGGCATCCAAAACAGTAACGGCACCATCAAGAACACGAAGTGAACGTTCTACTTCGATAGTGAAGTCAACGTGTCCTGGGGTATCAATAATGTTGATTCTGTAGTCATTCCATTGTGCAGTAGTAGCTGCAGAAGTAATAGTGATACCACGTTCCTTTTCTTCTTCCATCCAGTCCATTTGTGAATCACCTTCGTGAGTTTCACCAATCTTGTGGATCTTACCAGTGTAGTAAAGGATACGTTCAGTAGTGGTAGTTTTACCCGCATCGATGTGGGCCATGATACCAATGTTACGTGTTTTTTCTAATGGAAATTCACGCTTGTTAGCCATAAATAAATTCTCTCCTTAAAATAAAACGGGTAACTAAATTAGAAGCGGTAGTGTGCAAATGCACGGTTTGCTTCAGCCATACGGTGAACATCTTCACGCTTCTTAACAGCTGAACCAGTGTTGTTTGATGCATCGATAATTTCGTTTGCTAAACGTTCATCCATAGTGTGTTCGTTACGTAAACGTGCATATGATACCAACCATCTTAATCCCAAAGTAGTTCTTCTGTCTGGACGAACTTCAACTGGGATTTGGTAGTTAGAACCACCGATACGACGAGCTCTAACTTCCAAAACTGGCATAACATTGTTCATTGCTTCTTCAAAGACTTCAAGTGGTTCCTTACCAGTCTTGTCCTTAACAATGTTGAAAGCATCGTAAAGAATTGAAGATGCCTTTGCTCTCTTACCATCAATCATCAAGTGGTTGATTAACTTAGTAACAAGTTTTGAGTTGTAAACTGGATCTGCTAAAACGTCTCTCTTAGTTACATGACCTTTTCTAGGCATTATTTAAATCCTCCTTAAGCTTTCTTTGTACCGTACTTAGAACGGCCTTGCTTTCTGCCGTCAACACCAGCAGTATCAAGGGCACCACGAATAATATGGTAACGTACACCAGGAAGGTCTTTTACACGTCCACCACGAATCAAAACAACAGAGTGTTCTTGAAGGTTGTGGCCTTCACCTGGAATGTAGGCAGTAACTTCGATTAAGTTTGAAAGACGCACACGAGCGTACTTACGTAAAGCTGAGTTAGGTTTCCTAGGTGTCATAGTACCTACACGAGTTGCAACTCCACGCATTTGTGGTGCAGGGTTAAGCACTAATTCCTTCTTCATACTGTTATAACCGTAGTTCAAAGCTGGTGACTTTGATTTAGTTGTCTTTGAATGACGGCCTTTTCTTACCAATTGATTTATGGTTGGCATTAAATTTTCCTCCTAAAATTAACTATTTTGTTCACACACCCGGGAGTTTCTTTTTAAACTCACAGATATCTTGTTCAAAACATACAATGGTTATTTTACACGCTTTTTTGATGAAAGCAAATATTTTTTTCGAAATAAAATAGATTTTTACTTTTTTTGCGTATTTATATTAATGGAGGTATTTTTTATGATTTATTATTTTACAAACTTTTTAATCGGTACTTGTTTGGGTTCGCATGCAAATTTAGTATTCGATCGTCTTAGCCATGAGAATTTCAATATTCTTTTTGGTCGTTCATATTGCGATTACTGTTTACATCCCCTAAGCATTATCGATGAAATTCCAATTCTTTCATATGTGTGTCTTAGAGGTAAATGTCGTTTTTGCAAAAAAGCAATCTCTAAAAAAATGATTATAACTGAATTGATAGGCGGGCTTAGTTTCTTCAGTTTTAATTTTAGCGATTTAACTACAATTTTGGTTGTTATTTGGCTTTTCTACTTATATGTGATTGCACTTTTTGATTATTCATTTCAAGAATTCCCTACATATTTACTGTCTATTCCGACTCTATCAGCTAGTTTTTTTCTTTGGTACTCAAAACCAACCCTTTCAGCTCTAGATTGGATTAATCTAATCGTGATTCTACTCGTTTTTATATCTGGCATCTTACGTGCTAAATTAGGCAGTGGAGATTTATTGATATATTTATTGCTTTGCTGTTTTTATAAACCCGAGGCGGCAAATACTATCATCTTAATAGCTTGCTTATTAGCACTAATGCATTTTCTTTTACAAAAATCAATTAAGATTAGTCTTGCTTTTATCCCTTATATATTCGCTGGGACCGTGCTCTACCACCTTTTCTTCAATTTGAACTAACAAAAAGACGATAAATCCGTTTTAATAGTGGATTTATCGTCTTTCTTTCTCTAACAGTTATTAAATTTATTTAGCAGCTTTTTCGCTATTCATACCCTTTTCGATATCAGCGATCGAATATACTGAATTAGCTTTTTCAACATCTGCTTTTGGTTCCATATTACGGTAAACTGGCATACCAGTACCAGCAGGAATAATCTTACCGATAATAACGTTTTCCTTAAGTCCAAGCAATGGATCGTTCTTACCTCTGATTGATGCATCAGTAAGTACACGAGTAGTTTCTTGGAATGAAGCGGCTGACAAGAAACTGTTAGTTTCCAAAGCAGCCTTGGTAATACCTAAGATAACACTTTGTGCAGTTGCTGGGATTCCACCAGAAATAATCACTTGCTTGTTGCGGTCTCTAAATTGACCGATATCCATAACTTCACCTGGTAAGATGTCAGTTTCACCTGGATCAAGTACTCTAACCTTTTGCAACATTTGACGAGTCAATACTTCAACGTGCTTATCTGAAATATCAACACCCTGCATTCTATATGCTTTTTGAACTTCAGCTAGAATGTACTTTTCAGTAGTCAAAGTATCAGTTACTTGGATCAATTCCTTAGGATCAATTGAACCCAAAGTCAACTTATCACCACGACGTACAGTATCGCCTTCAGCTACTGCTACTGAAGCAGTGTAGGCAACGCTATAAGTTCTAGCATCGATCTTACCTTTTACAGTAATTTCTCTAGTGTGATCAGCTGGGTTTTCTTGAATTGAATCAACAACACCATCAACTTCAGAAATTGTCGCACGACCCTTAGGATTACGTGCTTCAAACAATTCTTGAACACGAGGAAGACCCTGAGTAATATCTTCTGCACCGGCAACCCCACCGTTGTGGAAAGTTCTCAAAGTAAGCTGGGTACCTGGTTCACCGATTGATTGAGCAGCAACAGTACCAACTGCTTCACCCACTTCAACTTCTTCACCAGTAGCAAGGTTCATACCATAACACTTGCGGCATACACCGTGAGGAGTATCACAGGTGAGGATTGATCTAATGTTAACGTGAGTTACACCTGCATCAACAATCTTGTGGGCAAGATTTTCGTCCATCATAACGTTCTTGCCTACAATAGCTTTACCAGTTTGTGGATCCTTAACAGTTTCATTAGTGAAACGACCAACTAAACGATCAAATAATGGTTCAATTAATTCGTCGCCTTCCATAATTGCGTGAACTGTGATACCACGATCAGTACCACAATCATCTTCACGGATGATAACGTCTTGAGCAACATCAACCAAACGACGGGTTAAGTATCCTGATTGAGCAGTCTTCAAAGCCGTATCCGTCATACCCTTACGAGCACCGTGAGTGGACATGAACAATTCCAATACTGACAAACCTTCTTTAAAGTTTGAAGTAACTGGGATTTCGAACAAACCACCGTTAGGAGTAGCCATCAAGCCACGCATACCAGCAAGCTGAGTAAAGTTTGAAATGTTACCACGGGCACCAGAGTCGGCCATGATTGTGATTGGGTTTCTTGGGTCATAGATTTGGGCAATTTCATTTTGAACTTCATCTTTACATGCGTTCCAAATGCTAATTACACGATCATGACGTTCTTGCTCAGTAATCAAACCACGTCTAAATTGCTTAGAGACAATATCAACTTGTTTGTGAGCCTTATCTACCTTTTCATCCTTATCGGCAATTTCAGGAACATCAGTCATACCAATAGTAATACCAGAAGTAGTTGAACTAGTGTAGCCCAATTTCTTCAAGTCATCAAGATATTCTGAAGTTCTTTGAACCTTGTAGTACTTGTAAACCGTAGCAATTGAGTCTGATAAGAAACTACCCTTAAATGGTGTAGCAATCAAATCGTCTGCAACTGTATCAATCTTTTCTTGAATGTTTTCGCCATCTTCCAAGAAGTACTTAACGTCCAATGGGTTATTTAAATTTTCTTCAGTTGGTTCATTAATGTAGAAGTAATCAGCTGGGAAAATTTGGTTAAAGACTAACTTACCGTATGTAGTAATGAAAATCTTATGTTCATAACCCTTTGGCCATGGCTTTTCAGGCATAGAATCAGCTGCCATACCAATAATAGTGTGGTAGTGAATATCGCCATTTTCATAAGCAACAGTTGCTTCAGCAGGTGAAGTAAATACCATACCTTCACCTTCTCTGCCCTTTTCAGCTTGAGTCAACCAGTAGTTACCCAAAACGACATCCTGTGATGGAGTAACGATTGGCTTACCATCCTTAGGAGCCAAGATGTGGTGAGCTGCCAACATCAATAATCTAGATTCAGCAACTGCTTCATCTGACAAAGGAACGTGAATGGCCATCTGGTCACCATCGAAGTCAGCGTTGTAAGCTTCACATGTCAATGGGTGCAATCTAATCGACTTACCTGGTACCAATACTGGTTCAAAGGCTTGAATACTCAAACGGTGAAGCGTAGGTGCCCGGTTAAGTAAAACTGGACGTTCCTTAATAACATCTTCCAATACATCCCAGATGTCATCATCTTCACGATCAATCTTACGCTTAGCGTTCTTGATGTTTGAAGCAATACCACGCTTTACTAATTCATGCATTACAAATGGCTTGAACAATTCAAGTGCCATTGGACGAGGGACACCACATTGGTAAAGCTTCAATTTAGGTGAAACATCGATAACTGAACGACCTGAGTAGTCAACACGCTTACCAAGCAAGTTTTGACGGAATCTACCTTGCTTACCTTTAAGCATGTGTGATAGCGATTTAAGTGGACGGTTACCTGGTCCTACAACTGGACGGCCACGACGACCATTATCAATCAATGCATCAACAGCTTCTTGAAGCATTCTCTTTTCGTTTTGAACGATGATGTTAGGAGCATTCAAGTCCAATAAACGCTTCAAACGGTTGTTACGGTTGATAACACGACGATACAAATCGTTCAAATCTGAGGTAGCAAAACGACCTCCTTCCAATTGAACCATTGGACGTAAGTCTGGTGGAATAACTGGAACAGCATCCATAACCATCCATTCAGGCTTATTACCCGAATTCTTGAAGGCATCAAGAATATCTAATCTTCTAATTGCACGAGTACGCTTTTGTCCAGTAGCTGATTGAAGTTCTTGCTTCAAAGCTTTAACTTCTTTATCCAAGTCAACTTGTCTTAACAAGTCGCGAATAGCTTCCGCACCCATTTTAGCAACAAAGCGATTACCGTACTTTTCTTTTTGTTCACGATATTCAGCTTCAGTCAAAAGTTGTTTTGGTTCAAGGTCTGTATCACCTGGATCAATAACAATGTAGGCTGCAAAGTAAATAACTTCTTCCAAAAGTCTTGGTGAAATGTCCAACACCAAACCCATACGAGAAGGAATACCTTTGAAGTACCAAATATGAGTTACAGGGGCAGCTAATTCAATGTGACCCATTCTTTCTCTTCTAACCTTAGCAGAAGTTACTTCGACACCACAACGGTCACAAACGATACCACGGTATCTCACACCCTTGTATTTACCACAGGTACAAGACCAATCTTTGGTTGGTCCGAAAATACGTTCATCGAACAAACCATCTTTTTCTGGTTTTAAAGTACGATAATTGATTGTTTCAGGTTTCTTAACCTCACCGTAAGACCAACTTCTGATCTTATTTGGTGAAGCAATCCCAATTTGCATACTTTCAAACTTATTTACGTCGATCAAGAGTTTAACCTCCTACTACTTAGAAACCTTGTCATCAGATTCATCTACAGGGGCCTCATTGGCTGAAACCGGTGCTTCCTCTGATGTTTCTGCGGTCTCTTTGGCTAACTGCTTCTTTTGTTGTTCTTCTGCTAACTTAGACAAAGTATCGATATTCAAGTGTTCATTTGAATCATCATCCATATCACGCAATTCAATTTCATGGTGATCCATATCAAGCACACGAATATCCAATCCAAGTGATTGCAATTCCTTAACAAGAACTCTAAATGATTCAGGAACACCTGGCTTAGGAATCTTTTCACCCTTAACAATAGCTTCATAAGCTCTTACACGACCAACAATATCATCTGACTTGTAAGTCAAGATTTCTTGCAAAGTATAAGCAGCACCATAAGCTTCAAGGGCCCAAACTTCCATTTCACCAAAACGCTGTCCACCAAACTGTGCTTTACCACCCAGAGGTTGTTGAGTAACCAATGAGTAAGGCCCAATTGAACGAGCGTGGATCTTATCATCAACCATGTGAGTAAGCTTCAAGTAGTGCATGACACCAACTGAAACACGATTATGGAATGGTTCACCTGTACGACCATCGTAAATAACAGTCTTACCATCTTTGTCAACACCAGCTTGACGAATAGTGTCCCAAACTTCATCTTCATCGGCACCATCAAATACTGGAGTAGCAACGTGAATACCCAATTGACGAGCTGCAGCACCTAAGTGCAATTCAAGCAACTGCCCAATGTTCATACGTGAAGGCACGCCCATTGGGTTTAAGCAGATATCTACTGGAGTCCCATCTGGCAAGTATGGCATATCTTCTTCTGGCATTACGGCAGCAACAGTACCCTTGTTTCCGTGACGACCAGACATCTTGTCACCAACTTGAATCTTTCTCTTTTGTGCAATGTAAACACGAACCATGGTGTTTACACCAGGAGCTAATTCATCGCCAGCTTCACGAGTATAAACCTTAACATCTTGGACGATTCCGCCACCACCATGTGGTACATGGAGTGAAGTATCACGTACTTCACGTGCCTTTTCACCAAAGATAGCATGCAATAAGCGTTCTTCAGCTGATAATTCAGTCACACCCTTAGGTGTTACCTTACCAACCAAAATATCACCATCGTGAACTTCAGCACCGATTCTTACAATACCATCAGCATCAAGGTCTTTAAGGGCATCTTCACCAACATTAGGCAATTCACGAGTAATTTCTTCAGGTCCTAACTTAGTATCACGAGCCTCAGATTCATAATCTTCAATACTGATTGAAGTGTAAACATCGTCCTTAACCAAACGCTCAGAAAGCATGATGGCATCTTCATAGTTGTACATGTTCCAAGTCATGAAAGCAATAAGTGGGTTTTGACCAAGAGCCAATTCACCACGGTCCATAGTTGGTCCGTTAGCAATAACATCCCCAACTTCAACCTTATCACCTTGCTTAACGTTTGGAGTTTGATTATATGACTTAGAGTTGTTGGAACGACGATACTTTTCAAGAACATACTTGTCTAAAGTAGCATCTTCACGACGAATTCTAATTTCGTTACCGTCAACATATTCAACAACACCGGCAGCCTTAGCTAACAAAGCATCACCAGAATCATGGGCAGCACGGTATTCCATACCAGTACCAACCAATGAACCATGTGGATTAATCAATGGCGCTGCCTGACGTTGCTGGTTGGCACCCATCAAAGCACGGTTTGAGTCATCGTTTTCAAGGAATGGGATACATGCTGAAGCAACAGAAACAACTTGCTTAGGAATAACGTCCATGTAGTCGATCTTGTCTGGTGTTACTTCGACGTTGTCTTCCTTGAATCTTGCTAAAATCAAGTCATCCTTGAAAGAACCATCTGGATTCAAACGAGTGTTGGCACCAGCGATAATGTAGTTATCTTCAACATCAGCAGTCAAATAGTCGATCTTGTCGGTAACCTTGTGAGTCTTCCAAGATACTCTACGATATGGAGTTTCAATGAAACCGTACTTGTTAATAACTGCGTATGACGCAAGCGAGTTGATCAAACCAATGTTTGGTCCTTCAGGAGTTTCAATTGGGCACAAACGGCCATAGTGAGTATAGTGAACGTCACGAACTTCATATCCTGCACGGTCACGAGTCAAACCACCAGGTCCTAAGGCTGACATACGACGTTTATGGGTCAATTCACCCAATGGGTTGTGTTGATCCATGAACTGTGAAAGCTGTGATGAACCGAAGAATTCTTTAATACTTGCGACAATTGGACGAATGTTAATCAATTGTTGTGGAGTAACCGTATTTGGATCTTGAATTGACATTCTTTCACGAACAACACGTTCCATTCTTGCCAAACCGATTCTAAATTGGTTTTGCAACAATTCACCAACACGACGAATACGACGGTTACCTAAGTGATCGATATCATCAGTAGTACCTAATTGATCTTGCAAAGCAAAGAAGTAGTTGATAGAAGCTAAAACATCAGCTGGAGTCAAGTGCTTAACGTCCATGTCAATGTGACCGTTTGAGATCAACTTAACTTCTCTTTCAGGATCTACTTTTGAGTAAACTTTGATTTCTTGAACAGTAATTGGGTCAGGTAAAACACCTTCGTTAGATGATTCATAAGTTACCATCTTGAAATCATCACGATCAAGGTAAGTTTCCAAAGTATCCATTACTTCATGAGTAACAACTGTACCCTTCTTAGCAATGATTTCACCAGTATCAGGATCTGCCAAAGTTTCAGCTAAAGTTTGACCGTATAAACGGTTCTTAAGTGAAAGCTTCTTGTTAATCTTGTAACGTCCAACAGGTGCTAAATCATAGCGACGTGGATCAAAGAAACGTGCATATAGCAATGAGCGTGAAGAATCAGTCGTCTTTGGTTCACCTGGACGTAAACGTTCGTAGATATCCTTCAAAGCTTCGGCTACACGTGAATCAGCTGGGTTCTTGTGAACATCTTTTTCAAGCGTAAATTGAAGACTATCGTTCTTACCGAACATATCTAAGATTTCAGCATCTGAGCCAAGACCCATCGCTCTAACTAAAACTGTCAAAGGCAACTTACGAGTACGGTCAACGCGAACGTAAGCTACATTCTTAGCATCAGTTTCATATTCAAGCCAAGCACCACGGTTTGGAATTACAGTCGTACCAAAGATTTGACGACCATTCTTGTCATAATCACCTGAGTAGTAGACACCAGGAGATCTAACTAATTGAGAAACAATGACTCTTTCTGCACCGTTGATAATAAATGATCCAGATTCAGTCATCAATGGCAAATCGCCAAAGAAAACATCTTGAGTCTTAATTTCGTTAGTTTCTTGATTGGTCAACTTCAAAGTAACGTGCATTGGTGCAGCATAAGTTGCATCATGATCACGAGCTTCGTCAACAGTATATTTCGCCTTTTGCAACTTGTAACCCAAGTATTCTAATGAAAGTTTACCTGAGAAGTCATTAATTGGCATAATATCGTCAAAAACTTCTTTGATACCTTTATCAAGGAACCATTGGTATGATTGTGTTTGTACATCGGTCAAGTTTGGTAGATTCAAAACTTCCTTGATTTTTGAAAAACTACGTCTTGTACGATGTTTACCATAATTAACTACGTGTCCGTTTAACAAGGAAAACATCCTTTCTGTTAGAGAAAGCAAATATTACATTTATTTTACAAATTTTAAAAACTGAATTTTTGAGCATAAAAAAGACAAAAATGGCAATTGCCACTTTTGTCTTTATTATTCTGTTGGACAATAGATCAACAGAATTCTGAAATTCAGCCTTTTAAATCACTCGATATTTTACAATAATTTTGCTTGTCCGTCAAATGTCAAGCATTAATTTGCAATTAATTCCGCTGCCACTCGATCAAATTTCAATTGACCATGACTCGCACCAATTTTCAGTTCATCACCTGATTGCAATTCGCCATTGATTAACATCGAAGCAATCTTATCTTCAACATCATTTTGAATTGCTCTTCTCAAAGGTCGTGCCCCATTTTCTGGATCATAGCCATCTTGAGCGATCTTATCTAACGCAGCCCGTGAGATCTTCAAGGCAATATTTTTTTCTGCCAATCTACTTACTAATCGTTTAGTCAACAAAGCAACAATTGCACGCAATTCATCTTTACTCAATTGATCGAAAATAATCGTCTCATCAATTCGATTAATAAATTCAGGTCTAAAGAATTGCTTGAGTGCAGTCTTAACTCGATCTTCACGCAATTGCGCTTGACTAGTTTCGCCGGCTGTAAAACCGACAGCTTTAGTTTCAAATAAACTGCGTGAACCTAAATTTGAAGTCATGATGATAATTGTATTGCGGAAATCAACCTTGCGACCTTTAGAATCTGTTAAAAATCCTTCATCTAAAACTTGTAACAAGAGATTGAAAACATCCGGATGGGCTTTTTCTACTTCATCAAGTAAAACAACTGAATATGGGTGACGACGAACTTGTTCGGACAGTTGTCCACCTTCTTCGTAGCCAACATAACCAGGAGCTGATCCGATTAATTTACTATTCGCAATTGAATCCATGTATTCGGACATATCAATTCTGATCATGTTGTCTTCTGAACCAAAAATTGCAGCAGCTACGGCTTTAGCCAACTCAGTTTTACCGACACCTGTTGGGCCAAGGAATAAAAATGAGCCAATCGGTCTACGCTCATCCTTAATGCCACTGCGACTACGTCTAATTGCCTTAGCAACAGCTTCTACTGCTTTGGCTTGACCAATTACTCGTTCATGTAAAATTGTTTCTAATTTTGCTAGACGTTTAGTTTCGCTAGTTTTCATTTGCGTAACCGGAACGCCAGACCAAGAAGATACCACTTGGGCAATATCTTCCGGAGTTACAACGACTTTACTACTGCTTTGATTAGCAAGCTGCGTAACTAGCGTATCTCTTTGCGCCTTTAAACTATTTTGACGATCTTGCAACCTAGCTGCTTCAACAAAGTTTTGGTTAGCAGCAGCTTCATTCTTTTGCTCAATCACTTTTTTCAATTGTTCATCAAATTGACTCAATCTTGGATTATTGCCAGCATGATGAGCAATTTTAACAGCTGCACTTGCTTCATCAATCAAATCTATAGCCTTATCAGGTAAAAAGCGGTTAGCAATATATCTAGTCGATAAATCGATGGCTGCCTTTAAACTATCATCAGCAATAGTTACGTGATGATAATTTTCATATTTGCGCCGTAAACCTTGCAAAATAGCTAAAGTTGCTTCTGGGGAAGGTTCATTCAAGCGTACCTGTTGGAAACGACGAGATAGAGCTTGATCTTTTTCAACATACTTTTGATATTCATCAAAAGTTGTTGCCCCAATCATTTGCAAATCGCCACGAGCAAGCGCTGGCTTCAAGATATTAGAGGCATCAATTGCACCTTCTGCTCCACCAGCTCCGATTAAAGTATGTAATTCATCAACAAATAAGATTACATTGCCATCTTTTGCGATTTCCTTCAGCATTTTGCGCATCCGGTCTTCAAATTCACCACGATACTTGGTTCCTGCCACCAAATTTGCAATATTTAAGGCCATGACGCGCTTTTTACGTAAATCTTCAGGAACCTGTTTATTCATAATAGCCGTAGCAATTGCTTCCGCCACGGCAGTTTTTCCAACCCCCGGTTCACCAATAAGCATCGGATTATTCTTGGTACGACGAGATAAAATCTGAATAACTCGTTTTATTTCTGCATCCCTACCAATAACCGGATCAATTTCACCATTGATAACTCGTTGATTTAAGTTGGTAGCTGCACGATCAAGAACCGGCGTTGCTGAGCTACTCTTTTGTTCTCGATTATTACCCATATTGTAGCTCTCTGGATTGCTATCGTAATCCCAACCTTGATTGCTACTACCAAAATTGGTGATAGTATCTTCTAAATCGGCCCGCAGTTGATCTAAGTCAACACCAAAATTGTTTAATATCTTGGCAGACAAAATTTGTGGACTAGCTATTAATCCCAGCAATAAATGTTCTGTCTTAATTTCATCACTACCGTATTGTCCTGCCATTCTACGAGCAAAATCTAATACCATGTTCAAACGTGGCGAAATTTCAATATAACTGCTCTTAGCTGATGAACCATAACCAGTGTAACGTTCAATCTCTTCTTTGACAGCTACAGGAGTCAAGCCCCATGAGCGCAAGATTTTACCAGCCACACCATCTGATTCGATTATCATGGCTAATAGTACGTGTTCAGTTCCAATCAAACGATGCTGAAAATACTCCGCTTGTTCACGAGCAATTTCAAGAACCTGATTTGCGCTATTGCTGTATGAAATTTCCATGCTAATTTCCCACCCCTAATTTTGTTTAGCAAATAATACTTCAGTCAAAGCTTCTAAATATTTTTGATCTAATGGTTCAAAGTTATTCAACTTAGGCGAATCAATATCCAATACACCCCATAGTTTATTTTTATTAAAAATAGGTACCACAATCTCTGAATTTGAGTCACTGTCACAAGCAATATGGCCTGCAAATTGATGAACATCCGGTACCAATTGCGTCTCTTGGGTTTGCGCTGCGGTACCACATACGCCCTTACCTAGAGCAATATGAACACAAGCCGGTTTGCCTTGAAAAGGACCTAAAATCAATTCGTTGTTTTCAAATCGATATACCCCTGCAAAATTGACATCGTTCATTTCATTAAAAAGAAGTGCTGATATATTAGCCATATTAGCAATCCAATCATCTTCTCCATCAATCAATGCAGCTGCTTGTTCAAGCAATAATCGATATTCTTCTTCAGTTTTTGCTGCCATCTTCATCAGTCCTTTCCGTAGTTTGATCTATTATATCAGACCACCAGTTCATACGCTAATAAGGTGTTTCAAAACAAAATAAGTCTCCGGTATCTTAATACACCACAGACTTATCTTAGTTGATCGGGAAAACGGGATTTGAACCCACGACCCCTACGTCCCGAACGTAGTGCTCTACCAAACTGAGCTATTTCCCGCTAACAAAAAAACTCACCATTAGGCGAGTTTCAATCATTAAGCGGAAGACGGGATTCGAACCCGCGACCCCAACCATGGCAAGGTTGTGTTCTACCACTGAACTACTTCCGCAACACGAATATTATTATAGCAAATCACTTATAGATTGCAAGCTTTTTTAAAAGCTTAGGATCAAAAACTCAATCCTAAGCGGAAGACGGGATTCGAACCCGCGACCCCAACCATGGCAAGGTTGTGTTCTACCACTGAACTACTTCCGCAACACAAAAAATATTATAGCAAACATTCCCGATATTGCAAATACTTTTTGTAATTTTTTGCGATTAAATTAATGACCCCCAACAAGCATTGTGCCAAAGACCATCCCAATACCTGAACCAGTGGTTGAAGATTGGTTGGCTGCCTTAGTAATATTGTTAAAAATCAACTTAGTTGTAGGTGATAATTGACCTTTAATTGCATATGGTTCAAGTCCTATTCGAATATCGCGCATAACCTTTCCAAGATACGCACCTGATTCAATGTCTCTCTTTGCATCTAGCACAACTTGTCTTTCATCATCTGGCATATCTTCGTAAATTGCGTCGATTAGTTGCGTAAGTAGAAGAGTTCTACCATCATCATCTTGATTTTCATTTTTATGTTCAAAAAACATTTCGTTAACCTCCATAAGCCTCTAGCTTATCCCTTTCGACTTGTTGAGGATATTATAGTTCTTATTACAAAAATATTTCAATTGTTTTACATTCATCATTGCCTTTTCTTAACAAAACAAGATACCTCACAAAGAGACATCTTGTTATCTTGACTATCTAATTTCATTGAATAAGAAACTAAAGCACTAATTGTTCCAATAATCACTAACATCCCCTGACACGCAAAAATCATACTGCTAATAACGAGCGTGCTATTTATAGCTACGTACTTTGACAGTAGCAATGTCGCAATCCATACTACAATTGAGGCAACAATGAAAATATTTATCACTCTATAAGAAGCCATTGTTTGAGCAAATTTTTCAGAAGAGATTTTCTTATTCTGATAGCTAACTTTTGTAAAACTGTGTTTCGATGCAATTGCTACTAGAAGCTGCAATATGCTTATCGCTAATATTTCTATCAATTCGGCCATAATAACTCTATGATCAGGCAAAAATAAGGTAATCAAGATCGAAATAATGACTACTAGCCAGAATAATATATCTATCCTTTTGGATGCTAGACACTTAATGTATTCTTCTCTACTTAAAATCTTCATTTTTAAGTCTCACTCTCACCCAATAAAAAATCCCCTGCAAGCGCAAGGGATCTTTAAACTATTCGTTATCGAAGTTCTCAGGACGCATTGTTGGGAACAACAAAACATCTCTAATTGCTGGAGCATCGGTCAATAACATTACCAAACGGTCAATTCCGATACCCAAACCACCTGTAGGAGGCATACCGTATTCCATTGCACGAAGGTAATCTTCATCAATCATGTCAGCTTCATCATTGCCAGCTTCACGTTCTGCCATTTGTGCTTCAAAACGTTCACGTTGATCATCAGGATCATTCAATTCTGAGAAGGCATTACCGTATTCTGAACCCATAATGAAGATTTCAAAACGGTCAGTAAAACGAGGATCATCTGCATTCTTCTTAGCAAGTGGTGAAACTTCTACTGGGTGACCGTAAACAAAAGTAGGGTCAACAATCGTGTGTTCACAGAATTCTTCGAAAAAGGCATTAATTACGTGTCCTACCTTCCAGAATGATTCACAGTGAATGCCGTGTTCTTCTGCAATCTTCTTAGCTTCATCATCAGTCATTGGCTTCCAGAAGTCAACTCCGGTCTTTTCCTTAATCAAGTCAACCATATGTACACGACGGTATGGCTTACCTAAATCGATTTCGGTACCTTGGTAAACAACCTTGGCATCATCAGAAACTACCTTAGCAGCAGCTTTAATAATACCTTCTGCTTCATCCATTACATCGTGGAAGTCCCAGTATGCTGCATAAGTTTCAAGCTCAGTAAATTCTGGGTTGTGACGAGTGTCTAAGCCTTCGTTTCTGAAAACTCGACCAATTTCGTAAACACGTTCCATGTCACCAACAATCAAACGCTTCAAAGGCAATTCCAAAGCGATTCTCATGTACAAATTAATGTCCAAAGCATTGTGGTGGGTAATAAATGGACGAGCTTCAGCACCACCAGGGATGTTATGAAGCACTGGGGTTTCAACTTCTAAGAAGTCACGCTTGTTCAAGTAATCGCGAATAGCTTGAATAATTTGCGTACGGTGAACGAAACGCATGTAGCTTTCACGGTTAGTAATCAAGTCAAGGTAACGTTGACGATAAATCTGTTCAACATTCTTCAAACCGTGGTACTTATCTGGCAATGGACGAAGTGCCTTTGATAAGAAAGTAACGTGTTGGGCACGAATCGTCAATTCACCAGTATCAGTCTTCATAACTTCGCCTTCGATTCCCAAGAAGTCACCAATATCAGATTTCTTGAAAATCTTGTAGTTGTCTTCACCGACGATATCCTTACGTACATAGATTTGAATCTTTCCCGTACGGTCATAGATATCAGCGAAACCAACCTTACCCTTACCACGCTTAGCAAGCATTCTACCTGCTATTCTAGTTTTAGGCATATCTTCATTTAATTCGTCTTTGTCTTCGCCCAAGTACTTTTCGTCTAAAGTACTTGCAAGATCTAAGCGATCATACTTTCTAACACCAAATGGTTCAATGCCATCTTCACGTAACTCGTCCATCTTTTGACGACGAGCAATTAATTGGTCATTTAATTCATTCTTTGCCAATTTATTTTTCCTCCATTATTCGTTCACTGTACGTCTTTGTGCGCGTTTTGCCTGATGCTTTTCGTATTCGTCGACAAAATCATCAAGTAAATCAAATACTTCTTGACGTGTCCAGACTTCATTTATTTTAGCACGAGTCCGCGCTGAGCGGGGAATTCCCTTCAAATAATACGCAGCTTGTTGTCTAAATTCAGGAACAGCAATCTTTTCGCCTTTCAATTCAACTAAGCCATCAAGTTGATGCTTAGCAGTTTCCACGCGCTCTCTTACTGTTTGTGGTGGCAGCTTTTCACCAGTTTCAAGATAATGTACCATATCTTTTAATTCCCAAGGGTTACCTAAGGCTGCTCTACCAACCATCACTGCAGTAGCTCCAATTTCATCTAAAGCCTTTTTGGCTAATTCAGGAGTAGTAATGTCCCCGTTAGCAACAAATGGAATATCCAAAGCTTGAGCAACGTCATGCAAGGTTTCCCAATCTGCTTGACCTTGATACATCTGTTTACGAGTTCGACCATGCATTGCCAACATCGAAGCACCCGCTTCTTGAGCTGCTAAGGCATTTTCAACTGCAAAAATATGTTTGGTATCCCAACCTAGACGCATCTTAACAGTAACTGGCTTAGAAACATTTTGGACTACTTTATGTACCATCTGATAAATCTTATTAGCATCAAGCAACCACTTTGAACCAGCATCAGTCTTGGTAACTTTAGGAACCGGACATCCCATATTGATATCAATAATATCGGCATCAGTATGTTGATCGATGTATTGAGCAGCTTGCAACAAAGTATCTTCCGTACCACCAAAAATTTGAATACTCATTGGGTGTTCACTTGGATCCACTTGCATCATACTCATGGTCTTTTTATTGCGGTAAATAATACCATGGTCTGAAATCATCTCGCAAACTACCAAACCAGCACCAAATTCCTTGCAGACTACTCTAAAAGCTGAGTTTGATACCCCAGCCATCGGCGCCACAACAACTCGATTAGGAATGGTGATTTCGCGAATTTTCCAACTATTATCCACTAAATCATCCTTTCAAATACCTAAACATTGTAACAAAAAAGCTTTGTTTGACCAAATAATAGCCCAACTAATTGCTTTCTTCATCTTTCTTGCTCAAAATTTGTGTCAATTCTGCTTCTGAATATTTGTATTTATTGCCACAAAAACTACACTTCAATTCAGCTCCATGATCTTCTTCAATCATGTCATGCAATTGCTTACGATCTAAAGTTTGCAAAATATCCGCATACTTCTCTTTGGAGCAGTCACACTTAAAGGCTACCGGATCTTGCTCAAGAATCTTGCAGTCATCGCCTAAAATTTGCTTAGCTAAATCTTCAGGCATCATTCCATCCAACAAGGCACTAGATAAAACCGGCAATTTATTAATGCGCTCAATTGTCTTATCAATTAATTGGTCACTTGCTCCTGGTAAAGCTTGAAGCATAAAACCGCCAGCTGCTCCAATTGTATTATTGGGGTTAACAAAAACTGATAAGCCAACTGCTGATGGAATCTGTTCTGACTTAGTCAAATAGTAGGCAAAATCCTCAGCGATCTCACCAGACACAATTGGTACTTCTCCTGTATAAGGTTCCTTTAAGCCTAAGTCTTTGGTAACTTCTAACCAGCCTTGACCAACTGCCTTTTTCACATCGATATGACCATTAGCTTTAGGTGGAAGCGCAATATGTGGATTTTTCAAATAACCCTTAACGGTATAATCAGCCTTAGCAGTTACAATCGTAGCTCCTACTGGGCCATTACCTAACAATCTAACCGTTAATTCTTCGCCTTCAGTTAAACCAGCAGCTGCTAACAAAAGCCCACCAATCAAGGTTCTACCAAGTACTGCTGATGATGCCGACCAAGTATCATGACGTTTTTGCGCCTCACCTACAAGATCTTTAGCTGTCACTGTCAATAACCGTAAGTTTTTGCTTTTATCAATTGCTTTTACTAAATAATCGTTCATTGTTCTCATCCCATAAAAATAGAGCCTTAACGGCCCTATTTTGTTCTATTTCTCTGAATCTTGATCCTGATCGGAAGTTTTTTCAGTAGTTGATTCTGAAGGAGTATTCAAAGCTTCATCAGTTTCACCATTAGATTGGCTTGCTTCTTCATCTTTCTTTTCTGCCTTCAAAATTTCCTTCTTTTCAGCAGCGGCTTTAGCTTCTTCATAAGTCGAAGCCTTTGACTCGCTAGGATATTCATCCTCATCCTTTTCAGGCATCTTACCAGTTTGGTATAAGGCTAAAATTTGCTTTTCGTTCAAAGTTTCGTACTTGAGCAAAGCTTCAGCAATAATTTGGTGCTTTTCCTTGTTTTCTTTAACAATTTCAAGCGCCTTAGCATGAGCTTCGTCCAAAATTTTCTTAACTTCTTCATCGATCTTTGCGGCAGTTGCTTCACTATATGGCTTCATTCCGTAAGGGTTAACTTCACCCTCTTTTTCTAATTCAACCATTCCTAAAGCATCACTCATACCATAGTTTACTACCATACTATGAGCAATTTGTGTAGCTTGTTCAAAGTCGTTTGAAGCACCAGTTGAACGATCACCAATGGTAGCTTCTTCACCAGCACGTCCACCCATCAAACCAACGATTTGTTCGAATAATTGGTTCTTAGTCAAAATAAATTGGTCATCACGAGGCAACATGATGTTGTATCCACCGGCACGTCCGCGAGGAACAATCGTAACTTTTCTAACTGTTCTTGAATCGCTTAAGACCAAACCACAGATTGAGTGTCCCGCTTCATGGAAAGCAACCCGACGACGTTCTTTTTCAGAAATTAACCGATCAGTCTTAGCTGGTCCAGCAATTACCCGATCTTGAGCTTCATCAATATCTGAAGCAGTAATTTCATTGCCATTACGACGAGCAGCAACCAAAGCAGCTTCGTTTAACACGTTAGCCAAGTCTGCACCAACGAAACCAGGAGTTTGACGAGCTACTTCCTTCAAATCAACATCGCTTGCAAGTGGCTTGTTACGAGCATGAACCTTCAAAATAGCTTCACGACCACGAACGTCAGGACGACCAACCAATACTTTACGGTCGAATCTTCCTGGACGAAGCAAAGCTGGATCCAAAACATCTGAACGGTTAGTTGCAGCAATCACAATAACGCCTTCATCGCCTTGGAATCCATCCATTTCAACCAATAATTGGTTCAAGGTTTGCTCACGTTCATCGTTACCACCGCCCATGCCATTACCACGGCGACGTCCGATCGCATCAATTTCATCGATAAAGATGATACTTGGTGCATTCTTCTTAGCATTGTTAAACAAGTCACGTACACGACTAGCACCAACACCGACGAACATTTCAACAAAGTCAGAACCTGAGATTGAGTAAAACGGTACGTTGGCTTCACCTGCAACGGCACGTGCAAGCAAAGTCTTACCAGTTCCCGGAGGACCCTCAAGTAATACACCAGATGGGATTCTCGCACCTAACTTAGTATATTTCGATGGATTCTTTAAAAATTCAACTACTTCGACTAATTCTTGTTTTTCTTCTTCTTCACCGGCAACATCTGAGAACCGTGTCTTGTTCTTAGCTGGATCTTCTGGCTTAACGTGTGAACGACCAAAGTTCATAATTCCGCCGTTGCCACGACCGCCAGCACCACCTTGGTTCATCATCATCCATAGCATCACAATGAACAAAATAGTTGGCACGATCATTACAATCGTAGAAATCCAATTGCCTGATTGCGATTCACCTTGTGTCGTCATTCGGGCATTAGTCTTTTGGGCTAAATCTTGCACCGTGGAGACACTAGAATCATTTTGCAACATGGTAGTTGAAAACCGCTTTACTTCGCGACTTGAGCTACCATTGAAGAAATCAAAGCTGTTACTTCCTTGGCTCTTAGTCTTTTGGGCTTCTTTATAACTACCAGAAACAATGTACACACCATTTGCAGGCTGAACACTAAAGTTGCTAACTTTGCCTTGGCGCAAGTCCTTGACAAATTCTGAATAACTAATATTCTCGCTGCCACCAGAACTACTATTGCCACCGAGTGCCCAGTTGATGCCCCATAAAAGCAGAAGGAACACAACTATATAGAAAAGGCCATTTGATAATAGCCGATTCCGGTTATTTTTCATATAAAACCTCCGCAAAGTCCTTATAAGATATACGCTTAAAAGTTTAACACAAATACGCGTTTAGCTCTAACATTTTATAAGGATTTTGAATAAATATAATACTTTCTTGCATTTTCAGCAATTTGCTGATTTTGATAAACCTGCTCTACAAATACTACAGTACCATCTAAAGTCATAATCGTTAAGCATAAATGGCGTAATTCTAAAGGAATTGCATTTTGCGCAAACATCTTTTTAGCCTTCGCATGATGGCCATCTTTCAAAAGCAATTTCGTTCCCCTAGGCAAACTGCCAAACTTGAATTTAGCTTCAGTACTACAAAATTCTCCTACCTTCATCAATGACAACCGCTTTTCAGAAACAATAAAATCTTGACCACGGAATCGAATTGCTTGCTCCAACTCTAGTAACTTGGGCGTTGACGCTGGAGGAAGCTTTCCAGGAAGCAAATATTCATAGCCTTGATAATCTTTTAGCAGGTACCCTTTTAACGCTGTTCCTAACCTAAGATGTTGCTGACGCCACAGCTGCTGTTGCCAATAATAATTACGCTCCAAAGATGTCATCTTATCAAGCGCTGATACAGGAGCACGGTAAGCTGTTTGTAAAAATCGTTCTGCAGGAGCTATTTGTGCCATCTGCCTTTGTGCTAAAGACGTTAATAGCTCCATTTGCTGGTTAAAACGCAAGGTATTTTCAGTTAAATCAGCTTGTTCTTGTTTCAAGATAGGAACTACATGATGACGCAAACGATTACGTAAAGTATCATCTTCTGCATTAGTTTGATCTTCAATATATGATAGACCAGCTTGATGATCATAGGCCAAAAGATGATCTTTCGTATAGCTCAGCAATGGTCGTAAAATCTTAACTCCTTGCATTTCACCAACCATTTGTAAACTGTTCATTTCCTCAGGATTACCTGAACGCAAGAGTTTCAATAAGATATTCTCTAACAAATCATCATTGTGATGTGCTGTTAGCAAGTAGCTAGCCCCAACTTTCTTGGCCACTTTAGTCAAAAAATCATAACGCGCTTGCCTTGCAGCCGCTTCAATTCCTACTTTGGGATGTAATGACACCGGCCACTTACCATTGATCAATGGCAAATTATATTGCTGACAATATGCTTCTAATAATCGCACCTCATCACCTGAATCAGGTCGCAATTGATGATCAAAATGCGCTACTACCAATTCAAAATCATGGTGTTTTCGATAATTACGCAACAAATCCAATAAAGCAATAGAATCCGGTCCACCACTAGTGGCAACGACTAGTGTCTTCCCCGCTACTGCTATCTTTTGTTGTTCAAAAAATGTCTCAATCTGCATGATCAGTCTTTCTTGTCTAGCTAATAAAAAAATCGATCAAAAGATCGATTCTATCTCATTACGAAAATCTATCTAAGGCTTGAGTTAATTTGGCAATTTCTTGATGACTATCACTCAAAGTAGTCGTCATTACCTTAGCAAAATCCGTCTTGGAAACATTAGAAACTTGGTTAGTTGGATCTAACAAATCAGGATCATTTAAACGTGCAAGCGATAAAGCGATCCGTCCTTTTGCTACTTTAGTTACGACTACTCGCAATTCATCCCCAACACGATAGCGATTGCGTTCTCTTGACCAGTTTCCACTCCAATCACTGTGGTGAATTAATCCTGACCGATGTCCAGGTAAAGTTAAAAAGAGTCCAATGTCTCCAACATTGTTAATGATTCCTGTAACGCGTTGTCCAACTTGATACTTCATTACTTACCTTTTTCCTCGGGTACATTATAAATTTTTTCATTTGGCCTAGAATAATAAAATTTGTATCGAATCAATTTAGCAACATAATCTGGATCCTTTAGATCAGCATATTTGGTATTCAGCTTTTGCTTTTCTTCTTTCAATTTATTTAAGGTCTTCTTTGAAGCCACAACCTGTTCATTGATCTGATTGTTTTGAACTACTTTGATCGAAATCTGAATTCCTAAAATTAAGAAGACAATGGCAAAGAAAGCCATGATTCGAATGCGACGATTATGATGTTTCCGCTTCTCGATTTTCTTCTGTCTCAAGCGAAGCTGTTGTTCTTCATCGAATCTTCTAGGCGCGCCATATTCATTTTGTCTAACAACTTTCAACTTGCTCATCGTTCTATTCCTTACATTATCTACTATGCTGTTAAGTTTATTATATCAGCGGGAATAGTTTAATCAATTAATTCATACAAATCACTGGCTTCGGCTTTTTTAGTTGTTTCGCGCAAGTCTAAAACTTTAGCCTTAACTTGGCGACTACCATAACCAACTTCAATAATATCATCAATCTTAACGTCATAACTTGACTTTACTACTCGACCATTAACTTGAATTCGGCCTTGATCAGCCATTTCTTTAGCAACGGTTCTTCTTTTAACTAGTCGTGAAATCTTTAAAAATTTATCGATTCTCATCTTCAACCTACCTTTGAATAATTTCGCTGACCCCTTGCAAAAAAGTGGTCAATTCTTTAAATAATAATCTCTGCTTCATTTCTGTGGGCACGTCCAACATCACTACCAACTTATGTTGGGGATTTACATTGATTCGTGCTTTAAGACCAACATGTTCTAACGCTTTAAAAATATTAGGTCCTTCTAATTCACGACTCGCAGTCGTGGTGAAAACTACTTTCAGCTTATTCTGCAGTCGTGCCACTTGCTCTGCTTGCGCATAATCAGCTTCTAGTTTCAGTCCAGCTACTGCAATCAGATTTTCGATAGCTGCCGGATAATCACCGAAGCGATCGATCAATTCGTCCTCAATCTTACGCAGTTCTGCTTCACCTGTAACAGCTTTGATTCGTTTATAAAACTCAATCTTTTCTTCTTGATCAGCAATATATTCGTCAGGAATATAGGTCTCTAAGCCCAATTCCATTTCAGCATTAACTTGGCGCGTCATTTTCTTACCCTTGCGAGCTTTAATGGCATCACTAAGCATCTGTGAATATAAATCATAGCCAACGCTATCAATAAAGCCATGTTGCTGAGCACCTAACATATTACCAGCACCCCGAATTGAAAGATCGCGCATGGCAATCTTAAAACCCGATCCCAATTCAGTAAAATCACGAATAGCTGCTAGCCGCTTTTCGCCTACTTCAGTTAAGACTTTGTTTGGTCGATACAAGAAGTAAGCATAGGCCAAACGAGCACTACGTCCAATACGCCCACGCAATTGATACAGCTGACTTAAGCCATAATGATCGGCATCCTCAATAATCATTGTATTGACATTAGGCATATCGATTCCCGTTTCAATAATTGTCGTTGTCACCAAAATATCGAATTCGCGATTTAAAAAGCGATAAAGGATATCCTCAAGCTGATTCTGAGACATCTGTCCATGAGCACTAGCGATTTTAGCAGTTGGCAACAATTTATGCAAACGCTCAACAACTTCATCAATATCGCCAACTCGATTATGCAGGTAAAAAATCTGTCCATCACGTTGCATCTCGCGCAAACATGCATCCCTTATAACGCTCGGCGTCTCTTCCATAACATAGGTTTGAATCGGATACCGATTCTTCGGTGGCGTTTCCATCACCGATAAATCTCTTACCCCAACCATCGACATGTGCAAAGTTCTTGGAATTGGCGTTGCAGTTAAAGTCAAAACATCGATATTAGCTTTCAATTGCTTTAGCCGCTCTTTATGCTTAACGCCAAACCGTTGTTCCTCATCAATAATCAACAAGCCTAAATCCTTGAACTCGACATCCTGTGACAAAATGCGGTGGGTACCAACTACCATATCAATTTTGCCAGCCTTTAAGCCCGCAACGATTTTTTTAGCCTCACTGGTTGTCTGAAAACGGGATAACATCGCAATGTTAACAGGAAAATCATGGAAGCGATCTTGCATAGTTTCATAGTGTTGTTGAGCTAAAATCGTCGTTGGCACAAGAAAAGCTACTTGCTTACCAGCTTCGACTGCTTTAAATGCTGCTCGTAAAGCGACTTCCGTTTTACCAAAGCCAACATCACCAACCACTAATCGGTCCATTGGCTTAGCCTTTTCCATATCGGCTTTGATTTCTTTAACTGACCGCAATTGATCAGCAGTTTCAACGTAAGGAAAAGCTTCCTCAAACTGATGCTGCAATTCATCATCTGGACCAAAGGCAAAGCCTTGTTCAGCTTCGCGCTTAGCATAAAGTTCAATCAAATCGTCGGCAATGTCCTCGACTTTAGACTGTACCCGCCGTTTAACCTTAGTCCATTCGCTACCGCCTAATTTATTAATATGTGGAGTTTTACCTTCAGAACCAACATATTTCTGTACCATTCGCAAGTGATCGGCAGGAACGAATAGTTGGTCGCCATGTTGGTAAGTAATCGTAATATAGTCACGTTTAACACCATTATTCTCTAAAGTCTGGATCCCCTCAAAACGACCAATACCATGGTTAACGTGAACTACATAATCCCCAGGCTTTAATTCAGTGTAATTGCGCAAACGCTGAGCATTTTCGAGCGTTTTTACTCGTTGCCGGCGTTGTGGACGCTGATTGAACAATTCTCGTTCTGTTAAATAGACCAGCTTAACATTGGGCAGGACAAAGCCTTGATCAAAATTGCCTACTAATAGCTGAACCCGTTTTTCTAATAATTCCGTCTCAGTTACACGAATAGCATCAATATCGAATTCAGTCAAAGTATGACTAATTTGCTCAGCTCTTTTTGGACTATCAGCCTGCAAAATTACAGTCTGGCCTTGATTAAGATATGATTCAAGTTCAGCCTTTACCAATGGCATTTGGCTAAAAAATTGTTCTGGTTCGCGGGTATTCCAATTGTACATTTGACCTAGGCGAACCCGTCCCAAACTTCGCTGAAAAGCTGAATAGTAGATACAATGATGGGTATCCTTGCTCAGAGCAGTAGTAAAATCTTGACGTAAAGTCTGTCCTGGCAACATTGCACTAATTTTTTGCTCATCAAGAATAAAGGCTTGGTTTTGCTTATCAACATTTTCCACAGCTTGTCTGATCAATGGCAAATCATCAATCATTAACAGACCAGATGAAGCCAAATATGCTAATAAATCACTACTTTCAGGCAAAAGATAATCTACCAAAAAAGCATGATTATCAGGAATGGCTCCTGTAGTCAACAAGTCGATCGTAGCTGTAAAGTGCTGTTTAGCCTCTTTGACATTTTCAACCTTGGTGATTGCTTCCGTTAGCTGCTTAGCAGCTAGCTGCAATTGGTCTCGCTGATATACTCGATCAAGTGCTGGACCAATCGTAGCTTCATCAAGTACTGTTTGACTCAACTGACTTGCCAAATCGAATTCTTTGACTATATCGATTTTATCGCCAAAAAATTCAATTCGCAATGGATTTTCTCGATCGAGAGGATAAACATCTAAAATATCCCCGCGAATGGCAAACTCGCCTGGTCTAGCTACTAGAGCCTCCTTGCGATAGCCTAAACCTACTAGCCACTGATTTAATTCTTGGAGATCGTATTCCTTCTCACTTGTAAACTGCCGTCTAGTCTGAGCAAAAACTTCTGGCTTGGTCAGTTTATATTGCAACCCCTGAGGGGTAGTAATCACGATCCCTGCTTTACCACTAAGCAAGAAGTTCAAGCTTTGAATACGCGAACTCAATTCATCAGGAGAAGCAACGGCAGTTTGCGTTGCCAAAGTTGCATCAACGGGAAAAATGTGCACCATTGACTCACCCAATAAATTGCTCAAAGAGTTATACAGATTTTGCGCTTTATGTTCGTTTTCCTCTACTAAAATCAGCGGACACTGCTTTTGCTCAATTATCTCTTTTAACAGCAGACTAAAAGCACCGGCATTAGCGCCAGTGATTAGCGAGTTTTTATATTGAGTAGTTTGAGTAATAAAATTTGTTAGTTCTTGATCCTGTTGCAAAAAATCTGTTAGCTGCATTTTAGTTATACTTATTCATTAAATATTGACTATCGTGACCAGCAACGAAATCATCGATAATTTCGCAGCTAGTCGCAAACGCTTCATCCATCAAAGCCTGTTGTTCAGTCGTAAACGGGCTCAAAACCCATGAAACAACGCTGGTTTTTTCTGGATGACGAATTCCAATTTTTAAGCGATTAAACTTTTCCGTTCCAAGGTCACGGATAATACTCTTAATGCCATTATGACCACCAGACTTACCATTAGCTCTAATTCTGATCTTGCCGATCGGCATATCCATGTCATCATGAATTACCAATACATCTTGAGGTTCAACTTTGAAAAAATTGGCAACCTGTGCAATCGAGCGTCCTGATTCGTTCATAAAGGTTTGCGGTTCTAACAAAATAATATCTTCGCCAGCAACTTTAACTTTAGTCCATAGGCCCTCGAACTTATCCTTATCTAAGCTGAGTCCCTTCTTAGCTAAATAAGTATCGATGGCCATAAAGCCAGTATTATGTTTAGTTCGATCATACTTTTTTCCTGGATTACCTAACCCTGCAATTATTTTCATAAAAAATCTCCTCGTAATTAGCTCAATTTATCATAACACAAACTTCTAAAGATCATCGAAATCTAATTTGTGTTATACTTTTTTTAAATTTCAGATCTTGTTACAATATAGATGATTACTAGATCAATTTAATTTATATTTAATTTGTAAGTACATTATGCTATAATTACTTGAAATATTTTCTGCGATGGAGGTAAGCTTATGCTCATCAAATCATTAGTCCGCAAAAAGGACTATCTAACTACTGTTAATGAAAAAGCTACGCTTGAAGAAGCTCTGCAAATTCTTGAAGATTCCGGCTACCGTTGTGTGCCTATTCTCGATGATACTGGCACAATTTTCCGTGGCAACATTTACAAGATGCACATCTACCGTCATAAGTCACAAGGTGGCGACATGAGTCTTCCTGTAACTTACTTGCTTAAGAATGCTACCAAGACGATCAAGGTTAATTCACCATTTTTCAAAGTCTTCTTCAACATTAAGGACTTGCCTTACATTTCGGTTCTTGACGAAGACAACAAGTTCTACGGGATTTTAACGCACTCACGTTTGTTAGACATGCTTTCAGATGCTTGGAACATTAGAAACGGTTCTTACGTTTTGACAGTTTTATCAGATAACTCACGTGGTAACTTGGTAAAAATGTCCAAGACTATTTCCAAGTACACTAATATGGCAAGCGTAATGACTTTGGATGCAGCTGCCGGTGAATTGACTGGTGACTTTGTTCGTAGAACTCTCTTCACGCTTCCTGCAGGCGTTACTGAAGAAACTTTACGGACTGTTGTCGATCGCTTGCAAAAGAAAGGCTATGTGGTAGCCGAAATTGAAGACTTGCAAGCAGGTATTAACATTATGAGCGACGAAAATCCTGGCGTCTTCACTAACCGTGCTTCAGAAGAAGCTGAATAAAATAAAAACTCAAGCTGGTGATACCAAGTATATCATTCAGCTTGAGTTTTTTTATTTACGATAATATTCTCTTGGCAGACGATCACTTAACAAACATGCCACTTCATAGTGGATCGTGTCGACGTAATCGGCTGCTTTTTTTATACTGTTAGGTGCTGTCGGATCAGCAGAAATTAGTTCTACCTTAGTGCCAATTGGCATTTTTTCAGGCAATTCGACCATAAATTGATCCATACAAATTCGGCCTACGATTGGACAATAAACGTCCCCAACTTTAACCTTAAAGCCTTGGAATTTTCTAATCCAGCCATCAGCATAGCCAACAGGAACAGTACCAATGACAGTGTCTTGTTCAGCTACAAAAGTTGAACCATAGCCTACACCATCGCCCTGATGTATTGTCTTCACATGCGTCAACTCGCTTTCAAGCGATAGCGCTGGCTTAAGCGCAAAAGCAGGTTCTAAATCTGCACTTGCAGGATTAGATGAAGGATTAAGGCCATAGATGCCAATACCAAAGCGTACTAAATCGCTGTGGACCGCCTTATTGAAAATGCTTGCTGCAGTATTATCTACATGAATCCATTTTGGCTTTACCAGTAGCAATTGCTTCATATGTTCAAACTTAGCAACTTGACGTTGGAAGTAGCTGTCATCAGCACTATCAGCTGAAGCAAAATGAGCAAACATCCCTTCTATTTCAAAACTATGACTAGTTTGCAAGAATTTATTAGCTGCTACGAATTCCTCATCTTCACTAAAACCAATTCTTCCCATTCCAGAATCGATTCCTAAATGGATCTTTAATTTCAAATTGGTTTTTTTAAGTGCTTTTTCTGCCTCTTGAAACCATTCCAAATTAGGTACGGTTAAAGAGATATTGTTAGCTGCAGCAACTGGGGCATATTCTGGTGAAACCACACCTAGAACTAAAATTGGTTCAACTATATCAGCTCTGCGAAGTTCTAAACCTTCATCTAAAATTGCAACACAAAAGCCACTGGCCCCGGCTGCCAAAGCTGTTTTTGCTACAGGTACCGCCCCATGACCATAAGCATTAGCCTTAACTACGGCAAAAAGCTTTTGACCTGCTTGCAAATGAGCCACTTCATGTTCAATATTTTCTTGTATCGCTGCCAAGTTAACCTTAACCACAGCAGGACGATGTATTCCTGAAATCATTCAGTTTCCTCCAATACTACCAAGGTAATAATTTCATGGTTATCGTGAGTAATGCTAGGAAAAATCTTACCCGCAAATTTCGTCGACGTCATTACTGGATGACCCAAATCATCCCAAAGCGTCTCTACATCCTGAAAACCAATTTCTTTGCCAAGACCGGTTCCCATAGCTTTTGAGAAAGACTCTTTTAGCGAAAACCTGCCACCCAAATATTCGACTTTACGCTTGCCAGTCATCTTTTCGTACTGTGCGAATTCTGCTGGCGTTAAAACTCTTTTTGCAAATCTATCCCCACGGGCAACAATCTTCTCAACGCGCTCTACTTCGATTGCGTCGATGCCTACGCCTTTAATCATCTTTTTCACCTCACTGTATGCATTATAGTACAAAAAAAGGACTGTAAAACTTACAATCCTTCAACTTAACTAAAATTTTGCTCACTTTTACTTTTTCTTAATTACAAAGTCATGACCATTGGCTCTGCCACGGCGTGCACGACGATGATCTGAATGGCGATCATTGCGATCTCTACGATCATGGTGGCCTCCACGATAGCGACGATTACCGTTATTATTACCACGGTGTCCACCTCTACCGTTACCCTTATATGGCAATGGCTTTTCAGGTGTGATCTTAACCTTAACATCGCTGGCATCTTTAGATAAATTCTTCAAAAATGCAGCTACAAGATCAACTGCTGAGTAGCTTTCAAGCATCGCATTAGCTTCATCTTCGTACTTCGTTAAATCATCATTCAACAAGTCCTCGATTTGGGCTTTAGCAACCTTCAATTGACCATGCAATGCTTGATCATCTGTTGGCGGACGAAGTGGCGACATCTTCTTTTTAGTCAACTGCTCAATGGTCCGCATGTAGCCAATTTCGTTTGGCGTAACAAAAGTAACTGAGATACCATTTTGACCGGCACGACCGGTACGACCAATCCGGTGAACATAAGAGTCTGGATCTTGTGGAATGTCATAGTTATATACATGAGTAACGCCAGAAATATCCAAACCACGAGCCGCAACGTCAGTAGCTACTAAAATATCCAATTTGCCATCTCTGAAACGCTTCAAGACCGACATTCTTCTTGCTTGTGACAAGTCACCATGAATACCAGCCGCATTGTAGCCACGAGCTTGCAAGCCGTGAGTCAATTCATCAACTCGGCGCTTAGTTCTACCAAAAACTACTGCCAAATCTGGACCTTGAACATCGATCAACCGACACATAATATCAAATTTTTCAGCTTCCTTAGCACGAACAAAGTATTGATCGATTAAATCAGCCGTCAATTCTTTAGCCTTGATGCGCACCACTTCAGGGTGATCCATAAATTTTTCACCAATACGTAAAATTGGCTTAGGCATAGTTGCACTAAAAAGCAAAGTGTGTTGACGATTTTTAGCATATTCAAAGATGCTTTCAATGTCTTGAATAAAACCCATATCAAGCATTTCGTCAGCTTCATCTAAAACCACAGTTCTAACTTGACTAAGATCGATCGTCTTGCGCTTCAAGTGATCCAATAAGCGTCCTGGAGTCCCAACCAAAATTGCTGGCGTAGTGTGCTTTAAAGATTTAATTTGACGACCAATATCGGCTCCACCGTAAACCACTTGAACATGTGCATGTTCATCTCGTCCCAACCGGAAAAGTTCTTCTTGCGTTTGAATTGCCAATTCACGAGTTGGTTCAACCACGATTGCTTGAATTGCCTTAGCGTGCTTTTCAAGTTGTTGTAAAATCGGCAAACCAAAAGCTGCAGTTTTACCAGTACCAGTTTGTGCTTGTCCAATTACATCTTTACCTGCCAAAGCTAAAGGAATCGTTTCTGCTTGAATGGGCGTAGCTTCTTCAAAACCAGACCGCTTGATTGCCTTTAATAGTGCTTCGTTTAAACCTAATTCAGAAAATTTCACTAAATTTTTCCCCTATCTAAGCCGTTCAACAACTTTTTCTAAGTGCATTCCATGGGAACCCTTGAGCACTACAATGTCATTCGGCTTAATCTCATTCTTCAAATCGTTAATCATTAATTCCATATGATCTTGGTCATAATAGTGAAGATGTTGGCTGTCATACTTCTTTTGCAATGCATCAGCCAAATATTTCATCTCGTTACCATAGAGGTAAACCTCATTGATCACTTGTGGATCTAGGCTATCTGCTAACCCTGCATGTAAGCTGGCAGAAGCTTCACCAAGTTCGAGCATATCACCCAAAACTGCAATTCTCTTGCCATCTTCAGGCATTTCAATTTGACCAAAACTAGTCAAAACAGCTCTAACCGCAGTTGGATTGGAATTGTACACATCACTCATGATGTCTTCACCAACATCGCCTTTTTCCCATTCCATACGGTTGGCAGTTGGCGTAAAGTTAGCAAGTGAGGCTGCAATTTCTTCATCGCTTTCGCCAAAATGTCGGCCAACACTTAAAGCAGCCATTGCATTAGAAACATTGTGTTTACCGATCATTGGAATGGTGAATTTTTGATCGGAATTGTTAACCGTAAAGGTTGCATGATGCTTATAACTTCTAAAGTCAGTTGCATACACTGTATCATTGTTTCTAAAGCCAAAAGTAGCCTTGCTTTGCGTTAAATTCTTTGCTCTTTCAGCAAGTAATGGTTCATCGCCATTGTAAATAAATTCCCCATCTTCACGTAAGAAATCAGTAATTTCCATTTTGGCGTCAGCAATCTTATCACGGGTTCCAAAGAATTCGATATGAGCTTCGCCAATCATCGTTATGACAGTTACATCTGGGTGAGTCATTTCACTTAAGTGGTGCAATTGACCTGGACGATCCATACCCATTTCCAAAACTAAGATTTCAGTTGTTGGCTTCATCTCCAAGATTGTCATTGGTACGCCAATTTCATTGTTAAAGTTTGCTTGCGTCTTATGAACATTAAACCGCTTAGCCAACACAGCAGCTACCATATCCTTAGTGGTAGTCTTACCATTAGACCCGGTAATTCCAACAATACTTGGATTGACCTTACGCAAATAATGACGAGCTAAATCTTGCATTGCAGTCAAAGGATCATCGACTTCTAATACCGCAATATTAGTTGGCTTGTTAGGATGACCTTTTTTCCATAAAGTAGCGATGCAGCCATTGTTAATCGCGCTAGCAACAAAATCATGACCATCACGTTCACCTTCAAGCGGAACGAATAAACCACCATCAGTAATCTTTCTAGAGTCGAAAGCTACTGAAGTAACAATAAGTTGATCATTGCCTTCACATTCAATCCCTAAAGCTTTGGCAATTTCTGCCAGTTGCATTTTCATTACTATAAACTCCCATAATCAAAAATCATACAGCACTCATTATACGTTCTTTCAGCTCGTCTGCCAAATAAAGCTGACAGAAAAAAAGCAGTCCCCAATGGGACTGCTTCCACCAGATTGGTATTACTTTTTCAAACCATACTTCTTGTTGAACTTTTCGATTCGACCATCTGCAGCAGCAAACTTTTGCTTACCAGTGTAGAATGGGTGTGAATCTGAAGAAATTTCAACACGAATCAATGGGTAAGTGTTACCTTCGTAATCTACAGTTTCCTTTGAACTTAAAGTTGAACCAGCTAAAAACTTAGCGCCAGTTGCTGAGTCCATGAAAACAACTTTGTGAAAATCTGGATGAATACCTTGTTTCATAATTTTTTCTCCTTTTGCCATAGTCATCTTTCAGACCATAGATTAATCGATTAACGTGTAATAGGATACCATCTTCAAGGAGAAAATTCAATAGTAAAATCTTATTTTACAACGACCGCAAAAGCTTCATATGGTTTAAGCGTTAAAGCTGATAGCTTGGTTGGAGCTTCATAATTGTAAACTAGAGTTTTGGCAATTTTATCGGTCAAGGATAGCTTTTGTTCTTGTTCGGAGAAATTGGCAACTACTAGCCATTTTTCATCACCAAGTACACGGTAATATGCCAAAATTTCATCTTGCGTTGGGATTAATTCAAAATCGCCATCAACTACAATAACATGTTCATGACGCAATTTAACTAACGTTTGATAAGTGTAGAAAATTGAATTTGGATCAGCCAATGCTTGATCAACATTAATTTCTACATGGTTAGGATTGACGTGAAGCCAAGGCGTACCAGTCGTAAACCCTGCTTCTTTGCCGGCGGTCCATTGCATTGGCGTTCTGGCATTGTCGCGTCCTTTAGTGTTGATCGCCTTGATCAATTCCTTAGGATCATAGCCTTCTGCCACACGTTCATGATACATATTTACGCTTTCGATATCAGATACCTCGCTGATATCTTTAACCGGATAATTAGTCATGCCGATTTCTTCGCCATTGTAGATGTATGGCGTCCCATGCATCAAATGTAAGGCAATCGCAAACATTTTAGCTGATTGTACGCGATATTCCTTGTCATTTCCCCAGCGCGAAATTACCCGTGGAATATCATGGTTTTCCCAGAAAATACTATTCCATGCATGGTTAAAATCAAGCTCCGTTTGCCATTTAACTAAAACCTGCTTTAATTCTCCTAAATCTAGCTTGCGCAGATCCCATTTTGCTTTTCCAGGCTGTTGATCTAAGCCTTGATTTTCAAATTGGAATACCATTGATAATTCATCCCGATCAGGATCTGAATATTCCTTTGCGATTGGAATGGTCGCACCCCAAGTTTCGCCGACAGTCATCAAATCCTTGCCACCAAAGGTTGCATGATTCATTTCTTGCAAGTAAGGGTGAAGCATTGGTCCATTGGCAGTAATTCCTTTGTCCGGTTCTTTACCGATTAATTCAATGACGTCCATTCTGAAACCACCAATTCCTTTGTCGATCCAGAAATTCATCATGTCATAAACTTTTTGACGCAATTCTGGATTTTCCCAGTTAAGGTCTGGTTGAGCATCAGCGAACAAGTGCAAGTAGTATTGACCTGTTGTTTCGTCATATTTCCAAGCTGAACCAGAAAAAGCTGATTTCAAGTCATTTGGTTCATGGCCATCAACGGGATTACGCCAAACATAGTAATCGCGATAAGGATTGTCTTTGCTCTTTTTAGCCTCAATAAACCATTGATGTTGATCTGAAGTATGGTTGACTACGAGATCCATCACAATTCTAATATGGTGCTTTTTAGCTTCTGCAATTAATTCTTCCATATCAGCCATCGTTCCGTATTGCGGATCAATGGCCTCATAATCAGAAATATCGTAACCGTTGTCTACACCGGGCGATTGATAGACTGGTGAGAGCCAAATAGCATCAATGCCCAATTTTTCTAAATAATCGAGTCTTGAAGTAATTCCCTTTAAATCCCCGATTCCATCACCATTACTGTCTTGGAATGATCTAGGATAAACTTGATAAACAACCGCTTTCTTCCACCAAGGAGTCATAAGTAAAAAACCTCCGTATCATCAAATAACATTATCTATATTATTGAGCTTATGGAAACGCTTTACAAGAATAAATAAAATGTTATCGCTAACAAAAAGCAAGGCTAGCTATAGGCCAGTCTTGCCTTGGTAAACCTGGCACGGTGGTATAATAGAGAGAAAAGTTATAATAAGTATTTTGCTATTGCATCTACTACAATGATGCCACCGCTAATTAATAATTCCTGTCAAAATTTTTACTATCTTATGTTTCAT
Source organism: Lactobacillus gigeriorum DSM 23908 = CRBIP 24.85 (assembly GCF_000296855.1). Lineage (GTDB taxonomy): Bacteria > Bacillota > Bacilli > Lactobacillales > Lactobacillaceae > Lactobacillus > Lactobacillus gigeriorum. The sequence goes on along the minus strand of NZ_CAKC01000030.1, from coordinate 6,350 downwards.
GTTAGGAGGCCTCCCTTTTATGACATACTATGATTACGGACTCAGATTCAAATATCTACGTAAACAACGCAATATCAGTCTTAAAACAGCAGCTCAAGTAATTAACACCTCTAGACAAGGACTAGGAAATTGGGAAAATGGCAAGGGGAATTTAGGCTTTGAAGAAGTAATTCAATTACTCAAATATCTGGAAATTAATCCAACTGAATTTATCGATTCTTCCCTTAAATTCTATGATTTAACATCCGACATAAAGTTTGCTTACATCGATAATGACACGGAATACTTAAAAGCTTATGCAACTAATACTTTAATCCGCGCACATAATCATCTGACCGATAAAGATCTTTTTCTTAAAGGAATAATTGCTTGTAATTTCTATTATGAACTAACTCAAAAAGATATTTCGTCTAAGCAAGATAAAGATCGACTTCGGTCTTTTTTCAGCAATATTGATTCTGGCGATCGCAATTGGACTATGAAAGACGTTTATGTTTTCGGCAATACTCAACATATGATGTCTTCAAGTGAAATTTATAGTCTTTCCTACTCTTTAATTTTTGATGGTCTTAAACATGAATACGAATCTAAAGAGTGGAAGGTAGCTATTATAAGCTCACTTTTGAATGCAAATTTTATATTAATCAACACAGATCTTAAAAAAGCAGAATCCCTTTATAAATTGTTTGATAGGAATAAAGACAAGTTTAGCGATCTATATGCAAACGAAAAAATCCGTCTTGCTTTCATTAGAGGGTTTATTACCTATTCCAAAGATCCCAATAAGCAAAATAGACGAAAAATCGAAGAATTGCTTGAAAGTCTTAAACTCTTTAACTTATTCGACTTAGAAGAGGGATTAAGATTTACACTAGGACAAATAGACAATCATCTGGGATTATATGATTATCATAGTTAAATCTTGTCCTGCTTTCGAATTATGCCAATATATTAGCATAATTATTTTCACATATGTAAGCGATTGTAAAATGTAGGTAGATAAAGCAAGTAGCTTTATTAAGTGATGATAGTTTAAAACCTAATCATGTTAAAATTCGTTTGGTCGGTAGGAGACTTTGCTTGATTTGCTTTTGTCATTGTTAGAATTCATGACAGGAGGCAAAATCATGAAATTCAGTAAATCTATAGCATATTCCGTTACTTTTATGACTCTTTTAAGTTGTTCTGGATCTATTATATCTGGTAAAGTTATGGCTGATGAAATACATTCATCTGAGGTTACTCAAATAACTAAAACAAATCAAGGATGGTCAGAACATAAAATCGAGTTACTAGTTGATCAGCTTCAAGAAAATTATTCAGATTTAGGACGTTCCTATCTAAAGAAAATGGTCGTAGCTCAATTGAATGGTGATTATAAAATTCCACTGCAAGAGAATGCTACTAGCACCTCTCCATTTGTAAGTTTCGCTGTTCAAGGAGGCTGGAAAGGGATTACTGTGTCGCAAATGGGAGCAGCAATCGATACAGCGATTTCAATTGCTTTGGGTGGAATTGCCACTGCTGGTATTAAAGCTGCATTAAGTTCAATGTCTAAATCAGCAGCTAAAAACGTAATAAAAACGGCTGTAATAAAGGTTTTAGGAAGTAGTGTTCCCGCAGCTACAATAGAATACGCACTGAATTATGCTAGTCCAGGCTATCAAATTGCAAAATATTGGGATGAACACGATGCATATCCTAATAACGGTAGAATAAACTTTTAGGAAGTGACTGAATATGAAAAAAAGTAATTTCATATTTAAAGATTTGATCTTTTTCGATCTTACTAATTGGAACACTCATTCTCACATGGATAAATAGCAAATCCTTATCCTTTTGGCTCAAAGGTTTTCCTATCTACATCGGTAGTTTTATTGGTTATTTGCTCTCAGAGCATTTGCCAAAAGGCGCTTTAAAAATTTTTCTAGTAATTTGCGTTATTATCCTTGCCATCGCTTTTAGTATCTTGCTTTACTTGCACTAAGGTAAATGAATCTTATCTACAATTTTTATCAGATATACTAAACAAAAATAATATTTTGTGATTTTTATCAGTTATATCGAATAAAAATTTTGAAACAAAAAACAGCAGATGAATCGAATCTATCTGCTGTTTTCGCTATCCTGTTTAAGTTGATCTACCGAGGCACTTCTTACACCCCAATAATAAAAAACTAAACTAACTACAATTATTAAAACAAAGTCCCATGGGTATTGAATCCAATCTTGACCCCCAAAACCAGTGCTACCAACATAGGAAATCGCCGACAAGAAAATCAAATAAACCAAAAGCCACATTGCTTGATATATATGCTTCTTCATCTGTCCCTCTTGAAGCTTGAATTCATAATACAAGTAAACTGGCAAGCCCAATACAATAACCAAAATGACTTCAATTGTCGTTGGCCACATTGACCAATAAATTGCCAAACTTGTTAATACGAAGGCTAATGGTGCTAACCAATTCATATAGTTTGGTGCAAATGGACGCTTAAGTTCAGGTGCAAGCCTTCTCAAAGCAGCAACAGTCACTGGTCCTGTCAAATAAGCAATCAAAGTTGCTGTCGCAATAACGGTTGCCAAAAGGTTCCAATTTCTAAATACACTAATCAAAATCATAGCCAAAGCCAAATCAAAAATCATCGCATATCTTGGCGTTAAATATGTTCGGTTGAGCTTACCTAGCCATTTAGGCAAATGTTTAGTATAAGTCATAGCAGCTAAAGCTCTAGAAGCTGTAGCTACAAAGGCTACTCCAGTGCCAAATGGCGAAACAAAAGCATCGAGATATAGTAAAACTACTAGCCAATTTAAGCCTAATAAAAGTGCCAAATCCGCAAATGGCGAGGTGAAATCTACTCCATGCCAACCAGTTTTAGCTAAAATCTGTGGCTCAACTGCTCCAATAAAAGTAACTTGTAAGAGAATATAGATTACAGCCGTAATTAACATTGAAATTAACACGCCACGAACGATGTTTTTGCGGGGATTTTCTAATTCTCCACCCATATTGATAACAGTCTGAAAAGCATCATAAGACATAATAATACCGGAAATTGAAGTTGCCTCAAAAATTGCTCTTGAACCATAAGGCATAAATTCATGTAAGTTATGGCCAAAATTGCTTGGATGAAAACCGCTCATTAACAAAGTAATAATCGTTAATGTGGGCAATAGAATCTTAAATACTGAGATCAAGTTAGTAAATCTTGTCATGATCCTAATTGACCAAAAATTAATCAAAGTAAAGATAATCATAAAGAACAGAACAATTCCAAGGCCAGCTGTGGTGATGTCGCCTTTAGCCATAAAATGTTTTGTCCAATTAGCCCAGCTCCATGGCCAAGTCGACATATATTGAACTGCTGCTACAGCCTCCATTGGTACTAGCGTTACCAAAGAAATCCAGTTAGCCCAAGCAGCAATAAAACCAAGCAAAGGTCCGTGACTATATTGAGCATAACGACTCATCCCGCCACTTTCAGGAAACATGGTGCCCAATTCAATATAGTTGATTGCAATTGCAATAATTATTACGGCACCAAGTATCCAAGAAATAATGGCAGCAGGTCCTGCAATCTTAGCAGCAGAGCCAGAGCCAAAGAGCCATCCTGAACCAATTAATGAATTTAAAGCCAGCATTATGGCTGAAAACAAGCTAATTTTATGTGTTATAGTTCTATCCATTGTTACTCATTTCTATCTAGGTTTATTAACTTATTAATTCTAGACAAGTTTGTCGACTTTGTCATCTTATAATTATATAATTATCTTAGAAATGTACCGTTTTAGAAAGTCGGTGAGCTTACATGGAAATCGATAAAAAGGGAATCCTGCTTGTTTTATTGATCTATCTAATTGTGGGAATAATTGCCTTTCTGTTAATTTATTTTGGCTATTCAAGAATTGGGCTATTGTGCCCGGTCATTGCTCCAGTTATTTCCTACTTTGCTTATCAACATCGGCAACATAAAAGAATAGAAAATTCACGCTAACACAAAAAAGCCCTTAGTTTTCAACATACTAAGAGCTTTTTAGTTAGGATAATAACTAATAAATTATTCCCATTCAATGGTTGCAGGTGGCTTACTGGTTACGTCGTAAACCACTCTATTAACGTGATCACATTCATCGATAATTCTAGTTGAGATCTTACTCAACACATCCCATGGAATATGAGCAAAATCAGCAGTCATCCCATCAATCGAAGTTACGGCACGAATACCAATTGTGTAGTCGTAAGTCCGGCCGTCTCCCATAACTCCAACTGATCTGATACCTGGTAAAACCGTAAAGTATTGCCAAATATCTTCTTGTAAGCCAGCCTTCTTGATTTCATCACGCAAAATTGCATCTGATTCGCGAACGATCTTCAACTTATCTTCAGTTACTTCGCCAATTACCCGAATTCCCAAACCAGGACCAGGGAATGGTTGACGCCAAACTAAATCGTGAGGGATACCAAGCTTTTCACCCAAGACACGAACTTCATCCTTAAACAACTTACGCAACGGTTCGATCAACTTGAAGTGCATGTCTTCTGGCAAACCACCAACGTTATGGTGTGACTTGATTGTTTGGGCAGTATTAGTACCACTTTCGATGACATCAGTATAAAGGGTACCTTGAGCTAAAAAGTCAACATCTTGTAGCTTTTGTGCTTCTTCGTTAAAGACTTCAATAAATTCACGGCCAATAATCTTCCGCTTCTTTTCTGGTTCAGTAACGCCCTTAAGCTTATTTAAGAAGCGTTTTTGCGCATTAACGCGAATAATATTAACGCCCAAATCCTTGTTCAAAGCTTGCATTACTTGATCGCCTTCGTCTTTACGAAGCATTCCGTGGTCAACAAAAATCGCAGTCAATTGATCGCCAATTGCCTTGTGCAACAAAGTAGCAGTAACACTAGAATCTACTCCACCAGAAAGTCCTAAAATAACTTTCTTGTCGCCAACTTCAGCTTTAATTTCCGCTACCTGCATTTCAATGAAGTCGTCCATGGTCCAATTGGCCTTGGCACCACAAATATTAAAGGCAAAATTCTTCAAAATATCCAAACCGTATTGGCTGTTGCGGACTTCTGTATGGAATTGAACTCCATACAATCTCTTAGCATCATTAGCAATGGCAGAAATTGGGCAGTTTGCACTTGAAGCACTTACGGTAAAGCCTTCAGGAGCCTTAGTTACCAAATCGCCGTGGCTCATCCATACATATTGTTCTTTTGGCAAACCTGCAAACAGCTTAGCTTCAGGATCAGTTACTTCGATATCAGCCCGACCATATTCTGAATTATCGGCGCTTTCAACCTTACCATTCAAGTCGTAAGCCATTAATTGCATCCCATAACAAATTCCCAAGATAGGAATACCCAATTCGAAAATCTTAGGATCAACCCGCAAAGCGCCTTCTTCATATACGCTGTTAGGACCACCCGAGAAAATAATTCCCTTTGGCTGCATTGCTTTGATCTTGTCTAAGCTTAAGTCATGAGGCAATAGTTCTGAATAAATTCCGAAATCACGCAAACGACGAGTAATCAATTGATTGTATTGACTACCGAAGTCCAGCACGATAATCTTATCAAAGTCGTCTAGCTTCTTATTCACGATTTTTCTCCTTCTCGCACACTCGTTTCTCATTTACTTTACTAAGAAAAAATCTTTAGGTCAACTAGAAACTTTTTGATTTCGCGAACGTTTTCATAAAAATCGCCTCTTGAGTTCGGCTATTATTTTTGCTATGATACAATCAATCAAATAAATATCTATATATCGTTGTAATATGGTCAACAGTCTCTACCCAGAACCGTTAATTCTGGACTATAGGTAATTTTGTCAATATGTGGTTAAACATAGGGCACTTTTACGCTATTTTCCGTGGGGTAGAAGGGCTCTATTTTTGTTTTGGAGGATTTTTGTGAAATTACTAGAAGATCGGATCAGACGCGATGGGGAAGTCTTGGACGGAGATGTCTTAAAGATCAATTCTTTCTTGAACCATCAAGTGGATCCCGAATTGATGATGGCAATCGGCGAAGAATTTGCTCGCCACTTCGCTGATAGTGGCGTTACCAAAGTCTTAACCTGTGAAGCTTCAGGTATTGCTCCTGGAGTCATGGTTGCTTACCAACTGCACGTGCCTATGGTTTTCGCTCGCAAGAAAAAGCCATCAACTTTAAACGATGCTGTCTACTGGGCAGATGTCTTTTCTTACACGAAGAAGGTTAACAACAAGATTTGTGTTGAAGAAAAGTTTCTCGATCCTAAAGACAAGATCTTAATCATTGATGACTTCATTGCTCATGGCGAAGCCGTTAAAGGAATGGTACACATTGCTGAGGAAGC
>NZ_CAKC01000031.1 GCF_000296855.1 Lactobacillus gigeriorum DSM 23908 = CRBIP 24.85 | reverse complement strand
CCGCAAGTTGGTGCCGTTAATGTGGCTGCCGATGTAATTCAAGAACATGCTTGGCTGATTCATTGGCTTCATAGTTTGCATAAAAAAGTATTCGTGTGGACAGAAATGAATGAATCCCCTTCGCTTTGGGAATGGTTAATCAATCGTAATATTGATGGCGTAGTAACCAATTTTCCCGAATTAGGCTTTAAATATAAACTAGCAAAAATGGGAAGTAAGAAGTATCCAATTAACCGAACAGGAATATACTTTGGAAAACAAAAAACACCGACAATGATGAACCCCTACATCAGAGTGCATGAGAAACAATACATTTATCCTGGTCAAAAGTTGAAGATTATGTATGGTGTCAATATTGATAATCATTGGTATTATCAGATCGCCAAGCATACTTTTATTTCGGCTGAATTTGTGACTTTGGACCTAACTGAAAACGACGTTCAAGTTTATCACAATCAAAAAATTATTGCCAAGCCACAAAGGGATATCTCTATTTATAAGTACCCCAATAATTTAGCTAAGACTAATAAAAAACTGCAAAGCAACAAGTTATACACAATTTTAAATTTTAATGGGAGTCCTAAGAGCCTTTGGATCTATACAAATCAGGGATGGATCAAAGCAAGACAAATTCTCTTCTATGGATTCTTCAACGATTCTTTATTACACAAGTACCAGCAACAAAAACGTTTAAATCGTTATAACAATATCGCACTATTAAAATTTAGACTAGATGAAGCATCTACTTCTGATATCTTTGAACAAAATCTAGCTACTGAGAAAATTATTCGACAGTTAAAATCTGTTTTTTGATAATTTTTAAATCAGCATCCATAGTGTAAATTATCGGTTCTGCATTTGGTACTTCTAAGTTAATAATTTCTTGGTTATTAATCCGTTCTAGCTTTTTTATTAAAGCGCGCAAACTTGAACCATGTGCCACAACCAATTGATCTTGATCTAACCGCATCCTACTTGCAATTTGGTCATAATAATAAGGCATCAAACGATCTTGTGTCTGATGCAAACTTTCTGCCCGTGGAATCAATTTAGGGTCTAACAAAGAATATCTTCGGTCATTTAGAGGTTGTTTTTGTAAGGGTGGAATTGCATCAAAGCTTCTACGCCAAAGTAATACTTGTTCTTTACCATAAATTGAACGCGAAGCATCTTTATTAGTACCTTTTAAGGCTCCATAATGTCGTTCATTAAGTCTCCAAGTTTTGGTAATTGGCAATGCTAAAAATCCGCAGGTCTCTGCGATAATATTGGCAGTTACTATTGCTCGCGACAAAACCGAAGTATGAATATGAGTCGGATAAAAATCATTAAGTGTTTTTAAAGCTTCGCCTGCTTTTCTAGCTTGCCTAATCCCTTTATCCGTTAACGGCACATCATTCCATCCGGTATAAACATTTTCTGCATTTGCAATACTTTCACCGTGTCTTACTAAAACTAACTTTACCATTAGTCTGCCTTCATTCTCTAATTTATCAATTTAGTTATCAACAAGATCAGTCCTGCAATTAAAAAGATGCTTCCTAAAACCGCATAAGCAATAATTCCTTTACGATTGGCTGCTTGATGTCGGCGATTAATTGCAATTGCAATGTCATATAAGCCTACGATAATAATTATTATAGCTGTAAAAATATTTATTTCTCCATTCATTTGTTAACCTCAATTTTTATTCTTCATGTCCAAAACTTGCAATCATTTCATCGTTTTTGCCTCGTTCACACTCAGCTTGAAAATTAACATGATTGATTCCCAAAGTTGCTAATTGGTCTGAAATTTGTTGACACAGCTGCTCAAATTTTCCTGCTGGCAGATCATAATCAACATTTAAATGGGCATCAAGCATTATATAATCTTCACTATAACGCCATATATGAACATGATGCAAATGCTTGACTTCAGGGTGCGCTAAAACAATTGTTCTGATTTTCTCCAAATCTATGTCTGGATTGGTTTCCATTAATACATTTGCTGCTTTAATACTAATTTTTACAGCTTCAATGAAAACAAAAATGGATACCAAAATTGTTAGGAGTGGATCAAGCCACGATACCTTCGTAACCATTATCACTAATCCCCCAATGACGACTACAACACTGGAAAGTGCATCACTCATCATGTGTAGAACTGTTGCTTTGATATTTAAATTATTTTTAGCATGCATCCCAATAACAAGCATCGATACTGCATTAGCAACTAATCCAACCACCGCTACAGTTAACATTAATCCACCTTTTACCGGTTGAGGATCAAAGAACCTCTGAATAGCTTCAAAAAGTAAAAAAATACTAATAATTATCAAAATTACACCATTAGTAAAAGCAGCTAAAGTTTCAACCCGTTCATAGCCAAAAGTTTTCCACTGATCTCTCTTTCTTTTACTGATTAAGTGCGCTACAAATGATAGAATAATCGCACCTACATTGCTTAAGTTGTGTACTGCATCAGATAATAAAGCCAATGACCCCGACAGCGCACCACCAATAAATTCTACCAAAGTTATGATGATATTTAACAAAGTTACTGCTAAATATCTTTTAGTTACTTGATCTTTTTTCACTCCTAATAACCATCCCTTCTCTACAATAGTGTAACAAAAAAGCCCCACTTATGCAGTGAGACTCTTATAAATCAATCGCTTTTTGATTGTAATCTACTATTTCGAATTTACCATTGGAATGTAGAATACCTCTTGTTACACTACCATTATCAGGAAAGATAATATCATGTTGACCATCACTCTGGTTCCAATACTTAATTGCTAATGTCTTGATAAAATCCCCATGAGAAACTAACAAAACACGCTTTTCATTCTTGGTAATTTCCTGCAAAGTAGCAATTGCTTTTACCATTCGTTTATCAAGTTCTGGCATATCTTCAGCCAAGTGTCTTGGATCTGCCTTTTTTGTAGCAGCACGAAATTCTCTTAATCCTACGCGATTAATAATTTTTTGAACATTGGTTTCATGACCAATTCCTGCAGTTTGAGCGATTTGATCCCAGGTTTGATCAATATCATCACCTTCAAAACTACCAAAGAAAACTTCTCTGAATTCTGGTAACTTACGAATTTTACCAATTGTAGAAACCTGATTAGCATCCTTCATCAAATGGACCGTATCAATTGCTCGCTTCAAGTCAGATGAATACATGTTATCAAAGTGAACTTGAGCTAAAGCAGTTGCAGTTCTCTTCAAATCATCAATCCCTTTTACTGTTAACGGCGAATCACACCAACCTTGTACTTTGTTAAGTTGATTAAACATCGTTTCGCCATGTCGAACTAAGTAAACTTCTGTTGCCATTAAATCCCCCTTTTCTGTGAATAACTTCAATTACTATATTTTAACAAAATCTTTTTCTAAAATGCACTATAAAGCAAGTATCCTGCTAATATTACTGAGAAAAATGCGGTTATCCACCGTACAAGCTTCGCTGATAAATACTTTATCGTTTTTTGGCCTAAATATCCACCAATAAATAATCCTATTGCAAGCGGAATTGTAAAACTCCATTTTACTTTTCCACCTGAAATAAAGATACAAAGTGCAATTAAATTACCTAACGAACCTAAAATATTTTTCATTGCGTTAATGGTTATGAATTTAGCATCGCTCAAATACGGTAATATAATTAAGTTAATGACACCTGCAGCTGCTCCAAAGTAACCAGTATAGATTCCACAAAAAATCATTCCAATATAGGCGAAAAACTTGGTCTTGGAAGTTTTATTTTGTGCAAGAGCAGTCAACTTAGGATTTCCACTGATAATCAACATGCCCCCAGAGAGCAGAACTAGAAATGGAACGATTTTTTCAAAAATTTTCCCTGGAAAAATAACTAGTAACAAACTACCTACTACGGCTCCAATTCCCATAACAACAGCATATTTTGCTAATTCTTTCCAATGACCTTTCATTTCTTTAAGGGAAGATAAAGTAGAACCAATTCCCGTAAAAATTAATGCTGAAGTATTTGTTATATTAGCAATTACTGGTGCCGCTCCTGCTATTAAAAGAGCCGGATATGAAACCAGTGAAGCCATACTTGCGATTGCTGAGACCATGCCAGCAAGTACTCCTGCTATAACTAAAAAAATGAATATACCTATTGTCAAATTTCTCAAGACCTTCTATATTTTTGAGTTTATTATGCACTTCTTACCAATATCTGTCCACTTGTGATTTTGTTAAAAAGTTTAAATGTAGGTATAATTAACTAATGAATAGAAAGGATGATCTTTATGCCAAAAGTTGCCGTCGTTTTTGCAAACGGTTGTGAAGAAATTGAAGGGCTTAGCGTTGTTGATGTTTTAAGAAGATTGAACATTGAAACCGATATGGTTGGTTTAACAAGTAAAACTATAACTGGGGCACACAACATTTTAATTACCTGTGAAAAAATTGTTGATAACTCTCTTTTAGATTATGACTTAGTTGCTTTTCCAGGTGGTTCAAAGGGCGCTGAAAATTTAAGAGATAGTCAGGAATTAAAGGATTTAATGATCAAACGTCATGAAGAGCATAAATGGAATGCTGCGATGTGTGCGGCTCCAATTGCGCTAGCTCGTTACGGTTTGTTGAAAGATACCGATTATACATGCTATCCAGGTTTTGATGAGCAAACAAAAGCAGAGGCACCTACAGGAAGATTCTATAAAAATATTACTGTGACTGATAAAACACAGAAAGTAATTACAAGCCGTGGACCTACAACTGCGTGGGCTTATGCTTATGAGATAGCTGAACAATTGGGTGTCGATACTACTCAATTGAAGAAAGACATGTTATATAATTATTTATCTGAAAATATCGCACAAAGCTTGTAATCCCAATATACATAATTTTGAGCAAAACAAAAAACATTCGCAAACGCGAATGTTTTTTTCGTTGAAATCACTTTTGTACTGTGACCAACTGACAATAGCAAAACGTTGATATAAAATATTAACGCTTTGAGAATTGTGAAGCCTTACGAGCCTTCTTCAAACCTGGCTTCTTTCTTTCCTTCATTCTTGGATCACGAGTTAAGAATCCAGCCTTCTTTAAAGGACTACGGAAATCAGGGTCAACATCAAGCAAAGCTCTAGCAATACCATGACGGATTGCACCAGCTTGACCTGAGAAACCACCACCGTTAACATTAACGTGGACATCATATTGACCATCAGTTTCAGTTAAAGTCAAAGGTTGCTTTAAGTCCTTAACTAAGTTAGGGAATGGGATGTATTCATCAACATCTTTTCCGTTAACAACGATCTTACCGTTACCAGGTACTAAACGAACACGTGCAACTGAGTTCTTGCGACGGCCAGTACCAATGTATGCAGCTTGTTGTGCCATTATTTAACCTCCTAGATTAATTTGTTAATGTCTAATTCTTCAGGCTTTTGAGCTTCGTGCTTGTGTTCAGCACCAGCGTAAACATGCATCTTCAAGAATTCTTGGTGACCAAGTGAGTTCTTTGGAAGCATACCCTTAACTGACAATTCAACTAATCTAACTGGGTTATTAGCAAGTAATTCACCAGCTGGAGTGGCTTTGATGCCACCACGGTAATCAGAGTGACGGTAGTAAATCTTGTCAGTAGCCTTTTTTCCAGTCAACTTAAGCTTAGCAGCGTTAATGATAATAACGTTGTCGCCAGTGTCAACATTTGGTGTATATTGAGGCTTATTCTTACCTCTCAAAATAGTGGCTACGGCTGCAGAAAGACGACCTAAAGATACGTCAGTTGCATCGATAACATACCACTTACGTTCAATTTCACTAGATTTAGCTAATGGTGTAGTACGCAATTTAAATTCCTCCGTTTATTTGCAGTTTGAAAACAATAAGTTTCCGGGGCCTATCGTGGACAAACATACTATATTAGATTACGTCCTTTTTCGACAAATGTCAATTAGATTTGCTTATCTAATCGATATTTATTTGGGATTTCGTCATAAAAAACATGATATAAGTATAGTCCACTGCCCTGTGCAGTTAATCTAACTTCTTGTCGATCTTTAGCCGCTATCACTCTTACTAGGTCATGAACCGGCCTTCTGCCATTGCCGATTTCAAGCAATGCTGCCACCATAATACGAACCATATTGTAAAGAAAACCAGAACAAATAAAATCGAATATTATCTCATTTTCTTCTTCATCTTTAGATACTTTGACATAATACATCGTTCTAACTTTATCAATAATTTGTCCACCACTGGCTGCGAAGCTAGTAAAATCATGCGTTCCTAGTAAATCTTTAGCTGCCTCCTGCATTTTTTCAAGATCGACAGGATACGAATAATGACCAGTATAATAGCGTTTAAATGGATTTACAAAATGATCAAGGCTGACACGATATCTATACCACTTTCCTTTTATACTGTATCTTGCGTGAAAATCTTCATTGACAATTTCACACGTTTTAAAAACCATATCTGTTGGCATCATTGAATTTAACGCCATTAACATATGGTCAGCAGGAATTTCTTTCCCAGGATAATCAAAATGAATTACCTGTGCTAGTGCATGCACTCCTGCATCAGTTCTTCCAGAGCCTTCAACAATTACTCGCTGACCTTTGGTCATTTTTGTTAATGCAGCTTCAATTGTTCCTTGAATGGTTCTTTGATCAGGTTGCATTTGAAAGCCATGAAATAAATGCCCATCATAGGCCAAAGTCATCTTATATCTTGTTGTCATCAATGTGTCCTAAAAACTAATAATAATCCTACAAGTAGTACAAAATATGACAAATTATATAAATCATATTTTGACCATTTCAAAATTCTATATCTACTTCTTCCTTGGCTACCTCTATAGCCTCTAGATTCCATTGCAGTCGATAAATCAATCGCCGTTTCTAATGAACTTATGAAGAGCGGAACCAATAATGGTGCGATTGCTTTCGCCCTTTTGATCAATCCTCCACTACTAAAATCAGCCCCCCGTGATCGTTGGGCATTCATTATTTTAAGCACCTGATCAAACAGCGTAGGAACGAATCTAAGAGCAATTGACATTACAAGAGCAATCTTATCAACTGGAACTTTTATCAGTCTTAGAGGGCTTAATAGCCACTCCATTGCGTCTGCAATTTCTAATGGCATCGTAGTTAGTGTCATTACTGTCGAAATTAAAATAATCAATGTAAATCTGATAAAAACATAGACAGCATTGGTTAAGCCATAACTAGATATAGTAAAAATCGTCCATTGCCAATAGGTAGTACCTCCAGTTGTGAAAAACAATTGTAGTAATGAAGTGAAAAAAATTAACCAAATAAGTGGTTTTATTCCATCCCATAATACTTTTATTCTTAATCTTGTAGCTAGAATTGCAACAATAGAAAAAAATACTGTAATCGAATACGTGATCCAGTTATTAGCTAAAAAGATAAAAAAGATAAAGCAGATCGTTGCAAGTAATTTTCCTCTAGGATCCATTTTATAGATTAATGAATCACCAGGAATATAGCGTCCAATAATAATCTTACTCACAGACTCACTCCTTTACATTCTTGGAAATTCCCTGTACTAATTGGTTGAGGGTTAATGGCGTTTCTGCAAAATCATAATTTGTTAATTGATTTGCGAATTTGGTAGCTGTTGGTAAGTCTAAATAATGTTCTTTCAACCAGCTTGGGTTCGAAAAAATCTCTTCTGGACTTCCGTGCTTAATTAATTTACCATGTTCTAGCACTAATACATCATCCGCATATTCAGCTACATCATCCATATTATGAGTAACTAAAATAACGGTATGTCCTTCTTTTTGATAATCCAAGAACAATTGCATCATCTGTGCTTTAGCTTGTGGATCAAGTCCAGCTGCTGGCTCATCAAGACATAAAACATCCGGTTGATAAGCCATCACCCCAGCAATTGCTACTCTTCTCATTTGTCCCCCTGAAAGGTCAAATGGAGATTTAGTAGCAACCTCTGCTGGTAAGCCCACTTTTTCGAGCCATTTCCCAGCCAATTCTTTTGCTTCCTCATCCGTATAGCCAAAGTTTTTAGGGCCAAATGCAATATCATCTATTACGGTGTTTTCAAATAACTGTGCTTCAGGAAATTGAAAAACTAAACTGACTCTTCGTCTCAATTCTTTGAGATTCTTATTCTTGGTTTGCGGTGTAATCGTTATTCCAGCAATTTTTATTTCACCACTAGTAGGCTTCAAAAGAGCATTAAAATGTTGCATTAAAGTAGATTTACCACTTCCTGTATGACCTATTAGTGTAATAAATTTGTTTTCTTTAATAGTAAAATTTATGTTATCCAATCCTTTTTTCTCTAAAGGTGAACCCGGTGAATAAACATAATTTACATTTTTAAATTCAATTGACATAAATACTCAAGTAACTCTTCCTGACTCTTAATTTTATTCGGAATATCGATTCCATTTTCTCTTAATTTTGTCATTAACCGGTAGATAAAAGGTTCTTCTAAGCCGATCTTTTCAATTAAATCAGCTTGTTTAAATATTGTTTCAGGGGCTCCTTGATCAATAATTACCCCATCGTCGAGAACAATAATATCATCGGCTTTTTCTGCTTCATCAATATCATGAGTGATCGAGATAACAGTCAAATTATTTTTTGCTTGCATCTTACGAACTAAGCTTAAAATGCTCTTTCGACCATTAGGATCAAGCATGGAAGTTGCCTCATCTAGAATTATTATTTGAGGTTTAACAGCAAGGATCCCGGCAATAGCTACTCTCTGCTTCTGACCACCCGATAAATTAGAAGGTTCAGCAAATTTATATTCCATCATGCCTACGTTAGCAATGCTTTTATCCACAATATCTAACATCTGCTCACGTGGTACACCTCTATTCTCAAGTCCAAAAGCCACATCATCAGCAACCGTTGCACCAACAAACTGATTATCAGGATTTTGAAAAACAATTCCTACTCGATCTCTTACTTGCCAAACTGTATCATCACTTAATTTGATACCATCAACTTCAATTATGGTATCTGAGTCTTTGTCTGGTATAAGAAGCCCGTTTATTAATCTAGTAATCGTTGATTTACCACTTCCATTGTGACCTATGATTGCAGTCCATGATCCTTTTTTTATGTTAAAACTAATATTATTAATCGCTGGTCGTTTAGCTTCTGGATAAGTCAATGAAACATTGCTAAAACTGATAATATTGTCCACGATTTCACCACCTTAAAACATTTAACGAATCCTATTTTACCATTAAAGCATAAAAAAAATCATCCATGAAGAGGGGTGAGATTTCACCTAAGCTAGACTAAGCTTTCGCCATCATCATCGCGCTTATTCTCACTTTCATGGATAATTCTTAATAGCTATTAAGTTACTTGTTTCTGAATTATACTAATTCAAGAATAACCATTGGCGCACCATCACCCTTACGAGCTTGTGCCAATTTCATAATTCTGGTGTAACCACCATTACGGTCCTTGTAACGAGGTGCTACATCACTGAAAAGCTTTTGCAATGCTGATTTAACAACAACTGCATCGTTTTCTTCCTTGATATCAGCAATTTCATTACGTACAAAAGCAGCAGCTTGTCTTCTAGCAGCTAAATCACCGCGTTTACCTAAAGTAATCATCTTTTCGGCAGTCTTACGGATTTCCTTTGCACGTGCTTCAGTAGTAACAATGCGTTCGTTAATGATCAATTGAGTAGTCATTTCTCTTAGCATTGCTTTTCTATGTGCACTATCGCGACCTAATTTACGGTATGCCATGAGTTTGCCTCCTTATTTGCTGACTGGACTAATCTTCTTTACGAAGTGAAAGACCCAAATCAGCCAATTTGTTTTTAACTTCTTCCAATGATTTACGCCCTAAATTACGTACACGCATCATATCTGATTCTGATTTATCAGTTAACTCTTGTAGAGTATTAATGCCTGCACGCTTAAGGCAGTTATATGAACGAACAGAAAGATCCAACTCTTCAATAGTCATTTCGAGTTTCTTTTCCTTCTTATCGTCTTCCTTTTCCACCATTACTTCGCTAAATTTAGAATTAGCATCAGCAGATTCAAATACCTTGAAGTGCTCTACTAAAATCTTAGCTGCAAAGCTAAGGGCGTCATTAGGGTTGATTGAACCGTCTGTCCAAATCTCAAAAGTGAGCTTGTCAAAGTCGTCTCTCTTACCAACACGAGTAGATTCAACTTGATAGTTAACCTTCTTAATTGGTGAGAAAAGAGAATCCACAGGGATCACGCCGATTGGCATATCATCACTCTTATTGTCACTAGCTGCAACATAACCTCTACCGTTCTTAACGGCAATTTGCATGTGCAGGTGTCCACCTTCGGCAATAGTACAAATGTATTGATCAGGATTCAAAACTTCTACGTCAGCACCAACTTGAAGATCATCAGCAGTTACAGTAGCAGGTCCTTCAATGTCTAATTCAATCACTTTTTGTTCATCAGTAAGTGACTTTAACTCAAGTTTCTTTAAATTAAGAATAATCTTGGTAACATCTTCACGAACACCAGGAACTGTTGAGAACTCGTGTAAAACGCCATCGATCTGAACGTAAACAAGTCCTGTACCCGGAATCGAAGTAAGCAACACTCTACGAAGAGAATTACCTAAAGTGGTACCAAAGCCTCGTTCTAGTGGTTCAACAACAAACTTACCGTAAGAATCTTCTTGTTCAACAACGGTAATATTTGGTTTTTCAAATTCAATCATTACTAGGCCCCTTTCAAAACGCTACGTCCCACAAAAAGGACAAAACTAAACACGACGACGTTTTGGTGGTCTAGAACCATTGTGGGGAACTGGCGTAACGTCACGAATTGCAGTAATTTCAAGACCAGTTGCTTGAAGCGATCTAATAGCAGATTCACGACCAGCACCAGGACCTTTTACAGAAACTTCAACATGTTTCATTCCTTGGTCCATTGCACTCTTAGCTG
>NZ_CAKC01000032.1 GCF_000296855.1 Lactobacillus gigeriorum DSM 23908 = CRBIP 24.85 | reverse complement strand
TCTTTGTCAAGAACTTTTTTCATCTCGCCTCGCCTTGCGACTTCCGTCGCCCGACGACATTTAAATATATTACTCGCTTTCTTCTCCTTTTGCAAGTACTTTTTTTACTTTTTTTAGAAGAAAACTTTGTTTCAACTTTCAAACTTTTTGGTTCAAAAGCTGACCTAAATAATTTACAATATTTTGATGTAAATAGCAAGCACTATTTTGATTTTATTTTTAGAAAGAGGTTTTTAAAATAGAATACTTTGATATTGCCATTATTGGCGCAGGTCCTATTGGCTTATATGCTGCAAACTATGCTTTACTTCATGGTCTTAAACCTGTGGTTTTTGATTCTTTAAGTAAAATTGGTGGTCAACCTCAAATGTTATATCCTTTTAAGAAGATTTTAGACATCCCTGCCCATCAAGAAATTACTGGAGCGCAATTAACCAGTGAATTAACTAACGGACTGATTAATAAAATTACAATCCATCTTAATACCAAAGTTACAGATCTTGAACAGAATGATAATGGTTTTATTGTTAACAATAATGTTGGCGTTAAAACTATTATAATTGCAACCGGTAACGGTGCTTTTAAACCTAGACAATTTCCAATCAAAACAACAGCAGAGGAAAATCAACGTATCCATTATTTTATTGATGATCCTCAAAAATTTGCGAATCAAACTATTGGAATATTTGGCGGTGGTGACTCTGCCTTAGACTGGGCTCTTGAATTAGGCAACCTAGTTAAGATCGAATTAATTCATCGTCGTGACAATTTCCGCGGACTTGAAAGTAGCGTGGAACAAATAAAACAATTAAGTTCTGCTAAAATTTTAACGCCATACCTACCTAAAAGTCTTTCTTTAATGGATAATAAGATTGAAGTCGAGCTGAAAAAACTTGGTGGCAACGAATCTATCATTCGTTCTTTTGATCATATTATCGTTGCCTACGGTTTTAAAGCAGATAATCGCTTCGTAAAGAAATGGGATATCGAACTCCACGACAATCGTATTGCCGTTCAATCGGAAATGAAAACCAATGTTCCAGGCATTTATGCAATTGGTGATGTAGTTACCTATCCTGGAAGAGTTCCCATTATTGGAGTTGGCTTTGGTGAAGCTCAAATTGCAATTACTTCAATCATGAGAAATCTGTTTCCACAAAAAAGTCTTACTATCCATTCAACAAGTTTATAGGAGAATCCATGGCGTTGATTGATTTTATCCTACACATCGATGATCACCTAATAACGATCGTCAATCAATTTGGTGCAGGAAGTTACCTAATATTATTTGTCATTATCTTTATTGAAACTGGTCTTGTAGTCTTTCCGTTTTTGCCAGGAGATTCATTGATTTTTGCGGCAGCAGCAATGGCAGCTAATAATAAGTATAATTTGAGTATTGGACTTATTTATTTAGCGGTCGCCCTTGCAGCTATTATCGGTGATAGTGTTAATTACGAAATTGGTGCACGCTCAGTTCAAATTGGTGAAAAATATTCTTGGTTCAATAAACTAATCAATGAGAATAATCGATTGGCTGCTGAAAAGTTTTTTGAACGGCATGGCTCAATTACCATTGTCATTGGTCGCTTCATTCCCTTTATTCGTACTTTTGTACCCTTTATTTCTGGTGCAAGTAAAATGCATTATCGAACTTTCGTAACGTTTAATGTTCTTGGTGGCCTTATCTGGACCGGATTATTTGCATCAGTTGGCTATTTCTTCGGAAACATTCCGATAGTTAAAGAGCATTTTTCATTGATTGTGTTAGCTATTATTCTAGTTTCAGTACTACCGATTTTGATTGTAATGTTAAAAAAGAAATTAACTCAAAAAAAGGAATTTCATTAGTCACGAAATTCCTTTTTTGTATCTAAATTTTTATTTTAGTAATTTGCTGGCATAAAAAAGTTCATAAATCAATCCCGCAACTGCAAAACAGGCAGCAAAAAAGCCCTCGGTTAATACGTTGATAATCGGATCTGTTGTTGGATCAAATAACCAATTGCTATTGCTAAAAAACATATGATGGAACAAGATAAAAAAACTATCAAAATTTGTTACCGCAAATGGTAATATTACCACCGGTAAAATCAGGAAAAATAAAGTCCCTACTTTGCTCAAAGTAAAAACATCACGTTTTTTTGCATTTCTTTCAAATAACCAATAAACCGTCCCAATTATAAAAACAAAAATTGCGAGTAGAAACAATCGCTTGCAATCGGCAAAGTGGGCGGCAGCATTAACAGAAGTATGAAAGTTATCCATCTTGAGTTTATTTTCAAAAGGCCAAATCAAATACCACAGCAATTGATTATAATTGTGCATTACCTTCCATAACGACAATCCTACTGTCTCATTAGTCTTTTGAATCAGCATAAAAATTAATAGCAGGGGCCAACTAGCTATAATTGCCCCTACTACACTACTAGCTATGCTATATAAGAAATTAAATATAATACTTAATGGTTTATTATTACTCGTCATAGTTGATACTCATCCAAATTTTCAACAATTAGCGTTGGCTGTTTTAGATTTTTTATTTCTTCTTTAGTAGTTACCCCTGTCAACGTCAGCAGCTGATCTACCCCACTGTTAAATCCTGCCTTGATATCAGTATTATAATTGTCGCCCACGATAAGCGCATCTTCCTTTTTCGTCCCTACGCGCTTGAGCGCCATATCCACTATAATTGCTTCTGGCTTACCAATATACATAGGATTTTGACCGCTAGCTGCAGCAATCATCGCACATTGTGACCCATTACCTGGGATTAATTCATCCCCCAATGGAAGATTCAAATCGGCATTAGTACCAATGAAAACTGCCCCCGCTCTAATAGCACGAGTAGCTACTCTCACTTTTTGATACGTTAAATCAGTATCCATCCCTACTATCACATAATCAGGATTTTGCTCATCATAAATAAACTCTGGTCGTTCAAGAATTTCTTTCCATAAGCCTACTTGTCCAATAATATAAACCGAAATTTTAGAATCATGGTTCTGACAATGGTGCAATAGATACTCGGCAGTTGCCATACTAGGGGTATAAACATGCGCTATATCCGTTGTGATTCCGTGTGTTTTTAACTTAGCCACAACCATTTCTGGAGTTCTAGTCGTATTATTAGTCAAAAAAAGATAATCCTTTTTTTGATCAACTAAACGTTTAACGAATCTTACTCCAGAAGCAATTGTCTCATTTCCTCGATAAATCGTTCCGTCAAGATCGATTAAATAAAGTTGATAGTCCCTCACCAAATTACCCTTTCTTCTTGATCACAAATGAATGTGCTCTTCCTTTATGCTGTTTAGTTGTGATTGTACGATGTTTAGGAAATTTTGTTTTATGTACATGCCGTTTTTTGAACCCACCATTCAATTGAGCTTGGCGACGCATTCTTCTCCTCGTTCGATAGTCTGGTTTCCGATGTGAGCTATGATGATGAACAGGTGAAACCAATTCTAGAACAAAATATGCGCTACCCGGGTTACAATACTCTATTAAATAATCAGCAATAGTACTTTCTTTACGATCAATTGCTGTCTTTACACAGTCTTTATAAAAACCTTTCAAGCGTAAATGCTCACTTGAAATGTCGCCAACCAAAAAGTCATATTGATCGAGATACGGGTCATATTTTTTTCGCAATAAATCTACATCAATCGCATTATCTTTATCAATCAAAATTTTATACAGTTGTTTGTTAATCTTTAATTTATCTTGATCACGAATCACAATAGCTAACGGATGACGCAGAGGTTGTTCAATCTCATGTTTATTTTCCATTTCGTCGTTGCGATCAGTTCTCATCCTTTTCAGTTCCCTCCTTCTGATTTTCTAATGGAAATTTTCTTGCTAAATAATTGCCAATAACTTCACGCAGAAATTCTGGGAAAAGGAATTCATTATCACCGACAATCGCTAACGTTGGGAAAAACGGTACTAAAACATAGTGATCAAGACAAGCAATTTGATATTCTTCTCGTGGATCAATCTCTTGACCATTTACGTATACTAAGCGACGTCTCATATCGACTTCAATACCTTTATAGTACATTTCTCCAAAAACTTTTCCGCGAAAACTCATCCCTTGTAATGGAAAATGCTCTAAATAGTGTCTATTCTTTTCGATTTCCATCACTAAACGCCATAAATCTCTTCCCGCTAATGTTGTTCTCACCACATGCATTGGGTGTGGCAAAGCTTTCTGTAAATCATATTTAGTGATTTCACCTGCTCTAAACGGATCCAAAAATAATCCAGAGCTCAATATAGCTAAATCCACTTGAGCAAAGTCAGCGATTGCATCTAAAGATACTCTGATTGCTGCTTTTTTATTGTTATCAAATTTAGCAGGCAAATTGGCTACCTTTTTAGCTTGCAATAATTTTTTGCCTTGTTCATAGTAACCAGCAATCACTGCTTGATCTGTTTTTTCCTCTGACAATTCTGCCGTTGGTATCGTATTTGGTTCTACCTTTACAACATGATGGTCTTGAATTTCTACATTAATATCGCCAATATATCGTCCCCATTTTCCAGTTTGCGTAATCCAGGTTTGATTCACTTTTTCACCTTTCGGTAGCAAGTCATGGCTGTGACCACCAACTATTAAATCAATTTGGGGATAATTTTCAGCTAGCCAGCGATCCATTCTTAAACCAATATGGGTTAATAAAATCAACACATCATATTTACCAACTAGCTGTGGCAGAACTGCATCCATAGTATTCTTTAACATCTTAATATGCCAATGGTTTGGACCATATGTCATAGGATAAGCTGCTGTTAAACCGATCAAAGCTATTCTAGTGCCTGCCTTGGTTGAAAAAATATGATAGTTTTTTGCCCACTTAGGCATTGATTCATCTTCTTCACGAAGATTCGCCAATACAATTGGATATTCTACATGATCAAATAATCTTTCCAGCACGCAATGAGGATTAGAAATGCCCTCATTATTGCCAATCGTTCCGGCAGTATAGTGAAACTTATTCATTAATTCGATATTTGCCTGACCTTCAGTTGCATCAGTTAATGGATGTGAGCGATCCATAAAATCGCCAGCATCAAAAGTAAATACTTCGTCAAAAGCTGAATCATGCTGTGCCTTTTCAAAATATCGACCTATCTTAGGGAATTGTTCAAAATGTGAATGAAGGTCATTTGTATGTAATATCCGAATCTTTTCCATTTTCTTTTCCTTTATCCAATATGATTTGCTGATAAAACTTGCTCGTAAGCTTCACGAACTTTTCCTTCAGGCTTATCCCATTCTACCCACTTAGGATTTTTCCAATCATTTTCATTAAGCAGCGTCTGCAAATTATACGTCTTATTGATGTACTCTTCATAAATCATTAGTGGCTTAGTTCTTGCGATATTTACCTGCAATATTTTAACTTGCTTAATCAATCCACGATCAGCTGCTAATTCAGCAATCCCATTTTGATCAATATTAGAAATCTCAAAATACTTGCTACCGTCATTACGAGTTATTTCTTCAATTAGATCTAGCGTTTCATATTGACTTTCAGTTTCCATCAATATCAATCCCCTTTTCACACAACAAAATTTAGACAAATTTGACAAAATGTGCAACTATACTATTGTTAACCAACAGTAGAGGTGGCAGCATGAAGTTATTAAAGCATATTTTTCAATTAATTTTTCTAATGGTTATATTTATCCTCACATCCGGTTTTACCGTTGTTGGACATAGAGGTGATCCTACAAAATATCCAGAAGAAACCATTCAAAGCGATAACTCTGCCTTTAAGTCTGGTGCAGACTATGTTGAATTAGATCTATCTCTTTCTAAAGATGGCGTCCCTGTTATTTCACACGATGACGATTTATTTCGAGTTACACATATACATAAAATTGTATCACAAAATCCTTTTGCCACTTTAAATCAACTTCAGTACGACAATGGCGAACATGTATTATCACTAGGTCAGCTTTTTAAATACTATCAAAATAAACCTACTGCTAAATTCATTTTAGAAACCAAAATAGATCATAGCATCGATCATTCTTACCATTTAGAAGATAAAATTGCTCTACTTATTCATCAATATCATATGGAAGATCGGGTTATAATTCATTCATTTTCAGCTGCGAGTCTATTTTACTTTCATAAAATCATTCCATCTGTACCTTTAATTTATCTCGTAGGGAGTTTAAAAAGAATCAATTTCAGC
>NZ_CAKC01000033.1 GCF_000296855.1 Lactobacillus gigeriorum DSM 23908 = CRBIP 24.85 | reverse complement strand
CAGATCCTTCTGATATTACTCAAAAAATGCTTGATAAAATGGCGGAAGTATATAATATGCCAAAGAAATTCTTTTTTTTGGAAACTAATTCCCTTTTAGAAAGGAACTATAACGATGAATAAAGATATTAAGCTTTTTGATTTTGAAGGATCCCACATAAGGATCGTATTGATTAATGATCAGCCTTGGTTTGTTGGAAAAGATATAGCAGAGATTCTTGGATATGCTAGTCCACGATCAGCAATTAGCAAAAATGTACCAGACAAATTTAAAGGTGTTGCCGAAATGGAAACACCTAGTGGAATGCAGAATATGACAATAATTTCTGAGCCTGGTCTTTATAAATTGATTTTTAAATCTCATGCTCCAAACGCTGAAAGATTTAATGACTTTGTAGCTGAAGAAATACTTCCAGCGATCCGCAAACACGGAGCATACATGACGCCTGAGAAGATCCAGGAAGTACTGCTTAATCCTGACACGATCATTCAATTGGCTACTGAATTGAAAAAGGAACGAGAAGGCAGGTTGATTGCTGAACAACGTGTTAACGAACTTCAGCCAAAGGCGACTTACTATGACAAGGTTTTAGCGAACC
Organism: Lactobacillus gigeriorum DSM 23908 = CRBIP 24.85; assembly: GCF_000296855.1. Taxonomy (GTDB): domain Bacteria; phylum Bacillota; class Bacilli; order Lactobacillales; family Lactobacillaceae; genus Lactobacillus; species Lactobacillus gigeriorum. Next base: position 17,461 of record NZ_CAKC01000033.1, on the reverse strand, counting down.
CTTCATTAGTAACTATTAGCGCAATTGCTAAGGATTATGGAATGTCGGCAATGAGAATGAATAAGTTATTGCATGAGCTAAAAGTTCAATTTAAGCAAGGCACAACTTGGCTATTATATGCGAAATACCAACAAACAGGCTGGACTCATTCCAACACAACAATGGTGACATTAAAGGATGGAACTGAGAAAGCTGTACTGAATACTAAATGGACTCAAAAAGGCCGTTTAGGTTTGTATGAGTTGCTTAAGGCTAATGGTTATTTACCTTTAATCGAAAAAGATCAACCAGCCTAAGGAGTGATCAACATGGTTAAACAAAAAAAGCCATCAAATGATGACATAGATGAAAAAGTTAAACAGTTTGATCGAAAAGTAATTGGTGATTACCTAATTCCATTTGTTGTTAGTTTAGTTACCACATTACTCACTTTGGCAGCATTGTATGCAAGATAAATGGAATTAGTTGAGTTGTTAAGAGGGTAGTTATAACTGAAACAATTATAGGCACTAGAACACTTCTAAGAAGAAATTTTCTAAATTGTTCATGTTGTTCTTGAAAATAATGCTCACCTTCCGGTGATAGAGAATAATTAAAATCAACCATATTAGTTATGTGATTCTTAACTTTATTTACTGGATAAATTTGAACTAATCCTTTATCTACAAGATCTTTGATCAAATAAGGGTCTTTAGTAATTATAGGATCATTATGATTTATCGACTTATATTTGGCTAACTTCTTTAAAAGAACACGTTCAGCGCGTATGGTTTCAATCATATTAATGCCTTCTTTCTCAAAATTAATTTTATCAGATGTTAGGAGTGATCAACATGCAAGTAGCACTTGATGAAACTTCAATGATTGAACTCATTGATCAAGTAATGAAGAAGCGTGGCTATGTTCCTGAAGAACAAATTGTAGGAAGAACAATCAATGTTCAGGAATTTGCCAAAAAGTATTGCAAACCACATGGACAGGCTTGGGTTAAGCGAAACATTTTATATGTTTTTAAACCCGACTGGGTAAGCAATATCCATCCTGGCAGAGGTGGAAAGATGACTATCTTTGAATATCCTGCTGCCATTTGGATGAATGAACATAGGAAGGAGATTGATTGGGATGCTAAGTAGAGATCAACACTTGGGCTTAGTGATTGCCTTGGGTTTCATTCTGTTCTGGTTGGGATCATTTATCTTAATCTAGCGAGGTATGACTTTGATAGAAAAAATATTGATCTTGCTAATGATTATGGCAACAGGATTTGTAACATTCTTAACGATTAAAGTAATTAGTACGGGAGATAGCAATTACCTGTTGATTATGGTTCCAATCGTTATGTTGTTATTGATGTTAATTATTGTAGGAGGTAATGAATAATGCGAATACCAAAACGACAAAGCCAAAAAACAAAAGAAGGATTGATTGCTGCAAGCAATGCAATTTATGATCCTTTGAAAAAGAAAAAAGCCGATCACGGCAATGATCGACTTAAATAAAAATATAACCAAAGGAAGTATAACACATGGAAACATTAATTGTTACGGTAGATGGCAAAGATTATCTCATTGGTGAAGATGGAGATTTTCAAAACTGTCAAGAATTTCTATGTTGGAGGCTATGTAATGTTGGAATTTTACAGTTAGCTAAAGAGATGGATTATCCAACTTGGCAAGATTTATGTAAGAGCCTTTTTGACTCACTAAATAGAGATCCTTATTTTGTTGATGAACAAATAAAGAATTATTACCAAGGGAGGTATATAAGTAATGAGACTTACTGATTTTAGCGATTGGGTTCATTCAATACAAGCAGAAATTCCTAAGTGGGAAGATGAGCTTATCGAAGAAGCCAAAACTCAAGGAACGTACCAAAAAGGATTAAATTGGCTTAAGTCAATTGAGCCGGATTTTCCTTCAACATATGGTGCTAGCCCTGAAGAGTATGTAGCTCAACTTACAAGGATCATACCTGAAGAAGCTTATCGCAAGTTACTACAAGAAGCTAAGGACCAACCTATAAAGGAGAAATAACATGCCTAAATTTAAATGGACTGAGGAAGATAATCAAGCTTTTCGCTGGTTAATCTATGGTGCTTCGGGAGTAGGTAAAACTACTGAAAGTAAATATCTTAAAGGAAAAACTTATTTGTTATCTCTTGATGAATCGTTTAAGAGGATAAATTACTGGAAACAACATAAGGAAAATATTTGGATTCTGGATCCTGATAAACCTATTGAAGATATACAAGATTTTGTCAGGGATTTTAATCCAAATGATTATGACAATTTAGTTGTAGATAACGTATCTAATTTGCAAAAGATGTGGTTTATTGAAAAAGCCAAAGAAACAAAGAATGGATTAGATAATCAAATTGCTCACTACAACGAATTTGTAAACTGGATAATCAGATTTATTAGTCACATATTTCATTGGAAAATTAATATTTACGTAACAGCATGGGAAGAAATGACAAATGTTACAGATGCTAATGGCCAAAAGTTTATGCAATATGGTCCAGATCTTAGAGACAAAGCTAGAGACTATTTAATGGGAAATTGTGATGTTGTTGGTAGACTGATCCAAAATCCTAAAAACGGTGAACGTGGGATTATTTTGCAAGGCGATATTGGAACTTATGCTAAGAATCGTTTAGATAACAGAAAAGCGGTGAAAGCTAGTGACCTATTCACTATATCCCTATCAACAGAAGATAGTGAATCAGACAAGACAGCAGCTGATGCATAATCATAAAAGTGTAATGATTGTCAGTCCTCCAGGATCAGGAAAATCAGTAATTATTGCTGAAATTGCAAGACTAGCAACAAACAAAGGTAATAGAATTTTATTCTTTGTTCACAGAAAAGAACTAGTTAAGCAAATCAAAGATTCATTTAAGCAGAATGATGTTGATTTGAATAGATGCATTATTTCCACAGTGGGAAAAATCGCTAATCACTTAAAAGAAATCCCGAAACCTCAATTGATTATCATTGATGAAGCACATCATACTCGTGCAGGACAGTACATGAAGATCATCAATTATTTTAGCAATGTTCCTAGATTAGGATTTACAGCTACACCATGGCGAATGTCTGGTAAAGGATTTACAGATATATATGATGTCATGGTTGAAGGGATGCAAGTTCAGGAATTAATTGATAATAAAAAATTGGCACCTTACTTGTATATATCTAGGAAGCTTGGTGATTATAAAAAATTACAATCATATTCAAACCAAGATTATACAAGTAAATCAATGGCTAAATTTATTAAAACAATAAATTTTGGGGATATGTTAAAGACGTATCATCAACACGCTGAGGGGTTAAAAACAATTGTTTATACGCCTTCAATTAAAGCTGCAAAATTGGTAGCAGGTAAATTTATTGCTGATGGTATTCAAGCAGTTGAAGTTGATTCCAAAACTCCAACCAAAGTAAGAACCCAAATAATGAACAAATTTAGAACTGGTGAAATTCAAGTTCTAGTAAATGTAGATTTAGTTAGTGAGGGCTTTAATGTCCCAGATTGTCAATGTGTAATTATGCTAAGGCCTACTAAATCTTTAGTTTTATATCTGCAGCAGGCTATGAGATGTATGAGGTATCAGGATGGAAAAAAGGCTGTAATTATTGATCATGTAGGAAATTTTGAACAAAAAGAAGTAATTGGCAGTAGCAAAAGTAAAACAAAAGCTCCCTTTGGATTTCCACGGGATTACAGAGTTTGGACGCTTGAAGATAGAAAAAAAGCCACTCGAAAATCAGAAGATGATCTAAAAATAGCAATCTGTAAGAATTGTTTTGCAGTGTTTCCAGCAAGTTATTCCGAATGTCCTAATTGTGGAACTAAAATTGGAAAAACCAAAAAGAATGCAAAAGCCTTAAATTTGGAAGATAAAACTGAAATGGATATAGTAGACAATTCTGAAAAGCCAATTCTTTTTACAACAAATTACGTTATATTAGTCAATCCTAATGAAGCAAAAAGCATGGAAGAGCTTTATCAATATGCTAAAGCTAAAGGATATAAACCAGGTTGGGCTTACTACAAAGGTAAAGCATTAGGATTAATTAGATAGGAGAAATAAAAATGGGTTTATTTACAACTGATTATAAAGATTTAGACAAAAATACTTTGGTACCAGAAGGAATTTATGAATGCATTATTGATCATACTGAACCAGATGCAACTAAAAGCGGTGCAGAGTATATCAATATTGCATTAAGAATTAGAACCGACTTGGATCAAGCTATGCCTGATACCAATGGTAAACAACATAATAGATTAGTTTTTGCAAATATTTGGCGCAGAAAAAAGACTGGCGAATATGACCAATCGGAATTGAGTTATGTAATGAAGGCTGCAGGTGTTCCAGAAGGGGTGGAAGTTAGAGATTGGAATCATTGGTCACAACTGTTAACCGGTAAACCTGTGAGAGTAAAAGTCGCAATAAGTAAAGATGAATACAATGGCAGAACAACTGAAAGAAATCAAATATGGCCAAATTCATTTGCTGTAACTAAATATCCACTACAGGTACAAAGCAATCCATTTTCTGGTAATCAAGGCACTGAGGTTTTGACAAATGAAGACATTCCATTCTAATTACCAAAACATCCCTATTGAATTGCAAAATTTGAAGCAATGGGGAAACTTTGAATTAAAGTGGATAGAGTCGAGACATAAAAATACAAAAATTCCAATCAATTCTTATGATGGAACTAATGGTAAAAGCAATGATCCAAATACTTGGTCTGATTATGGAACAGCTGTTAGAGGAATCGAAAAGTTTGATCGTGCTGCTGGATTAGCATTTTATTTTGATAATGGATATGTAGGATTGGATATTGATAATATTGCTGATGATTTATATGATTATCGCAATGGAGCTCCAGATACTATTGTTAGCCAAATTATTGAATTGACTAATGGAACTTATATGGAAATCAGTCAATCAGGCAATGGAATCCATGCAATTTTTAAGGGAAAAATTCCTGGAAAAAGGCGAAGAAAAGGAAATTTTGAATTGTATGAATCTGGTAGATTCTTTGCTTTAACTGGAAATACCATTGGCAATAATCAAATTCAATCGCTTGATGAAACTGAGTTGAAAAAACTTTATGAGTTTTTATTTGGCAAGGATAAAGTTATTGAGCTTAATCCCAATCATCCAGTAGAAATCAATGATATGACTATTTCTGAAATTCTTTCAAAAATGTATGAATCTAAAAATGGTCAAATCATTAAGCTGTTTATGCAAGGCGGTTGGGAAAAATATTATCCTAGTCATTCTGAAGCAGATATTGCTTTTTGTAATTACTTAGCATTCTGGTGTGGTCGAGATTATTCCAAGATGGATCAAATTTTTAGAAACTCTAGTTTGATTCGTGATAAATGGGACGAAAAACACGGAGCTGTTACATACGGACAAGCAACTTTAAATAAAGCAATTAATGAAACGCAAAATGTTTATAAAGGATCAGCTGAAAATAACTATGATTATTCGTTTGCATTCAACAAACCTTTAAAAAGCAAAGATAAAGTAGAGCATCCTCCACGGTCATGGGATGATATGGGTATGGCTCTAAGGTTTAAAGATCAATTTGGTGATAGGTTTCGTTGGTCTATGGTTGATAGAATTTGGTATTCATACAATGGTAGTTATTGGAGCGAGGATAATAATGGACTAGCTGAAAAAGCCGGTGATGTAGTAATTAATTCTTTGAAAGATGAAACTATTGTTGTTCCTGAAAATACTAGTGATAAAGATCAAGAAAAAATTGCCAAAGCATGGGATAAGTTTTGTAAACGTGAAAGATCACTCCAAGCTCACACCAATATGCTTAAAGGTGCAAGGCACTTGCTGCCTGTTCAGCACTCAGAATGGGATAAAGAAGCAATGCTTTTAAATACACCTAGTGGCTATGTCGATCTTACCAATGGTGTATTACACGATCATGATGTATCAAAGATGTTTACTCAGGAAACTGGTGTTGAATATAGCGATACATACGATTGTCCAACATGGAAAGCATTCTTGAATCAGATTTTTCAGGGTGATAAAGAATTGATTCACTATGTTCAAAAAGTTATTGGATACAGTCTAACTGGATCAATTGTTGAACAAGTAATGTTTGTTTTAAATGGCAATGGTCGAAATGGTAAATCAGTATTAATGAACATTGTGGCCTTTATATCAGGTGGCTATGCTAAAACCATGAATGCTAGTTCAATCATGAAAAAATATGGCTCACAGGGTGCTAATTCAGATATTGCACGATTAGAGGGAGCAAGGGTTGTTATCAGTTCCGAAGCTAATGAAGGCGACCGACTTGATGAATCTTTGGTAAAACAAATGACAGGTGGGGATACCATAGTTGCTAGATATCAATATGGTAAAGATTTTGAATTCAAGCCGATTTTTAAACTTTGGATGGCTACTAACCATAAACCAACAATCTATGGAACAGATGATGGTATTTGGCGAAGAATGATAATAATTCCTTTTAAATATAAAATTCCTGATGATAAGGTTGATAAGCATTTGGAAGATAAACTAAAAGCTGAAGCTGTTGGAATTCTTAATTGGGCTATTGAAGGCGCAATGATGTGGCAACGTGAAGGACTCAAAGAGCCATTAGCTGTTAAACAGGCAAGCAATGAATATCGTGAAGAAATGGACGTTATTCAATCGTTTATCAATGATAGATGCATTGTTGCCGATGGTGAGCTTGTTAAGTCTAGTGAACTTTTTAAAGAATATAGAGAATGGGCTAAAGATACAAATAACTATGAAATGAATAGTCGTAAATTTGGTCAAGAGATTGGAAAAAGATTTGAAAAGAAGCGTTTAAACAGCGGAAACTTTTATTTGGGTATTGATATAGATAAAAATCAGGGTTATCAATTCAATATGGTGTAGCTTAATGTATGATCATACACTAGCCTAAAACTCAAGTGGGATGCGGGTTGGGAGTGGTTTTGAGTTTTTAAAGTGTAGGATGTGTATCTTTTTTTATAACTTTTTATATTTTATATATTTATTTTTCTTTTCTCTTTTATTAGAAAAAAGGTACACTTCATACACCAAATGGCTTTAAACGTCTATATATCAACGTTTATAGCAGTGTATGATAAACGCTTTATCATACACTAAAGATACACCATCATACACTACTCAAAGTGTGGATATAGGAGCAACAAACAATGAAACATGGATTTTTAGTGAAATTAGTCGATAAAGAAACAATTCTGCTAACTGATACAGATTATGACTGGGAAATTTACAACAAAGCAGATAATTGTTTCATTCAAGGATATGGAATTGAAGATTACAATCCTTTTATGTCTTTCAGTCAAAGGGATGTTAAAGAACTATATATTAATCTAGATAACATTTTGTATGTAAAACAGGTGAAGTATGAACTCAAAAAATGATTGTAATTATTGTGGTGGCTAAAAATGCTAGTTAAAGGTAAAGAATTAAATCGTGATAACGTTCAAGACTGGTCGAATATAGAACTGCATATGTTTGAATATGCTTTAAAAAATAATCTTAAAGGTGAAAGCCATCTACTCTATCGATTGGTTAAGAACGAACAAAACAGAAGAACTGCAGTAAACGATATTAATAATAGATTTCGCAAAAATGCGGAATTTCTTATTCAATCGCTAGGAGGCAATGATGACTGATAATTTTAAATCTTATACAGATAAATTATCTGACATTCTAGAAAAAAAGAATGAGGCTTATGGCAATTCCTTTGATAAGTCATTAGACGACTTAGGATTAATTGCCGGAGTTACTAGAATTTATGATAAGCAAAATAGATTAATTAATTTGGTTAAAAATCCAAAAATTGACGATTTAGGTGAAAGCTTAACAGATACTTTAACGGATTTAGCCGGTTATGCAATTTTAATGGTGAGGTATTTGGATGCTAGAAGAAATCGATAATTTAATTTCAATGATGCTGCCTGATCAAGCTGATAATTTTTATTATTCGCTTGGAGAGTGGCACAATTTGGGTAATGTAAAAAAGCTCAATGTTAATCTTAGGTTTGAAGATGACTATGGTAAAAAAGCTAAGTGGAAATTGTTATTCATTTGGGATCCTAAAACAGATTCTGTAAATCTCTATTTACCTAAAGATAAATTGGAAGATTTCACTACTTTTAAACGTCATATTGGACCAGATGGAAATTGGAATTATTTTGATGTCTATGATTTTGAGTGAACATGAGATACAGAAGCGTATTCAGGTGGCAGTTTCCAGAAATGGCTGCACGATTTTTAGAACTAATGTAGGAAAGGTAAAAACTGCAGATGGCCGGTGGTTTGATACAGGACTGCCCAAAGGATTTCCGGATTTAATGGGATTTAGATGGTCAGATGGTCGGATATTCTTTATTGAAGTTAAATCTGCAACTGGTAAGCCTAGACCGGAACAGATTACTTTCCACAGATTTCTTCAATCACATCAAGTTATTCATGGAATTGCTAGAAGTACTGAAGATGCTTTAAAAATTATAAATGAAAGTCTGGTGGGCTATGGATTCTAGAATTTTAGAGTTATTGCACCAAGTTGAATTGGAATATGGTTCTGTTGCTAAATGTCCTGATGATGATCAACGGTTGCTAGAAGCTAGATCAATCTTACTTGCTAAAGAAAAGCCTGATGATACTACTGAAAAAGTAAAAGCATTAATCATTAAAGGCTATTCCCTTAATGAAGTTTGCAAGAAATTGAAGCTAGGTATAGCAAAGCTCAATAAAATCAAAGAGCAGAACCAATTGTTGACTAGGCCCCAATTTAGGTATGTAGCTACAAAAGGTAAATACAGAATTCATGGTGCAAACATGGCTTCAATCGCTAGAGCACTTGGATATAAAACTAGATTATCTGCAATAAAAAGCAATGGTTGGCTTCTTTGGGCAGAAAGGCGACGATGGGAGCAGATTGATGATGGAGAATACTACATAGATCCAGATGAAGAAAATATTTATGTAAAACGTGGGATCGATTCTTACAGAAAGCACAGGATTTATAACTTGATGGAGTGAGTACATGTACAGTGATGAATTTTTCGATAAAATCGATGAAAAGAAAACACTTGATAGAGTAGCAAGATTTTTTAGCGATGATTTAGATCGCTTGCTTGCTCTTAGTGGTAACAATCGTACATATATTACATCTCCAAATTTAGAAGATCCTGGAACATCTAGCAATACCAATTCACGTGATGCTATGCTTATCAATGGAATTACAACACAGTTAACTGTGGATGCTACTGTAACAGCAATCAATCACTGCTCTTATAATTCCCAAGTCATTCTAAAAAACCTCCTTATTAATAAACATACTTGGGCAGAGATTGAACGGATGCTTTACAGCAGTCATTCGAAAGTGGCAGCACTCAGAAAAAAAGCGCTGTTTGAATTTGCGGATAACTTTACTTATCAACAAGTAAAATTCCATTGTAAGCCTGTTGTTGATCTACATGTTTATGCTTAATAAAAAGTACAACTTAGATACAAATAGAGTACAACATAGCGGATTAAGCGTTGTATTATAGTAGTATCGAAAGATGTGGAAATATCCCCCCAAAGATTTCGATAAATAACAATTTATTTTTCTTCAAGGATGATATTTGTACGTAAAATTTATAGGTAAAATTTCATCAATTGGCTACAACCGATGTGTACACGGGGCAGGTGGAAATCCTGCATCATCCTTAGTGATGTTAGCAAGCGTCAGTAAATAAGTTGCACCTTCGTTTTAATTTTAAATTGGCGCACATGAAAATTCGAATGAGTAAAAAAGACACGTCCGACTATTGCAGTTACGGTGGTATGGGTGTAAGTCCCATCACGGTTTTAATGAGAACATTGGAATAGCCTTAATTTTTATTAAAAGCATCAAAATTTAGAAAATGGGTTGTAGGTTCTAGTCCTATGTTTCTCATGGCCTTGCTAAGCTATAACAATTCCGTCCTCCTTGAAAGAACGAAACCACGAATTAGCAAGGCTTTCTGGTAAGATATGCAAATGGTTAACGCTGACAGTCTGTAAAACTGTTGCCTTATGGCTTTGTAGGTTCGAATCCTACTCTTACCATTTGTCCGTGATGACATAAAACTAAAAAATATTTGTCTCAAAATTCTGGCAGTTTTAAAAAATTAGGCAAGAAATTTATTTTTTTGTACAATCACTGTAAACAATAAGGAATTAGGAGGCAAATCTAATGTCAAAAGTAATTAAAGAAATCAAACCAACTAATGAGGAAAAAGAATCCACTAATAATGAAGGCAAGGAAAAGGAAGGATTGAAGGAGAACTTTCTCAAGAAACTTAAACAAATATATAGCTGGATGAATGATAATGGCAGTTATGTCATTCAGGGAATCATTTTAGTTTATCTACTACGACTTTTTTCTGATGCGGTTTATTCACTAGGCTTAAATAATAAGAATTTTGATTGGCTGTTCTTTTTCGACAATATCATTCAAACAACATTTGTATTTTCTGCCATCTTAAGTGTGATGTTGATGATTTTGACTATGATTTCAACGTCTCATGCTGATTTATATTATATGGGGTTGTTGATTGCTTTAAATATTTTGATGCTTGTATATTTACTGTTGTTTAAAGGAAAGTACTGGTTTATCGCAACGTATATTTTGGATATTATAATTGGTATTTTCTTTATTTACAGTAAATCAAAAAACAAAGAGAAAAAAGAAAAGCGGAAAATTGATGTTACTAGTCTATTGACAATTGTAGTTCCAGCATTGGCAACGATTGTTGCAGCTTTTATAAGTAAATAGATATTTTTAAGTCAGCTAATTAAGCTGGCTTTTTATTTTGCATAAATTTAAGGCGGTGGTGAAATGGTGTGAAAAATAAAATGTCCGAAAAAGGGGCTTTCCAAAAATTAAATAAAAAGCGTCAAAAGGCTGTAGAAATGGTATTTGAGCACCGTTTTACTAATGCCGAAATCGGCACTGAAATTGGTGTTGATGAAAAAACTATTAGGCGTTGGAAAAAAGATCCTGACTTTATACGTGGCTTACATGACTATAGCCTTAATAAGCTAAATAGCGCATTGCCTTTAGCTGTTCAGCAATCTTATGAATTATTGGAAAATCCGAAAACATCTGCAATGGTTAAATTTCAACTCATTCAAATGCTTTTTAAATACGCTAATTTATTATCTGATAATTCAACACCTGAATTAGATAAAGCTAGAATTCGTAAAGCTAATGCTGATGCTCGTGTGGCAGAAGCTAGAGCAAATGTTGTGGAACGTTTAGGCAGCGAGGGTGATGATAAACTTGATGAACTTATGAATAAGTTGATTAGTGAAAGCGACAAAAAGTAACATGGCGTTAAACGATTTATTTACAAAGAAACAGCAAAAGGTGCTTCAATCTTATTTGAATGATGATTGGAAGTATCTTTTTTTGATTGGCGCAGTTCGATCAGGTAAAACATATATTTCAAATTGGATGCTATTGCTTGAATTAAAACGGGTCGCAAAATTAGCAAAGAAAAACAATGTTAAACGACCAATTTATATATTGGCTGGATATTCTAGTAACTCGATTTATACAAACATCATTGCTTCAATTGAAAATGAATTCGGTATCAGCATCCCTGTTGATAGGCATGGGCATTATTCGTTATTGGGAGTTGAAATTGTTCCTGCATATACAGGCTCAGTCCGTGGTATTGGTTCTATTCGTGGTGCTACTGCTTATGGTGCTTTGATTGATGAAGCGACTTTAGCAGATCAAGGCGTATTTCAAGAAATAATTAACCGTTGCTCTGTTGAAGGAGCAAGAATCCTAATAACCAGTAATCCAGATAGTCCTACAAATTTTATTAAGACAGATTACTTGGACAACAAAGACCCTAAGGCACGTATTAAAGTATTCAATTTTACAATCTTTGATAATACTTTTTTATCCAAAGATTATGTTGATTCTTTAGTAGCTGCTACGCCTTCTGGAATGTATACAGATCGAATGATCTATGGCAAGTGGGTTAGTGCTGAAGGACAAATATTTAGTGATTTCAATATTGAAACCATGACTATCACAACTGATCAGTTACCAGAAATGACTAAATATTATGCATCAATTGACTGGGGTTTTGGCAAAGGGCACAAAGGCGTTATTCAATTGTTTGGTGATGATGACAAAGGCACATCCTATTTGATTAAGGAATGGGCACATGAGCATAGATTCATTGATTATTGGATAGATATTGCCCAAGAGATTAAACAAAAATATGGAAATATCGTCTTTTGGGCTGATTCGGCTCGTGTTGATTATGTAAATCAAATGCAAGTTAACGGCATCAATTGTATTAATGCTAATAAAAATGTATTGAGTGGCTTGGAGTTTGTAGATAGTTATTTCAAACAAGGAAAATTAATTATTAACAAGGATGAAGCACCTAACTTGTTAAATACTATTTTCAATTATGTTTGGGATGATAAAAAAGAAGCCCCAATTAAAAAAGACGATGACAGCGAGGACTGCTTAAGGTATGGAATTTATTCAGAACATTATAAAGGAGGAGGTTACATCCCGTGGAATTAAAACAAATGCAAGAACTGATCAAAAATACCAGCACGCAACGTGCTGGTTTTTTGAAGCGTTATGAAAATGCATTGAAATATTATAGAAATGAAACTGATATTACAAGCAGAAACGATGGCAAATCCAAGTTGAATAAGGACGGCAAAGATGATCCATTACGTCATGCTGATAACCGTGTACCATCGAACTTCTACCAATTGCTTGTTGATCAAGAAGCAGGTTATGTGGCTACTGTTCCTCCTCAAATTGATGTTGGTAATGAAAAATATAATGAAGATATTGCTGAAGTTTTAGGTGATGATTTTGCCTTAACTGTAAATAACTTAGTGATTGATGCCAGTAATGCTGGTGTTGCATGGCTTCATTATTGGGTTGATCAGGATAATAACTTCAGATATGCAATTATTCCACCTAATCAGATAACTCCAATTTATTCAACTACTTTGGATAATAAGCTGTTAGGTGTATTAAGATCATACAAGCAGTTAGATTCTGATACTGGTAAGCTATTTGCGGTTCACGAATATTGGAATGATAAGGAAGCTACATTCTTTAAACAACCAACTTCTAATCTTGATAGCCTTGAACCATATAACAGCATTACTAGCTATGATATGAGCGCTGGCTATGAGACTGGTGTAAGTAACGTATTAAAGCATAATTTTGGACGTGTACCATTCATTGCATTTTCAAAAAATAAACTTAAGTTATCAGAGCTTAAGAAGTGTAAAGGCCTTATTGATGCTTATGATGACATTTACAATGGTTTCTTAAATGATATTGATGATATTCAGCAGGTAGTGCTGGTATTAAAGAATTATGGTGGCACATCACTTGATAAATTCATGCATGATCTGAAGGAAAACAAGGCCGTTAAGTTTAACAATGCAGGAAATGGTGATCAATCTGGTATTGATACACTGCAGATTGATATTCCGGTTGAAGCTAGAAATTCAGTATTGCAGACCACCAAAGAAAATATCTTCCTTTATGGTCAAGGCATTGATCCTGCTAACTTTAAGAATAGCAATGCTAGTGGTGTGGCGATTAAGATGCTGTATTCACATTTGGAACTAAAAGCTGGTATTACAGAATCAAACTTTAGACGTGGCATTAGTCAGCTTGTGAGAGCTATTATGAATTATCTGGGCATGAGGGATGCTGACAGCATCAAGATCTCCCAGATTTGGACTAGAACTCAGGTACAAGATGATTTAGCTAAGGCTCAAGAAATTGCCGCTGTTGCTAATTATTCAAGTAAAGAAGCAATTGCTAAATCAAATCCTATTGTTGATGATTGGCAACAAGAGCTTAAATATCAAAAAAATGATATTCAAAATAGTGACGGCTTTAGAGCGTCTCAGAGCTTTAATGATTCTGAAGATAAAGATTACTCTAATGATAATAAAAACGATTCTGATAAATCAGAGAAGGCAAATAAGAAGTCTAGTGATTAATTATGAACTCACAAGAATACTGGAAGAAACGTGCTCTCTTAGCTAAACAAAAAGAGATGGCTTCCAATGCTGAATATGAAATTGCTATGCGTTCTCGTCTTAAAGATCTTGAAAATGAATTTATTAAAGAATCCAAGAAATGGGTAACTAAATATGCTAATGAAAATAATCAGTCACTTAAAGAAGCGGCTGATTATTTAAATTCTATTGATACTAGTAAGTTTGATATGACATTGGCAGAGTTTGAAGCCAAGGCTAGAGCTGGTGGCTTTGAGAAAGAATTAAACTCTGCTTATTATAAAACTAGAATTGCTAGACTTCAGGAACTGTACAGACAATATCAAAAGTTAGCTGCTAGATATGCTGATAATGAAGAAGATAATATGGCCATTGGTTTAGCCAAACGGTATGAAGATACTTACCTATTGGAAAATTACAACAAATATCTAGTAGTAGGTGGCTTAGATGTTAACTTTGCTCACTTTAATGAACAAGAGTTAAAGGATATTGTTTATCAACCTTGGAAGGGTGGCAATTTTAGTAAAAGAATCTGGAACAATTACACCAAAGTAATGCCTGAAGTGTTAACTGATGTCATGTTTAGATCTACAGCTTTGGGATATTCTTACAATCGTGTTGAACGAATGCTAAGAGATAAGTTTCAAGGTGTGGTTAAATCCAATATCCATCGTTTAGTTATCACTGAAATGGGGCATGCTGCAGAAAAAGCTACAGCAGAGTTCTATGAAGATTCAGACATTGAGCAATATCAGTACTTAGCAACATTAGAAACTCATACATGTGAAGTTTGCGCACACTTAGATGAACGTGTCTTTAATGTTAAGGATGAAAAGGAGGGTGTTAATTATCCTTTGATGCATCCCTACTGCAGATGCACCACAGTTCCTTATATGAAAGACTTACCTGATATTCCAACACGGTGGTATCGTGATCCAGTTACTGGGAAAGGTAAATGGACACGTAATATGAATTATAGTGAATGGAAGCGAACTGTTAAAGAACAGCAATCAGAAAAGGAATATGCTGATTTAGTTGGTAAATTTGGTATACATGGCTTTCCTGAAAGTGCCAAAGAATATAACAAATTATTGTATAATAAACGTACAGGAAGAGCCTTGAATGCTTATGTTAAAGCAAGAGAGCGAGGCACTGTTGAACCTGTAGTTACTTATCAAGATTACATAGATGCTATGGATCGATTAAATGATGAAGTTGTAGGTACAACAGCATCAAATGGCCAAGTGGTAAAAGATTTTAGTGATCATTTAATTGATAGAATTTTTGGAGTAAAAAAGGATCCTCAAGGACATCGACGTGAAGGCGTATCGATAGATAAAATCAAGGAATTGTTACAAAGTGCAGAAAGAACAACTAGAATCGATTCAACACCTTTTAGAGATGATGATGCTTATGTTGTATTGAGTGATAAAGGCAGATTAGTTACAGTTGTTCCAAGAAAACGGAGGAATAAAAAATGGAAACACTAAGATTTAAAAAAGATGATTTCCAATTCATTAAAGAAAAATATCCTCAGTTGTATAAAATTTATAAAAATCCTTATGAAAAGAATGGAATCGTATATGTTCCACTTCCTTCTTATGATATCTATGAAAAATATTCAGATGAAACTGTAGGATGTATTGGAGATTCACTGAATGAGGCACATAGCGATTTAAATGAAGATGGTTTAAGGCTTGAAGCCGCTTGGGACTATGCAGATTGGTCAGAGGATTAGAATATGGCAAAAGATGATTATTTTGTATTAGTTTATAAACTTTTAGAAATTTTATATGCCATGCTTAAAAAAGGGAAAGTTATTACTGATGATGAATTAAAAGAGCTCAGTGATGGCTTACCACAGGAATATTGGGAATATATCTTAAAGAGCCTAGATAAAGAAGGTTATATTACTGGAATAGTTCCGATATATTCATTAAATGGTAACAGTATTAAAATCATCAATTTGCAAATTACACCTAAAGGAATTGAATATTTGCAAGATAATTCGAAAATGAAAAAAGCAAAGGAAGCTGTAAAGCATTTACCACAATGGCTTGCTTTAATTACTAAGTTTGCATAATAAATTAGGAGAATCGTTTAATGGCGGTTCTCTTTTTGTTTGCCCTGAGCATTGGCGTAAAACTGCTCTTTTTGTATGCCTTGTGAGAGGCGAACTCGTAGAAAACGTGTAAAAGGTAAGGAGAATTTATATGAAAAGAAATCAACTTAAAGATTTAGGACTTGATGAAAATCAAATCAAAGCTGTTATGGACTTGAATGGTGAAGATATTAATAATGCTAAGTCTGGTAATGATGCAATTGTTGAAGAAAATAATGCTTTAAAAGCTCAAATTGCTGAACGTGATAAAGATTTAAAGAATTTACGTAAGAATGCTAAGGATAATGAAGAATTATCAAACTCATACAAGGAATTGGAAACCAAGTATAAGAATGATACGGCAGATCTTACTAATAAATTAAATCAAACACGTCTTACTAGTGCTGTTGATCGTGCTTTAAATGCAAGCAAGGTCAGAGACACTAAGGCAATCAAAGGCTTCTTGGATATGGATAAGGTTAAGCTTGATGAACAAGGTAACCTATTAGGACTGGATGAACAAATTAAAGAAATTCACAAAACTGCACCATACATCTTTGATGAAGGTATTAAGCAGAACTATGAACCAAGTAATGGAACACCTGCTACTACTGATCCGGTTCAAGCTATGGTTGATGTTTTTAAGAAATAGAGGAGATTTATTAAATGGCAGAAGTTATTAACTATGCTGATGCATACCAAAGTGCTGTGCAACAAGCTTTTTATGATGGTCACTTATATAGTGCAGATTTATGGAACTCACCATCTAACTCAATGGTTAAGTTTGATGGAGCAAAACATATTAAAGTACCGCGTTTAACCATTACTGCAGGTCGTCAAGACCGTCAACGTAGAACTATTACAGGCTTTGCAGCTAATTACAGCAATGACTGGGATTCATACGAATTAACCAACGAACGTTACTGGAGTACTCTTGTAGATCCTTTGGATGTTGATGAAACTGATATGGTGGTTTCAATTGCTAATATTACTCGTCAATTTAACTTAGATTCAAAGATGCCTGAAAAGGACAGAGAAATGTTCTCTAAGCTATATCAACAAAAGGTTAAGTATGACGGTCAAGAGGGGGTTCACACTGAATCAGTTGATGAAACGAATGTTCTTAAGCTATTCGATGAAATGATGAGTAACTTTGATGAAGCTCGTATTCCAGCTCAAGGCCGTATCTTGTACGGTAAGTGTCAATATTTTTGCGGTAACCCATAAACCATTAGTCTAATCTTGCTTTCTTAAATATTTATATGATTTAAACT
>NZ_CAKC01000034.1 GCF_000296855.1 Lactobacillus gigeriorum DSM 23908 = CRBIP 24.85 | reverse complement strand
CTCGCCATGAAAGATGCAAGTACTTCGGCGAAGAGATTCAGATGGATGCTTCAGACATCGTCTGGTTTGGAAGCAAAAAGGCTTCGTTGCACCTGGCAATCGACAACGCTACCGGCCTAATCGTTGGCGCCTATTTTGACTGGCAGGAAACGCTCAATGGCTATTATCACGTTTTTGAACAGATTCTCAAGGGCTATGGCATTCCTTCGTGCTTTAAAACGGACAATCGGACGGTATTCAACTATGAAACGGCCAAGACCAAAGCCGAGCACAAAGACGTCTTGACTC